>ONCB01000098.1:0-8099 GCA_900316175.1 uncultured Succinatimonas sp.
ACTTTGTAAAGAAAAAAAAATAAAAAAATTCTGAAAATATTAGTATTTATATGATTTCTCGCCTGGCTTTAAGAGTAAGTTACCTTTGCCAGAGAGCAATTTCTTATAAATTGCATCATATAAAAGAACATTCTGCACATAGATTCTGGTCTCAGTAAAAGGAATATTCTCAATAAACTGAGCTGTATCGCGCTTTAATCCATCAGAACTCTTCCAGATCTTGATACGACCAGGACCTGCATTATATGCAGCTGCAGCAAGAACTCTGTTATTGTCAAACTTGGCCAGCATATCTCTTAAGTAGGCTGAACCCAGTCTGATGTTATTCTCTGGAATCACAAGATCTTTTGGACCGCTGTATTTCCAGTGATTCTGTTTAGAAACAAGTTTTGCTGTAGCAGGCATTAACTGCATTAAGCCTACCGCACCAACAGGAGACTTGATGGTTGGATTTAACATACTCTCCTGACGAGAGATACCGTACAGGAAAGAAATAGGCACTGATGTAGAAGATGAAAACTTCTTGTACAGGTTAAAGTATGGCTTAGGGAAACGGTAGTCTAATGCATCCCAGCGCTTTCCGGCTATAACACTGTCAATTGCATATGCGGCATTACCTGAATTTAAAGCCCACTCAGCCATCAGCATGGCTTCATCATTGGTACCATATTTAGCAACTTCACGCCACTCAATTGAGGCATTATTATCATCTAAAGCCCTTAACTCAAAGAAACGAACTGCAGCCTTGTTTTTTGCTGCTGTTGCAGGCCAATGTGCATGACTTGATAAATGCTCGTGATTAAAAGGAAGCTCTCTGCCAAGTTCCTGAGCTGCTAAAAAGCCAAAGAAACTTCTGTCCTCTGATACCTTTATCATCAGAGCTCTGCCTTCCTGTTTTTTGCCAATTTCTGTTGCAGAACGAGCTTTCCAGTAACGCCAGTTGATTTCGTTCTTTGAATTTTCAGATAGCTGATCATAAAGAGAGTAAACCTGATTCCACTGTCTGAACCAGATTGCTCTGCGCATACGCATGATCTTGAGTTCCTCAGTCCAGGTTACAGCAGGAAGATGTCTGTCTACCCATTCAACCTGTTCTAAAGTTGAACTGCGACCTAAGAATCCTCTGGAGATTAACTGAACAATCTCATGTCTTTCAGTCTCACTGATCTTAAAGTTCTTAGCAAAGTTATCAAAGTATAAAGATGCATCCTCAGGCTTTAAGTTAGCAAAGCGTTTAAAAGCCAGCACAGCAACTCTTCTCTGCTCATCTGAACCGTTTGGTTCAAGTTTTAGGATGTTCTCAGGGGAATCGTAATACTTCATGCTTCTGGCGACACGTGCTGAGAATTTTGTGTCTGAAAGCTGGTATGAAAGATTACGGGTTGTATCATTATAGTTTCTGGTAATATAAGCTCTTTCAAACTTCTCAAGCTTAACCTTGTCTTTGAGGTATCCGTTCTGATTCCACATATATATAAGACCAGAGCATACGTTTGAATATGGTCTTAACTGCAGATACATTTTATTTGCAAAAGCCTGAGCGGTTACGTCAGCCTTGTTAAGATGCCACAAAGCCTCATAGTAACGGCACTGTCTTCCTTCCATATATGGAGTCATAATGGTATTGTCATCATATGGCTTTTCACCGATTAACTGCAGTGACTTTTTAAACTGTCCTTCCTTCTGCAGATAAGCGATGTACTTCTCTTTCAAGAATGAAGAGAGCTCTTTATGATCATCTGTTGAAATGAACTTTATAACATCATTGAACTTTGATACCTGAGGATCGGTAGATAACATCCAGTAGTCAAGCCAGATTGCCAAAGGATAATCCTTTAGAAAATTTCTTTTGATGTATAAAGCCTGGTTGATGTCCCCCTGTCTGATAGCTTTTCTTGCATCCATAAAATATCTGCGCTGAGATATCAGGTGAGAATCAGTTTTTAAAAGTGGATTTTCTGCAGTGTATACTGCAACTGGAGCAGGTTTTTGAACCTGATTGTGTCTTTTGTTTTTTGCTCTGTTTGATGCTGCATCTGCAGATAACGCAATGGTCAATGCAGTCAGCAATACGCAGCACTTAAAAAATAATTTAGTCATAGGCTTTATAAAATAAAAAGGTGTTTAGACAGTTAATTGATATTTTAACTCCAAACACCTTCAAAATTTTATTTAAGCACGACTAAATACTTTAAAATAGCCAATAATTAGTAAAACTGCGACAACAGTTGTTAAAATGTAACGGAAATAGAATAATAAACTAGGCGAAATTCTGTAACCTTTTCCTTTATTAGCCTCAGAAATATACTTTTCCCATCCCATACCTGACTTGGATGTCACAAATAATACAAATACAATGCATCCAATTGGCAGAATATTGTTGGAAATAAGGAAATCACAGAAATCTGTAATACCAGTTCCTGAACCAATAATATGAACATTGTCCAATACATTAAATCCTAAAACAGGCAGAACAGCTAATGCAAGGATAATAAAGAAGTTTACAAGTACTGCAACAGTACGCTTAATGTTAAACAACTCAAGATTAGCTGCAATGATATTCTCAAATACAGCAATCAATGTTGATACAGCAGCAATGAGCATAAACAGGAAGAATAAAGCTCCCCAGAAAGTACCAAACTGCATATGAGAAAATACAACCGTCATTGTAACAAACAGCAGATTTGGACCTGCACTAGGCTCAATTGCATAAGTATAGCAGGCAGGGAAAATAACAAATCCAGCAAGTAAAGCAATTGCAGTGTCAATAAAAGCAATAAAACAAGCCTCATTGAGCAGTGAGTTTTTGTCAGACATATAGCTGCCAAAAATTGCAATACCACCCATACCAATAGATAAGGTGAAGAATGCCTGACCCATTGCAGCCCATACAGCCTCAAGGAAGTTTCCTTCAAGCTTCGCAAAATCAGGCTGCAGATAGAATTTAAAGCCTTCAGCAAAACCGTCTAAGGTCAATGATCTTCCTGCCATAAACAGTAAGAGACCAATCAGGATAATCATAAGAGGTTTGGTAAATCTCTCTACTCCCTTGACCACGCCTAAAGCAACAATCATGAATGATAAACAGACAACTGCTACCATGCAGCTGTAGAGGGATACAGGATCTGATAAAAGAGTACCAAAATTCTTATCTGCAATTTCAGGTGAAAGATTCTCTGGTACCTGTCCTAATGCAAACTTTAAGAAATAGTAGAGCATCCATCCGGTAATAATGCCATAAAAGGACATCAGGATATAATTTCCTAAAAGCTGCCACCACTTGTTTACATGCCAGAAGGATCCTTTTTTCTCAAGATTTTCATAGCACTTTGCAATCGATGCTCTGGATGCTCTGCCAATTGCAAGCTCTACTGTTAAAAGAGGAATACCAAGAGCAATTAAAAAGAATAAATACATTAAAACGAAAAGAGCTCCGCCATACTGACCTGTAATGTAAGGGAATCGCCACACATTACCAATGCCAACAGCGCATCCGGCAGCAATCAGCAGGAATCCCAATCGGGATTTAAACTGTTCTCTTTGCATAAAATATTACCTTTATGTTTGTTTTAGTAAATTAAAATCTCTGAATAATCTGGATGTAACCGATAACTAGAACTACAGCTACAATTGCAGGCAGAATATATTTGTAATGGAAGTAAAGCTTCTCTGAAATCTTAAATCCTTTTCCTATATTGCATTCATCAACATAGCGTTTGAAAGTCATGCCAGACTTTGCACAGACAAACAGAACGAACACAACTGATCCGATTGGCATAATGTTGTTAGATACAAGGAAGTCAAAGAAATCCAGAAGATCGGTCTTAGGTCCGATAATATGAACGTCAGAGAGAACGTTGTAACCTAATAATGGTAACAGACAGATTGTTAAAATAATTACCATATTTATGATTACTGCCTTGATTCTGGAAAGCTTTAAAAGTTCTATACAGCCAGCGATGATACTTTCAAATACGGCAATCATTGTTGAAATAGCTGCAATGAACATAAACAGGAAAAATACTGTTCCCCAGATATTTCCCAAAGTCATGTTAGAAAATACCACTGTCATTGTAACAAACAGCAAGGTAGGACCTGCATCTGGTGAAATGCCATAAGTGAAACAGGCAGGGAAAATTACAAAGCCAGATAACAGAGCAATAGCAGTATCAAGACCTGCAATAAATATTGCCTCATTAAGAATACGATGCTTGTTTGACATGTAGCTGCCAAAAATGGCGATAGCACCAAAACCTACAGACAATGTAAAGAATGCCTGTCCCATGGCTGCCCATATTGCCTCAAGAAAATGACCTTCAAGTTTTGAAAAATCAGGTTTTAAGTAGAATGTGATACCTTCTTTAAAACCATCAAGAGTGAAGGATCGAAGAGCCATCACAAGAAGCAGTACAATTAAAACAACCATCAGAGGTTTTGTAATTCTCTCTACACCTTTTACAACTCCTAAAGCTACAATCGTAAAAGATATCAGAACAGAAATAACCACACAGTTATACATTGTAACAGGAGAACCGAGCAATGTTTTAAAGCGGGATATAGCAACATCATTACTTTCATAAGCTCCAACACTACAAGAAATGAAAGAGCACAGATAATAAAGCATCCATCCGGTTACAACTACATAAAAAGCCATCAGGAAGTAATTGCCTGAGAATTGCCACCATTTATTGTAGTGCCATTTTGAACCATTATTCTCCAAAGACTCGTAACAGTATGCCATGGAGCTTCTTGAAGCACGACCAATTGCCAGCTCAATGGTAAGTAGAGGCAAGCCTAAAACAACAAGAAAGAAAAGATAAAGTAAAATAAACCAGGCACCGCCATACTGTCCGGTAATAAAAGGAAATCTCCATACATTACCAATTCCAACGGCACAGCCTGCTGCAATGAGCAGAAAACCTAATCTTGTTTTAAAAAGTTCACGTGCTGCCATATGACACCTGTAAATTAATTACCAAAAACTGAAAGATATCCTTTGACCATCAGTACAATCAGCACTAATGGCAAAACAAACTTGAAATATGCTCTGCATAAAGCATGAAGCTTTACGCCTACACCTGTATTGGTCTCTTTGAGGTAATTATCAAAGCCCCATCCAAATTTATAAGTTGTGTAAACGATGTAGATAATCGCACCGATTTCAAGAATATTCTGAGAAAGCACAAAATCATAAAGGTCAAGGACCACTGTTTCACCGCCTAATGGGTGGAAATCCTTCAGGACATTAAAGCCTAAGATTACAGGCAGTGCGCATAATAAAATTACGATGAGATTTACAGCAACGGCCTTTACTCTTGAGCAGTTGAATAAATCCATAGATATTCCAACGACATTTTCAATGATAGCAATCAGTGTAGACATGGCTGCAAGCAGCATAAACATGAAGAATAGACCACCCCAGAAAATACCATACTGCATTGATGAGAAAACTGATACCAGAGTTACAAAGATAAGACCAGGACCAGAATCAGGTTCCACGTTGTAACTGAAACATGCAGGGAAAATAATAATGCCTGCAAGCAGTGCCACTGCAGTATCAAGTACAGCAATAGATATAGTCTCAGAAAGAATTGATTTCTGAGAATTCATGTATGAGCCGAAAATCTGAAGAGAACCTACACCGATACCTAAAGTAAAGCATGCCTGACCGATTGCAGCATATAAAGTTGCAAAAATGTCATTTGAAGCAAACTTTGAAAAATCAGGCTTTAAATAATAGGAAATACCATCTGCAAATCCAGGCAGGAAAAATGATCTTCCTGCAAGAAAAATTAAAAGGCCAAAAAGCAGAATCATCAGAGGTTTGGTAATTCTTTCAACACCCTTTTTAAGGCCCAAAGCACAGACAAAGAAGGCTGTTGATGTTACTATGACTGTAGTGATAATCTGGGTTTTGTAATCGCCTAGCATTGCGCCAAAGAATCCGCCAGAGACATCCTGTCCGATAGCCTGACTTACAAAGTCACCATTTATTACCTTGCAGGTATAGTAAAGCATCCAGCCCGTAACCATGGTATAGAATCCTAACAGGATGTAATTACCCAAAATCATCAGATACTTGGTTTTATGCCAGAACTTTTTATTAGGAGTTAAAGTTTCAAATGAGTAGCCTACAGAGTTATGACTTGCTCTGCCCACCGAAAGTTCCATGGTTACAATAGGCACACCAATTAAAAATAAGAACAGAAGGTAAACTGCAACAAAAACAGCGCCACCGTACTGACCTGCTATATAAGGGAATCGCCACACATTTCCAAGTCCAATGGCGCATCCTGCTGCAATTAAAAGAAATCCTAATCTTGTTTTGAATTGCTCTCTTGAATCTTTCATATAAGTTCCACCACAAAAAAGGCCCGAAAAATCGAGCCTTTCCATGTAATTAATTATTCATCACTGTTACTGCTGATCAGCACGTGGTGAATTCTCATAAGGGTTAACTTGAGCCTGCTGCTCTACAGGAGCCTCAACAGCTTCTTCAGTCTTCTCCTCTACAGGAGCTTCCTGAGCATTCTCTGACTGGTTTGCTTCAGCCTCAGCAGCTTCAGCCTCATCAGTTAATGCCTTAATTGACAGACGGATACGACCGGTATTGTCGATGTCTAATACACGAACGCGTACTTCATCACCGACAGTCAGATAGTCAGCAACATTCTCAACGCGCTCCTTGGCGATCTGAGAAATATGAACTAAACCGTCACGGCCTGGTAAAATATTTACGAATGCACCGAAGTCAGTGATACGTACGATCTTACCGTCATAGTCCTTGCCAACTTCAACTTCAACTAAAAGTGAATTGATTCTCTCAATTGCAGACTCAGCAGAAGCCTGTGAAGATGCTGAAATCTTTACGGTACCATCATCTTCGATATCAATCTGAGAATTGGTATCAGCCTGAATTGAACGAACGTTGAATCCACCCTTGCCAATAACTTCCTTAACCTTGTTTGCAGGAACCTTGATGGTTACAACACGTGGAGCATATGGAGATAAGGTCTGACGTGGCTCAGGAAGTGCCTTTGCCATTACATTTAAGAGATGAATACGTGCTGCGTGTGCATCAGTTAATGCATTCTGCATAATCTCACGGGTAATTCCGTCAGTCTTGATATCCATCTGCAGAGCGGTAACACCGTCACGGGTACCTGCTACCTTGAAATCCATATCACCTAAGTGATCTTCATCACCCATGATATCAGTTAAGATTGCTACACGATCTTCTTCCTTTACAAGACCCATAGCAATACCAGCTACAGGAGCCTTAACAGGAACACCGGCATCTAATAATGACAGACAGCCTGAACATACAGAAGCCATTGATGATGAACCGTTAGACTCAGTAATCTCTGATACTACACGAATTGAATATGGGAACTCTTCCATTGATGGTAAAACAGCCTTTAAGGCACGCTTTGCAAGACGACCATGGCCAATTTCACGACGCTTTGGAGAACCGATTAAACCGATTTCGCCAACGCAGTAAGGAGGGAAGTTGTAGTGAAGAATGAATCTGTCAGAACGAACACCAGCCATATCCTCAAAGGTCTGAGCGTCACGCTCTGAACCTAAGGTACAGGTACCGATTGACTGTGTTTCACCACGGGTAAATAAAGCTGAACCGTGAACACGAGGCAGAATACCTGCAGCAATGGTAATAGGACGAATCATACGTAAGGTACGGCCATCAATACGCTTTTCACCGGATAAAATACGCTCACGAACGATATTGCGCTCTAACTCAAAGAAAATCTTTGCAATCTCGTTGTCCTTGTCAGCCCACTCCTCGTTTGAAGCCTTCAGCTTCTCACAGGTAGCTTTCTGGATCTCTGCTAACTTATCCTGACGCTCTAACTTGTCAACGATACGGAAAGCCTCACCTACAGCAACCTCGGCATCAGCCTTAACAGCTTCAATTAAAGCAGTGTTCTCTGCTGGCTTTACCCAATCCCATACAGGACGGTTTACTTTCTTTGCAAACTCAGCAATCTCTTTGATTACAGCCTGCTGCTGCTCATGACCGAACATAACAGCGCCTAACATTACAGACTCAGGCAGGCAGTTTGCTTCAGACTCAACCATTA
>ONCB01000098.1:8127-9407 GCA_900316175.1 uncultured Succinatimonas sp.
TTAATGGGTTTAAAACATACTGACCATCAATATATCCAACACGAGCAGCACCCAAAGGACCATTCCATGGAAGGCCTGAAGAAGCTAAAGCTGCTGATGAGGCAATAATTGAGATAATGTCAGTAGGAATTTCAGGATTTGCAGACATAACAGTTACTACAACCTGAACCTCATTTACGAATCCATCAGGGAATAAAGGACGTAAAGGACGATCAATAAGACGGGAGATTAAGGTTTCGCCCTCAGTTGCACGACCTTCTCTTCTGAAGAAACTTACAGGGATCTTGCCAGCTGCGTATGAACGCTCCTGGTAATTAACAGTTAATGGGAAGAAATCACGACCTTCTACTTCTTCCTTGCGGTTGCATACTACAGTTGCAAATACGGTAGTATCATCCATGGATGCCATTACGGCAGAATCAGTCTGTCGACCGATTGCACCGGTTTCTAAAGTAATTGTATGACGACCATACTTAAATGTATGAACAATTGGATTTAAGTTCATCTAATATCTCCCTATACCCACTATTTCTTTGCCGCTTTCGTGGGCCGATAAAATTAGGGCGGCCAATCAAGCCGCCCAAGCCAGACGCTAAAATTAGCGACGGAGCTTTAACTTCTCAACGATAGCAGTATAACGTGCTAAGTCAGAAGCCTTTAAGTAGTCGAGCAACTTACGACGCTGAGCTACGCAACGTAATAAACCACGACGGCTGTGGTGATCCTTCTTGTGAGTCTCAAAGTGAGGCTGAAGATCAGAAATTCTTGCAGTTAATAATGCAATCTGAACCTCTGGATAACCAGTGTCCTGTGGGTTGCGACCAAATTCAGCTACGATTTTTGCTTTGTCAGCTACTGTTAACATTTATTGCTCCTTTGTGATTAAATAAAACAACTTCACTTCCAACAGATCACAAATTCAGTTGAAAGCGTTGTCATTCTAACATAAGAAATCGTTTGTTTTTAATACATTTATAAAAAAAGAATCAATATTTTGAGAAATGAGAGATTAAGCATTATTTATGTTAATTTATTTATACAAATCCGGTAACAGAATTTGATAAATATCGTATTTCTGTTTTGTATTAGTAAAAAAAACGGGCTTCTTTAAAATAGAAAAAAATCGGACCATTGAATACAATGATCCGAAAACTGTAATTTTCTAAAAGGCTACAACTTATTTACTCGAGTTTCCCAGATAAAAAATTTAAGTAAATCCAGATCCACTCTAGGATTGATGCTCTTTAAAAACTTGTATTGATTTATTATCTTGCTAGAGG
>ONCB01000055.1 GCA_900316175.1 uncultured Succinatimonas sp.
ATCCCTAAGATCTCAAAATCCGATCTTACACGTTAATAACATTTTTGATTCTACCACCCATCACTCCCTAATAATCTGATCTTTCTAAGATTTTTTAAATTTTTATACCCAAAATGTATTGCATTTTATCTAAAAATAGTGTAATATAATCTTACATTATATACCATCAATTTTCGGATTTACACTATGGATAACTTAAGCATCGGATTTCCTAATATCTACGTTAACTTTTCTAAGGCTAATGGTTACTGCTATGTATATGCTTATACACCTCAATATGACAAGGAAACCAAAAGAACTAAGAAGACTAACGTTAAGTCCATTGGTATTATTCGCTCTAAGGATGGTGTTGGTGTAATTGAATTTAACCACTACTTTAAATTGCACTTTCCAAAGTTTCGTGACGTTAAGGTTGAGCGTAAAGGCGTAAATAACCTGGAATTTACCGCTATTGATATAGCTTCTACTGATGAGAAAGAAGCTGCTACTGTTTCTAATAAGTCTAAATTACCTTCATTACATATTGAGCCACCTCGTCATATGAAAATTGGTGCCTCATACTTTATTCAAAAGTGTTTTGAGAACAGCTATTCAGGTAGAGCTTTAAAGCAAATAGGTTTATCAAAGAAAAATTTATCTCTACTTACCACCTTGGTAATTCACACTGTTGCTGAAGGTATTAAGGATTTAAATTCTGTTGAGTACTACATAAGAGATCATATTGTTCCTTACGAGGGTAACATCAATAAAGACACTATTTACAGACTATTTAAGAGTATTGATAGTGAATTGATGATTAACTTTTACAAGAAAAAGCAAATGCTCATGAATGCTGATTTATCAAAGTGTAAGGAGTCTTTGTCTAACAGAACTCTTATTGCCCTTGATGGTTCAAATTTAGATGCTAACTGCCAAAATATCATTAAGGCAAAGCATGGCAACTCTAAGAGTGGTAATGACACTCCTATCATCAATTTCCTTACTGTTGTCGATCAATACACTGGTACTACCTTCGGTCATTGTACTTATTCAGGTAATATCACTGACGTAGCAACTTTAGAAGGTGTGATTAAGCAATTAGCTTACTTTGGTTGCTCTAAATATGTACTGGTTATGGATCGTGGTTATTGGTGTGTATACAACGTTTCTTGCTTATATAACTACAATGTCGATTTTCTCATTCATGTAAAGACCTCTCATAACTCAGTTAAGAAATTGATTAAAGACAATATCGACAACTTAGCTATGTGCAATGGTTGTATTTCTATCACAAGAGATCGTGAAACTAATTACATGATGAAAATTAAAAAGTCATGGTCTTATTACAGTACTACTACTGGTAAGAAAGAAAAGAAAACTATTTACGTATACATGTTTTACAACCCAAGTATTTATAACCACACTCTAGCTTCCCTCATTGAAGCTAAGGATGAGGTTAATCAGATTTATGCTGAATACAAGGCTCAATTAGCTAAGGCTATAAAATCAAAGAAAGCAAAACCTGCTGAGCCTAAATTAACTGGTAAAAACGACAAACTAGTCAATGACGGTGTATTAGTCGTAGATGGCAAGACAAACACCTATGCTCTCGATAATCAAAAGGCTACTGAGCTTGCTAGATTAGAGGCTGTTTGGGTATTAGCATCCTCCATTGAATTTGGTGATGAAGAGGTTTACACCCATTACGCTCATAGAAATCAAATTGAAATTGGCTATCGCTACCTAAAAGATCATATTGAAGCTGATACATTAGGTGTATCTACAGAGCAAAGTTTTAACGCTAAATTATTCCTTTCTCTATTAGCTTCTGAATTTATGAATAGCTTTGGTCTAAAGGTTAAGAAGTGGAACGCAAGTGCTTCAGCTACAGAGCGTGTTAAATTAAAGCAGAATTCCTTTGATTTAACCATGAAAGATTTAGATACCCTTGAATGCATTAAGGATGGTAACAATATTATTCCAACCACCAACCTGCTACAACGCCACGACAATCTATTTAAAGCAATGGGAATTGATCCTATCGATTTAAGAAACTCTAAGTTGAAGCAAGGTTGCCTTGAAGATGGCTTTGGCGACTAGCTGTAATGATGGGAACTGTATTGGATAGTGTAAGATTAAAACCGAGATCTTAGGGACCAATTTTAACAGCAAGTCTTGCTCTTTACTATGTACTTAAAGGCTATATGGTGATGACTGGCCGTACCCAGGAGCCAGTGATGGAGATCCTCATTCATGGCTTTAAAGTTGCGTTAATTGCATTTCTTGCTTTAGAAACTGGCAATTTCGTTACTTACGGTATTGATTTTATTAATGCCTGTGAAAGTTTTTTAACAAGTTCATTGCCAGGAGCTCCTTCATCTAGTTGGGCTGCAATTGATAATATGTGGGTAACTTGTTTTGGCTTCTTTAAAACATGGTTTGAAATCATCAGTACATTAGATTGGACTGAAATTGGTGCAATTTTAATTAATAATCTTCTTTCATTAATTTATTTGATTGCCTGCATTTTCTTGACATGCTGCGCCTTCGGAGTTTTTCTCTTAACCAAAATCTCTCTTTTTTTAATCCTTGGGTTTGGACCTTTATTTTTCAGTTTCCTGATGTTTCCTATCACAAGAAGCTGGTTTGATGGATGGTTAAAACAGTGTTTGAACTACTTAATGACATTAGTTTTATTCGCTGCTTTTATGACATTATTAACGTCAATTACAAATACTTTCTTTGCAAACGTAACTTCTCATATTAATAAAAATACAGGAATGCTAGATCTAATGACTGCTGCTTGTGGTCTAACAATGATTGCTATTGCCTGTGCAACACTCGTCAAATCTTTACCTTCAATCGCTGGTGGTCTCGTAGGAGGCATGAGCTTAGGCACAGTAGGAATGGGGAAGATGGTTGGAGGTATTGCAACAAAAGGTGCTGCAGCAGGAATGTTGACCTCTCAAATTCTGTCTGCAGCTCAAAATGGTTCATCAGCAACTGGAGCTTTAGGAAAAGCGCTCAAAGCTGCATTCCAAAGTGGCGATGGAGCAATGGCAAGAGTCTCCAGAGGGTTGAGTTCATGTTCTAATTCATCACCTCAAGCATTGAGTTCTGGCTCGTCATCACAAAGCTTAAATTCAAGCTCTGCACCTTCTTCTAATTTTATCTACTAATCAAAGTCAATGAGGCAAAATTTTATGAAAGCTATCACCTTTATTGTTATTGCAACTTTAGCTGCAGCAGGATGCAGTTCTCCTCCACCTCCAACACAACCTGTTACAGAGCGTATTGCAGTTAATCCACACCCTGATTATCAGATGGTGACAATTTCCAAAACAGTAAAAAACAATGAAAAATCAAATAATGTTAATTTTCAGGAGATAAACGATGAGCTGGTCATCAAGAAATAATAAAACTGAGTCTGAAGGTTTAAAGACAACTGCAAGGGCTGATGAGTTGTCCTGGGAAGTTTTCAAAAATGACTTAATCGAAAAGTCTGAAAGAAAGGCCTGGAATGTAGCCAAGGTTTCGTGTGGTCTTGTCGTAATTTTATGTTTAGCAATCTTTTTAATGCTTCCATTGAAGACAACAGAGCCTTTTGTTGTCCAGGTTGATAAATCAACAGGCTTAACAGAAATTCTGCATATTGCTAATACATCAGACATTCCATCTTCAGAAATTATGGATAAGTACTGGGTAAGTCAGTTTATTTATGCTCACGAAAATTATGACTGGAACACTCTTAATGATGACATTGAGAAGGTAAGACAGCTTGCAGTGCCTGAAGTATATGACAGCTATGTAACTCAGTTTAACGGCCAGAATGGAGAGAAGTCCATCGAAAGCAAGCTTCAGAATAAGTACAGAGTAGTTGTTCAGATTAAGTCAATTGTTATCAACTCAGTCAACTCAGGTGTTGAAAAAGTAGCAACAGTGCGTTTTTCCAAGAAGACAATTAAGAATGACTCAGGTCTTGAGGTTGGTTCTAATTCATGGACAGCAAACATTGCCTATGAATACTACCCAGAATTTGATTCAGTTGAATCAGCTCGACTTGTGAATCCGTTCGGATTCAAGGTTTTGAGCTTTAGAGTAGATCCTGAGCTTTCCGAGTAGATTCTGAGCTTTTCTAAAGGTAAAAGAAATGAAAAAGACAATATTAGCTGTTTTAATGACTACAGCACTGTTATCTGGCTCTGCAGATGCTCTTGATGTACCAACAAAGTCACGTTCAGATGGTCGTATTCAATATGTTGATTATAAAGCCAATGATGTAACCAGAATCAATGCTGTTAATGGTTATATAACAACTATCACATTCTCTCCAGGAGAGACGGTCGTTAATTATGGCTCTGGTTACTCTACAGCATGGGAATTTGCTGCATCAGAAAACCATTTTTTCTTAAAGCCAAAAGACAAAAACGGCACAACAAATTTAGTGATTGTAACCAACAAGCACGTTTACAGCATTGATGTGCATCTTGTTTCAGATGATAAAAAAGCGACATATCAGCTGTTATATCGTTATCCAGCAGAAGCAGCAATGATTGCTGAGAACAGAGCCAGACAGAAGGCTATTGATAATGAATTAAATAAAGATGATCCAAATCTTCTTGAGGAAAGACCATTAGGTAATTATCAGTACACCATGAATTTTGGCAAAGACAAAGGCTCTGAAGCACTTGCTCCTACCTTAGTTTTTGATGACAACAATTTTACTTACTTTAAATTCCAGTCTCAGCGTGACTTCCCTGCAATTTATAGAGTAACTCCAGATGGAGAGAGCATGGTTAATTATCACGTTGAAAAGGGGGTGCTTATTGTTCATGGTGTTTTTCCTGAATTTCGTTTAAGAGCAGGCAAGGCCGTTGTAGGAATATATAACGAGAATTATCAGGGAGGAAGCCTTGTTCCATCATCAGGGACAACAATCAAAGGCATTGAAAGAGAGGTTAATAAGTAATGTCAGATCAGAATAATAATATGCCTGAAAATGAGAATGTTCAGGGACAAAATGGCCAGGATAATGCTCAGAATGCAGCTTCTCAGTCTTCAAAAAAGGTTGCTCATCAGGGGATTCCTTCGGTTTCTGGCAAGAAGCGTAAAAAGAATAAGAATGCAGCTTTACTGCTTTGGGCTGCAATTGCTTTAGGCGTAGGATTGACTGCTTTTGCTGCTTCAAAATGGGGGGTATTTGATAAAGGTGAAGCAACTGCTAAGAATGTTGTCAGAGCTGCAGATCTGACAAGTAATAAATCAGTATCAAGATCGACTCTTCCTGTATTTCCTGAAGAAGAAAAGAAAGAAGAGAAAAAATCTGAATTAATTCCTTTAGAACAAAAGCCAGAAATTACTTCTTATCAGCCTGCTCAGGTACAGGTACAGCCTCATGAAAGTATCGTTCTATCACACAATGATAAGGTTGAGCCAACTTTAGATGACTTAAAATTTGCTGCACCTATGATGGGACAGATAAGCAGCAACTCTTCTGGTTCTGGTGGTGTTCCTGGTGGATACACTGATGCAGACAGGCAGGCTGTTCTTGATTCATACAATAAAAATATGTCTTCAATGAATGGAATGAATGGATTATCTGCAGAGAACAAAGCTCCTAATTTAACATCGCAGGTAAGCTCAATGACAACGCCTGTAAGTGTTGCTTCTGTGATAAGTAATCCTAGCTTAACTCTTTCAAAAGGCACTGTTATTGAGTGCATCCTCGAAACCAGAGTAGATACTACGGTTCCTGGTATGACAAGCTGCATCATTCCTCAGAACGTATATTCAATGAATGGCCGTGTACTGCTGATAGAAAAAGGAACAAAAGCTATCGGTGAATATCAAGGCAGTGTTCAGAACGGTTTAGACAGGATCTTTATGCTCTGGTCTGAATTAAGAACACCTGAAGGAGTTGCAGTAAACATCTCATCACCAACAGCTGATGCATTAGGTGGCGCAGGTGTCGGTGGCTATGTAGATCATCACTGGTGGAGAAGATTTGGATCAGCTCTGATGTTCTCTATGGTATCTGATGCCTTTAAGTTTGGAATGACCAAAGCTGAAAAGTCATCAAATACATCTGTTAGGTATGATACTACAGAAGATGGCATGAATGAAATCATTAAAGAAGCCATGCGCCAGTCTGGCAACATTCCTCCAACTTTAATTAAAAATCCTGGTGAAAGAGTGTCAATCTTCGTTGCTCGTGATGTCGATTTCTCCAAAGTGTACAACTTAAAGAGGATGCATGAATGAGTGATAGTGCAAGCAGTGCAAGCTTACAGAAAGATGAAGCTGTCAAATACAGACTTGAGCCTTTCAGACCATTTTTTGAAGATCCACTTGTAACAGAAATCTGTGTAAATGATCCTGGCATTGTATGGTGTGAAAGGCAGGGGCAGTGGGTCAGCACTTCGGTTCCTATTCTTACTTTCACTGCGTTATATCAATTAGGAATTGCTGTTGCTAAATTTGCAAATACTGAGTTTGGAGAAAACTGCCCTATAGTTTCAGCCGTTTTACCTGGAGGAGAACGCTCTCAGTTTGTTATGCCTCCTGCCTGTAAGGATGGAACAGTTTCTATCACTATTAGAAAGCCATCATTTCATGTCAGAACTATGCAGGATTACATATCAGGCAACTTCTTTGCCAACGTGAAGCCTGCATCAAGACTCAGTGCTGAAGATGTAGAACTGATGCAGCTGCAGCAGTGTATCAATGCTGAAGATGATCCAATAAAGCAGGCTCAATTAAGAGTTCAGTTTTTAGAAAAGGCTGTTGTTTTTGGTAAGAACATCATAATCGCTGGAGAGACAGGCTCAGGCAAGACAACCTTCATGAAGACACTGATGCAGTCTATTCCACTGCATCAGAGACTCATCACTATCGAAGATGTACCAGAGCTGATGTGGGGCCTTCCTAATCACAAGAATGTAGTGAATCTGCTTTATCCATCAGAAGCAAAGGATGATGCCATTATTACAGCAGCATCGCTTATGAGAAGCTGTCTGAGAATGAAGCCTGATCGAATTCTTTTGGCTGAGTTGCGTGGAGGTGAGACTTTCGATTTCTTGAATGTTTGCCTGTCAGGACACGGTGGAACAATAACATCCTGCCATGCTGGCTCATCTAAAGGTGTTTTTGAATATCTTGCCTTAAAGGTTCTGCAATCAAATGTGGGTAAGGCTCTTCCTTATACCGTCATTATGAAGCTTCTGCATTTAGTGCTCGATGTAGTTGTCTGCATCCATAATGACAAAATTAACGGTCTTGGTCGTCACATTACTGAGCTTTGGTTTGATCCAGAGTCAAAGTTCAAGGAATAATTCTATGGCTAATAATTTATCAAACAAACTAAGGTCACATCCTTATATAGTTGGAGCTATAGCATTAATTGTAGTCTTTATTGCTCTGTCTTATGCTGGTTCATTACTTCTGATGAAGTTTAATGGACTGCCATTAGAGTATGCAAAGCCATTTACTGCCTTTGAATATTATCCTTTGTATAAAAATTCAGCAGTTAAATCAGTAAGACTGTCTGTAACGTTCTGTGCTGCATTTCCTTTTCTTGTAATGATAGGTTCTGCAATTTACTTTTACATTAACAGGAATAAACCTAGAGCCTTGCATGGTGATGCTCGATTTGCAAATCTTCAGGAAATCAAAAAAGCAAAGCTTTTAGATCTGGATGATTATGACAAGACTATCCTGGTTGGCAAATATCAGAATGAATATTTAAGCTATGGTGGCTTTCAGTTTGTGATGGTCGCAGCGCCAACACGTTCAGGAAAAGGCGTTGGCATAGTTATTCCTAATTGCCTGAATTACTCTGATTCGCTTGTTGTTTTAGACATTAAGCTTGAGAACTTTGACATTACTGCAGGCTTTAGAGCAGAGCATGGCCAGGAAGTTTACTTATTTGCTCCTTTTGATGTTTATGAAGCAGGCAAAAAAGAAGGAAAATCTGCCCCTATGCGTACACACAGATATAATCCTTTAGGTTATATCAGTGATGATCCATCCGATAGAATGGGTGATATCGACTCTATTGCAAACGCTTTATACAACAATCCTAACTCGAAAGATAAATTCTTTGATGAGCAGGCAAAGGATTTATTCCGTGGTATCTGCCTTCTAGTCCTGGAGACTCCAGGACTGCCTAAGACTTTTGGCGAAATTTTCAGACAGTCATCAGGATATGGAAAGGCTCTACCTGACCATTTGAATGAAATGATAGAAATAGCTAAGTCTGAAGGAAGACCCTATTCTGCAGCATGTGTTGATGCAATTCAACGTGTCTGCACTCTGTCTGACAACACTTTTGCTGGTGTAAAGGGATCTATGCAGGTGCCTTTAATGCCATGGGCAAATCCTCGTGTCGATGCTGCAACTTCAGCTAATGACTTCGATCTGCGTGATGTGAGAAGAAAGAAAATGACTATTTATCTTGGTATCACGCCAAACAAGCTTGCTGAAGCAAAGAATATTATCAATATCTTCTTTGATCAGCTGATTAACCTGAACACTCGTGTTCTTCCTCAGCAGGATAAGAGCCTTAAATATCAGTGTCTGCTCATTCTCGATGAGTTCACTGCAATCGGCAAGGTCAATCAGATTGCTCAGTCAATCTCTTATCAGGCTGGTTACAATATGCGTGTTCTCACCATTATTCAGAATAAGTCACAGCTTGAAGACGTATATGGCAAGCCTGGTGCTTTAACTCTGATGTCTAATCACGCTTTAATGGTTATCTATACACCATCTCCAGTAGTTCAGCAGGATGCTAATGAGTATTCTGAAATGCTGGGCTATGAAACAGTTAAGAGCACATCTAAATCACGCTCTTATGGCAAACAGGGATCAACATCTGATTCTACATCTGATCAGAAAAGAGCTCTGATGCTGCCTCAAGAGCTTAAAGAAATGGATATGTGGGAAGAGATTGTATCTTTAGAACATACAAAGCCTATTAAGTGTGGAAAAATCAAATACTTTGAAGATCCAACATTTACATCAAGGATCAATCATCCATTACCAGAAGGCTGTGAAATACCTTTAATTGATTTAGATGAATTTTTATCAAACAACAATAAAGCATCATCTGCAGGTGAAGAGAAAACTCACAATCTTAATGAAGTGGATTTTGATGATCCAGCACTTCTGCAGAAGGTTGTCGGTATGGAAGAACTGCCTGATCAGGATGAGATTATCAAGAAACTTGATTCAGTCCCAGAAAGTCAGATGGCAGCTCTTTTAGGCTCTGAAATCTTATCCAAGCTTAAGACGGAAAAATTATCTGAAGATGAACTTGCTTCTCGCTTTGGCACTTCATCAGAAGAAACTAAGGCTAATGTCGAATCATTATTTGATGGCATTGATGATTCTGATGATGAAATTATCTTTACAGAACAAGAAGCAGGAAATGAAACTGAAGCAGGAAATGAAACTGAAAATGTATCATCTAATGCCTCTGTTCAAACCGATGATATTCTTGCAAGCATCATGAATTATTCAATCAGCACTGATACTGATTCATCTTCAGTAAATTCTGCAAATGAAGAGGCTACCACCACATCAGCATCTGCAGATAGCAGGAGTGAAACTGATTCAGGATTAGACAATACTAACAGTAACTCTGATATTTCCAATACAGATGAGACTGATATGGCTTCTATACAAAACTCTGTAATGAATTTGTTTGGATTTGAGTCTTCTTTAGCAGATGAAGACAGTATTTCTGATGAAGATTCTGGAGCTTTAGCACGCCTTGAAGCTCAACTGGGATTAGCAAGCTAATAAAAGGGGAGGAATGGCAACTTCAGAAAATGTAAATTCTCAGCTTATTGGCAGTGTTCTTTCATATATGGAAGATTTAAAAATTGCTTCACTGAGAGCACGTTTAAAGATTATCAGCAAAGAGCTTGAAACAGCAAAACGTAATTCGTTTAATCAACAAAAGTCAAAGGAGACAAGAATGTCTGACAATGTAAATACTTCAAAGAGCGACAACCAAGTAAAGGGCTATAAAGTTTTTCTTTATGGCGACCCTGAGCTTAAAACCATCACACCTAAGTCAGGACCTAACGCTGGCCAGGAAGTTCCTGTTCTTGTTGCTAATGCCTATCATCGCAATTTTGCTCAGGATGAAGCTGGTAAATTACAGTCTTTAGATCCAACTTTTATGAAACTTGAGGTTTATGGCGATAAAGCAAACTATATGAAAGATTTGCTCAAAGACGGAATGAAGCTCGTTGTCAATGGTTATTTAACTGTAGATAAGTTTACAGGCAAAGATGGTAAAGAAAAGGAAGCAAGAACCTTAAATGCAGATTCTGTTGCACTTGATTTAGCTCAAAGTGCAATTAAGAGCATCAACTTTGAAAAACCTCAGAAGGAACAGACTGCTCAGACTGAAAAGAAGGCTTCAGAACCTGAAATTTAAAAAAAATTACTTGTTGTGTGAGTTAGAGCTCAGGCTCTAACCCTTTTGGGAAGAGGTAGCATCTCTTCCCCCCTTTTGGAGAGAATATGAAAAATATATCAAAATATCTCATGCTGTCGGCATTATTGTTTAATACATCGGTTTCTTTTGCAATTTCTGACGGAATCAGAAAAGATCGTGATAGCGAATGTGCCATCTGGCTTTGCCTCCCTGGAGGATTTATCGCAGGATGTGAGGCTGCATTTAATGCCTATATAGGCAGAATTACTGATTTGACCTACAAAGGAGGTAGAAAATATACCGATTTACCTGCTTTTGCTTACTGTATGGATATTGAACCTTTAGGAACAGGTGCCTTTGCATCAAATCAGGTAACTTCAACTTCTCAAATGAATTATTTGACCGTATATGAAATTCACCAGCCACAATACAACATAGCTACACGCTGGGATTGGGCTTACAGAAAGGGCAAATACGGCTTTGACAGATGCGATAAGGTTGTTGAAGAAGATGGCTATAATGTCTGCTACATCAAAGATTTTAAATACTGCGCTGCAGTTCAGACAGTAAGTGCAAAAATTTTTGAATCAGACACAAATGAGCATTATTACAAAACTATAAATATCGGATCTCGTGCCTATACAGCAGAAAAACGAATGCCATATCGTCAATACACAGCAGTGTTAGTAGATGGTAAAGAGGTTGGTGAGCGTTTCTATACAGAGATTAAAGATGAATAGACTGTTTATAGCTGAAAAGCCTTCAGTTGCAAAGGCAATTGCATCAGTTCTTGGTATTGTCAAAAGCGATAAAGGCTTTGTAAAAACCAAATCAGGTGATTATGTTACTTGGTGTTTTGGTCATTTAATGGAACTTGAAGAGCCTGATGCTTATCTGCCAGATCATATTCCAACTTCATCTTCAGGAAAAAAGATATGGCGTGAAAGCGATCTTCCTATCATACCTACTGACTGGAAGCTTAAAGTTAAATCAGATTGTAAGGCACAGTTCTCTACTATTAAGAAACTGGCACAGGGCAAAGATATTGCAACTATTGTAAATTGTGGTGATCCAGACCGTGAAGGCCAGCTCTTAGTCGATGAAGTCCTTTCTTTTTTCGGAAATAAGAAGCCTGTATTGCGTTATTGGGCAGCTGCTGTTGATGATGCGACAGTTAAAAAGGCCGTTACAAATCTTAAGAATAATTCAGCCTATCTTGGCATGAAGAACGCAGCTTTAGCTAGATCTCACGCTGATTGGCTTATCGGTATGAATGCAACTCGTGCTTTTACATTAGCTTCAGGTCGTGGTGGTAACAGAGCATTATTGTCTGTAGGCAGAGTTCAGACTCCGACTCTGAACCTGGTTGCTTCAAGGGATGAGAAGATCAAGAATTTCAAGCCTCAGACCTACTATGTCTTTAAAGGACAATTTAAGGCAAAAGGAAAGATTTTTACTGCAACATTACAGTTTAGTGAGTCTCAGCCTGGTTTAGATCAGGAGCAGCACCTGATTGATGCAAATGCAGCAAAATCACTGTTAGCTAAATTAAAAACAGCATCTGCAGCTGTAGTATCTGCTTTTTCTTCAAAAGAAAAAGAAAAGTCTCCTCCTCTTGTATATTCTCTAGCTGATATTCAGTCTGAAGGTAATGCAAAATATGGATATTCTGCAGAAAAGGTTCTGAATATTTGTCAGGCATTGTACGAAAAGCACAAGCTCACAACTTATCCTCGTTCAGACTGTCAGTATCTGCCAACAGTGCAGCATGCAGAAGCTCCAAAGGTGCTTTCAGCATTAAAGAGCTTTCATAATGAGCTTATAAAAATTATTTCCTGTGCTACACCAGGACTTAAATCAAAAGTTTGGAATGACAGCAAGATTTCAGCTCATCACGGTATTATTCCAACACAGCAGAAAGGCGATTTATCTGAATTATCTGCAGATGAGAAGAATATCTACTACTTAATTGTTAAAAGATATCTTGCTCAGTTTTATAAAAGTGCAAAGCTTCTGGCAACTCAGATAAAGCTGAATGTCAAGAATGAACTCTTTATCTGTAATGGCTCTGTAATTTTAGATCCTGGTTATTTAGCTGTATTTGGTGATATAGAGAATGAAGAAAAGGATGAAAGTTCTGCAGATGAAGAAGAGCAGCAGTCGCTACCTCTTTTAAGAGAAGGTGAATCTGTAGAAATCATCAAAATTGAGCCTGTAACAGCTCAAACTAAGCCTCCTGCTTACTTTACTGAAGGCACTTTAATTAAAGCAATGCAGAATATCTATAGCTGTATTGATAATCCTTCATACAAGAAGATTTTAAAGGATGGAGATGGTATAGGTACATCAGCTACCAGAGCAGGAATTATTGCTGAATTAAGAAAGAAGGAACTTCTGATTACAAAAGGAAAGAAGCTGATGGCTTCTGATAAGGCTTTTGCTTTATTAAAAGAACTGCCTGACTTAGTTAAGAATCCAATGCTGACAGCGATGTTTGAAAGCCAGCTCAAGCTTATTGAGGAAGGAAAAATATCAATAAAGCAGTTTGAAGATAAGCAGATCTCTTTTACTAAAGATCTTGTTAATACAGCTGCATCATTAACAATTAAATTGCCTTCAAGCGTAACTTCTGCAACAGCATCTTCAGGATCAACTTGTAATAAAAAAACAAACTCAGCTAAGAAGTTTGTAAAAAAAACAAGGAAAAGATAAATAATGGAAATAACTGGTGCTTTAAGTTCAAATGATTTGAAAGTTCTTTATCAACTCATTTTTGATGATGTTTTTAAATCTAGTAAGCAGATTAAACTAACAAGAAATCAACTGAAAGTGATCGCAAATCTCTGTAATTTAAGTTTAATTGAAGTCCAGGCTTCGATTAACAATTTAAGATTTTCTGAAATATTAAAATGCGCAGAGAATTGTAAATCTTTGTATGAGCTTGATTATGAGAAAGCCCAAAAAGTTCTTGTTATCTCAAATGGCATTTCTGATATTCGACAGCAGATTTTTGAAAAAATTAAGCATCAGTTCTGTAATCTTGCAACTTTATGCGAATTTCCAGAAGTGTTTTCTTCTGTTTACGACATTGAGAATCTCGATGATGCGTTTTTCAGATTGAATCAGGATATAGATGCAATTCTGAATATTACACAGAAGCTTAGAAATTTAAACAAAGTTGTATATCGACTTTATTCT
>ONCB01000064.1 GCA_900316175.1 uncultured Succinatimonas sp.
CAAAAAAGCCATTTTTATTTTGATCCTTTGCTCTCAAAATCAACAATTTTTCTTTAAAGATCAAAGGGGTTTACCAAATTTAATTTATAGAACTCCCCATAATACGATTATGACTTTGGTACGAGGATAGGGGCTAAAAGACCTACATTTTGATGCGTAACTGCTAGTTTTTAAGTGATTTCCTTGACGTTCAATTCAAGTGTATGTAGAATAACTCTCACTTGTATGGCCCATTAGCTCAGTTGGTCAGAGCAGACGACTCATAATCGTTTGGTCTCCCGTTCAAGTCGGGAATGGGCCACCACTTTTTCTTTTCTTATCTTTTCTGTCATTAAGAATCAATTCTTCGAGTTTTTTCGTGGATCAGCCGTTTTAAACAAAAAGTCCATGACTTTAGATCATGGACTCTGTAACTTAAAATCAATCTTTATAAGCTCTAACTATGTTCCTGAATCATCAGAACTGTCTGTTGACTCGTTCTGATAATCCTCATAAGTTTCTTCCTCTGCTGTAGGCAGGTACTTGCCACTCTTTAAATCGTCAGAGAGGGTTGAACATTTAGAATAGGAATCACTCTCTGGGGTTACGAATCTGCCGTTATCTTCAATTAAAACCTCATACTTGTTAGTATGAGTCAGGATCCTCACCTTTTTGCCGTTTTCAAACTTGCATGAAAAAGGAACATCAACCATGATGTTTCCCATATCTGAATCGATGCTGAGGCGTGTACCATCCTGACCTGGAGACAACGCTCCAGAGAAATGGCCGATAAGACCGCCTATGGCAATGCCTGCATTAGTACCGCCATGGTGACCGTTTAAGAGGTTGCCTAAAAGACCGCCTAACACCATGCCAAGGATGGTGTGATCATCTTTTTGGGTATCCTTAAAGGTAACCGCTTCCATACCTGAAATGGTGCCGTCATAGTAGGTGCTGCCGTTTCCGCTCTGAGCTCCGTCAGTGTCAGCACAGGAACACAAGAAAAGCCCAAGAGAGGCAACTGCTACAGCTTTTAAAAAGGGATTTTTTTTCTGTTTCATATAAAACCTCTTTAAAGCAAAATTATCTATACAATTTACAGTACCGCTTTTTTACAAGTATATGTTCTGATAACATAGCTAATACTTAGCAGCACAAATTTATCAAAGAATTTTCTTTATAGTTTATCTATCATCTCTCATTATGGCAAAAAATCAAAAGCAGATCCAATACACAGTCTATGAAAATGCTCAGACGTTAAAGGTTGAGCATTTAAATGAATATGGTGAAGGTATAGCTTACCTTGACGGCTACGAGATTTATTTAAAGGGTGCTGTTGACGGAGAGACGGTATTAGCTCAAATTGGAGAACCATTTGCCAACGGATCAAAAAGAAGGCCTGGTACCATAAAGGAGATTTTAATCTCTTCTCCTGACAGGGAAGAGTGCTTTGATGAAAGTAATCTTAACATCTATCCATATGCTCATTTAACCTATAAAGGTACGTTAAAGCGCAAGCAGAAGATGATAAAAGATGCTCTTTTACAGACAAAGGCAAATGCTCCAGAGCCTTCTTTAATTGAAGAGTGTGATGTTAACACCGTCTGCCGTTTCAAGTCCATCCGCTATTTTGCTGAAGATTCATGTCGTGTTGTAAACGGCTTTTACAGGATGCGCTCTCACGAGGTTTTAAAAGTAACTTCCTGTCCATTTGAACCTCAGTGGTTTTCAGACTTTGCAAACAGACTGTGTTACCTTTTCACTGATAAAAAGGTATCTGTCTATAACGAGACAACCTTAAAAGGCACACTGCGTTCTCTGCTTTTAAGAGATACCATCCAGGGCAGACTGTGTGTCTTAAATATCAATGAAAGTAAGGCAGATGACTCTTTTAGGAATGATTATTTAAACATCTGCAGAGAGTTTTTAATTGATGCGGTTTACTTAAATTTTAACCCGGAATCTGGCAATACTGTTTTAAAAGGACAGATGGAATGCCTTACAGAAAAGAAGAGCATAACTCTTAACCTTAAAGGCCTCAGCTACAGTGCAGGGCCATACACCTTTTTACAGGTAAATTATCCTGTTGCTCAAAAGCTTTATGAGTATGCTGTAAATTTCTGCAAGAAAGATGCTCCTGAAAAGTCTAACGCTCTTGATATGTGCTGTGGCTGCGGCACCATGACCTTAATGCTTGGCAAACACTTTTGTCATGTAACTGGTGTTGAGATTGTAAAAGAGGCAGTAGAGGCTGCCAAAGAGAATGCTCTTATAAACGGTATTGAAAATGTTTCCTTTATTGCTGGGGATATGACAGAGGTTATACCAAAGCTTGCCTCAGAGCGCGATATATATGCTGCTATCTGTGATCCGTCAAGAAACGGACTTGGAGAGCAAAACTGCAAAACCCTCGCTTCTATTAAAAGTCTTAAGAAGATAGCCTTTATCTTCTGTTCACTAAAGGCATTAAGAAGAGATGTTAAAACTCTTTGTGAATGCGGTTTTAAAGTGGATGAGGTAAAAGGATTTGATATGTTCCCGTATACTTCTCATGTGGAGACGGTAGTATTGATGTCACGAGTAAATAAAGGCTGAAAATGTCCAGAAATAAGTTACATGTATGGAAGACCAATTCATGTTCGAATTAATGATGAAATGATTATCAGTAATAATTGTGTTCTTCCTGAAGGGGTAGTTACGGCAAGGTATTCAAAAAATCTGTACGGAATGCCGTGCGATTGGAGAAGAGCTTCCTGAATATGAGCTCATTGGAACATCCTTGAGAGTAAAATTCAAGGCTCTGGAGAGTGCCCTGATTGTGGAACCTAAAAAACAAGCTCTTCAGGATAACGACCAAAAACTTGACCCAAATCATGACCCAAATGCTTCAAGTCATTCTCTTAATGAGCAGATTTTGTTACTAATTTCAAAACAAAACGACATTACTCGAACAAGATTGGCCTCAGAATTGGGAGTTTCAGAAAGTACCATAAAAAGAACGATTAAAAAACTCTTAGAGGAAGGAATAATCACAAGAATCGGCAGTAAACGTAGTGGTTACTGGCAGATTAATAACAGAAGTGAAAATACAGGTGGAAAAATTTGAGGTCATGAACCTTTTGTAAACAAAGTCTTGATACAGTCTTAAACCTCAATCGTGACACAACTGCAAAATTATTAAGTAATCCTGCTACAGTTTTAAACCGTACCTTGCGACACCTGTAAATTAACCTTAATACAGTCGTAAACAGATATTTATACAAACCGTTTGCTTTTGGGGAATAACGGCGAAAGTTAAGCTTTTCTGCCACAGTTGAGTGATATAATCGGTAGAAGAGGATTTATAAATAATGGGAATTTGCTTTTTTATCGACTTTGAAAACGTCCATAATTCTGGATTGAGTAATTTAAATGGTCTGAGCAAAGACGATTTGATTTTCATATTCTACACAGCTAGTAAGGAGACTATTACGCTAGATAACATCAATCAACTCAACAAATCAGGATGTAAATATGAGTTGATTAAGGTTCCTGCAGGTTCTCAATCTCTAGATATGCATCTAATCTCTTTTGTGGGCTATGCAATTGGCTTTGGTGGAGAAAAATATAATTACATTGTAATAAGCAATGATAAGGATTATGACAATGTCATTAGTTTTTGGAAAAGCAAATGTGGGATATCAATTAAACGGCAGGGAGCCATAAATATCAGTTCGGTAAAAAATGCCATACCTATTGATACAAGTATAGATAATCCAAATAATCCGGTTCAGGAATTACCGCCAACCCTCCAATCACAAATTGATAGTAATGGCAAAACAGTCGATGAATCGCCATCTGAAATTGTCGAAAACGTTGATATAGATGTACAGCTACCTTCTGATTTAAAACATGACCTTGAAGACCTTATTCTCAATTCAGTGTGTTCGCAAGAAATGGCAGTAAAAGTTGAGAAGGCGGTGGCTGACGGCATTAAAGAAGAAATGGCCTTAAGTGCAATTTATTTCAATCTTAAGGCTGTTACAGATGATTTTCATGCAATTTATGAATTGATAAAGCCATTAGTGAAAAAACATCTCAAGGTGGTTGTTCAGGAAAAAGATGATGCTGTTAAAAAGTCACCTTGTGAACCATCCATTAACGAGAAAGTGCAGAAGGTATTGCGGGAGAAGAAATATTCTGGAGTGATTTTTAATTCTGTAGCATCGATTGTATGCAAGAATCATAAAGAGAAAAATGCAAGGATGTTGGTGTATCGGGCTATTGTTGCAAAGTACGGGCAGGAGAAAGGATTAGAGCTTTATCGCCATATAAAACCTTTGCTTTAAAGTATTAAGGAAACAGCAGTGCCGCAGTTCCTAACCGCGACACCGCCTTCAAGCCATGATTTCGCTTTTACCTCTCAGCGTATCTCCTGCCGATGTCCACCGCCTTCTTCAGATAGTAGTAGACCTGTCGGTGTCTGGGGACTGATACTTGGTGATTCAACTGCTGCCACTGCTATTTTAGACAGACTGCTTCATCATTGCACTGTGCTTACAATCAATGGCGACTGTTACAGATTGTTCTCTGCTAAAAAAGCAAATTTATAGAGCAAGCCTATCTAAAGCATACAGCTGCAGAGATGAAGCTCTATATAGAAGAGATTATTAGCTACTGTGAAGGCACAGAAAACAAGCATTTCATATGGTTTGCCAAGTTACTTGGAAATCATACTAATGGCATCATAAGTCATGCAGAATATCCGTTATCAAACGGAAAGGTTGAAGGTATCAATCAGAAAATAAAGACCATCAGAAGGAAGAGCTATGGACTTCAGATTGAATAGAGGATCTTTGTTCCCACATTTATTTGTACTGAGCCATTTTTTTGAAAAAGCTTGGTTTATTCCCTTATTACTTATGCTATTCCCTTTTTTTATGCTATATTTTAAGGGAAAGTTGTAGGAGTAGGGGAATGCGACAGTTTAATTATTCATTGATCAAAGACCAAAAGTGGGACTCTGAGCTTCTTGGATTAATTGCGGCTATATATCGTGAAGCCGGAAAGCAGGAAATGTATCTGAAACAACGTCCTCAAGAGCTGGAAAAACTTGTAGAAATAGCGAAAATTCAAAGTACAGAAGCGTCAAATGCCATAGAAGGAATAGTAACCACCAGTACCCGCATCAGACAGCTTGTTGAAGAAAAAACTACTCCTAAAAATCGTGATGAACAGGAAATAGCTGGATACAGAGATGTTTTGGGAATTATCCATGAAAGCTTTGATGCAATCCCCATTACCAGAAATTACATTTTGCAACTGCACAAAATCCTGTACAGCCATATGAACAATCCTATAGCAGGAAGAACAAAAACGGTACAGAATTATATTAGTGCAACATATCCTGACGGACATACAGAAACACTATTTACACCTCTTGCTCCTTATGAAACACCGGAGGCGCTGGATCGTATCTGCGAAGAGTATAATCGCGTCATCGGAAATATGGAACTGGAGCCGTTAATTGCTATACCGATTTTTATTCATGACTTCCTGTGCATTCATCCTTTTAATGACGGTAATGGCAGAATGAGCAGACTTCTGACAACGCTTCTTCTTTACAGGAGCGGATTTTACGTTGGCAAGTATATTTCATTAGAGGCCAAAATAGCCAAGAATAGGGAGCTCTATTATGATGCGCTTGCTGCATCGCAGGATAGCTGGCATGAAGGACAAGACGATCCTATTCCATTTGTGAAATACCTTCTTGGTACTATTCTTTCAGCTTATAGAGATTTTGCTGACAGATTTGCCATTGTTGAAACAAAACATTCAGCCATAGAAAAGGTAAGAATGGCATCTCAGAATAAAATTGGCCGATTTACAAAACAGGATATCAGAGAACAATGTCCTTCATTAAGTATAAGCTCAGTTGAAAGTGCTCTTAGAAATATGGTTGCATCGGGTGAATTAAAGCGCGAGGGGACTGGAAAAAATACATGTTATTTCCGACTTAAATAGTCGTAGCTGTTTCTGAGACTGAGAAATATGCGTAAGTTTTATGCAGTTTTCCAACTTGGAACGCAGCGCGTTCCGAATTGAGCTTTTTGGTAGCAGTTTACGTTGATTGGGAAATTTTGCACACGCATGTGCCAAAACTGAATCTGCAATATCTGATGGATGTTAAAACAGCAGATATGTTCACTATGACACCATATTAACTCGTAGTTGAGATGTTTGAGTACACTTTTTTATGTGCAAAATAAATATTTGATATAGAATCGATTTCCTCCTTGCACGTCGAGACAGCGGTTTTACTGTCAAGGTTAAAATAGCCTGATCTTCGTAAAATCAGGATGATATCCTCTTTTGTATTTGGATGCGCAGAACGAAAAACTTTATTTTGACTGTGTCTTAAGCACTCTTTTGTCTGAAGTTACTGAGATTGAGGATACAGTTTTATTATTGCAGCTTGCTACAGCTCCTTCATTTTTTACAAAACTCCTTTATCTGGTCTATAAAGCAAGTTTTAAAATACTACATTTTCACTTTGGCGATATGGATGAGGTCATAAAATGGGCCTGATTATAGATTTCAAACATCTAAAGGAGACTCTCAGGCCTGTTTCAGTCATATCTATGCTACTTGCTTAAACAAGTCAAAATAAAGAATTCTATTTATTTTTCAACGGTAAATTCAGGCCGTATTTTGAATATGCACTTTTAAATCTAAAGATCTTTTGGTGATCCTGCTTTATAAATACCTTATCTATTTGTACAATTAAGTTGAGGTCTTGATGTGGCCTTAATTATCAGGAACAGTTTAATGGCAGTAAGTGAAGAGACAATCAGTGCAGATCAAACTCTTAGAAAGGCCAGAGTTATACTGCAGGAAAAAGGCTTATATACAATTTCATGTGAAGGCAGGGAGTATAAAGCCAAGATCTCAGGCAAATTCAGATATGAGACTAAATCCCAGGCCGATTACCCATCTGTAGGTGATTATGTTTTAGTGACCCTGCCAGATGACAGCTCAGAGGCTGTTATCAGTTCCTTATGTCAGAGAAAGACAGTATTTATAAGAAAGTGTGCCGGAAAAACTACCCGCGAGCAGGTGGTGGCAGCCAATATTGATACTGTGTTTCTGTGCATGTCCCTCAATAATGACTTTAATCTAAGACGTCTTGAAAGATTTCTGTTTGTGGCCTCAAAAAGCGGAGCGCAGCCGGTTGTGGTTTTAACCAAGGCAGATTTATGTGAAAAACCTGAACAGAAGGTTGAAGAGGTCAAAGCCGTCGCAAGAGACTATGATGTGATTTTAGTGTCATCAAAATCAGGAGACATCGAAGGCTGTAAAAAGTATCTTAAAGAAGGTCAGACCGTAGCCTTTGTAGGATCCTCCGGTGTAGGTAAGTCAACTTTAATTAACGCTCTGATTGGAAAAGATATTTTAAAAACCAATGAAATCGGTCTTGATGATAAAGGCCGTCATACCACAACTCACAGAGAGCTTATAAGTTTAGAGAACGGCGCCTTTGTGATTGATACACCGGGTATGAGAGAGCTTGGCATTGTTGAACTTCCTGAAACTGATGAAGAAGATCTGTTTGAAGATGTAAAAGCTCTTTTTTGTGAATGCAGATTCTCAAACTGCTCGCACAGAACAGAGCCTGGCTGTGCAGTTTTAAAGGCTATCGAGGATGGAACACTCGATGAATCAAGGTGGCTTTCCTTTTTGAAGCTAAAAGCTGAAAAGGAAAAAACAGAGCAGGATAAAAAGGATAAGGAAGAGCGCGAAAACCGATTTAAACGTTTTTCAAAGGGCGGATTCAAGGGCAAAAGAAGTAAATAAGAGGTGTTTATGAAACTTACCATGTTAGGAACGGGTCATGCAATGGTAACTGAGTGTTACAACACCTGTTTTTTAATGGAAGATGAAAAGGATGGCCAAAAAGATTATTTTCTTGTGGACGCCGGCGGTGGTAACACCATCTTAAAGCGTTTAAAGCAGATTAACGTAAAGCTTTCTGACATAAGACACATCTTTGTAACTCACAAGCATATTGATCATATTCTTGGAATTATCTGGATTGTTCGTTTCATTACCCAGAAGATGGCGTCCGGTGCCTTAGAAGGTGATTACTATATCTATGGTCATGATGAGGTTATCATGATCATTAAAAGTCTTGCAACAACTCTGCTGCAGAAAAAAACTCTGCCATTTATAGGCACCAGATTACACCTTGTGGAGCTTAAGGATGGAGAAGTGTTTAAGGTTTTACATAAGAAGTGCACAGCCTTTGATATTCATTCAACCAAGGCAAAGCAGTTTGGTTTCTGTTTAGACTATGCTGATGGAAAGAAGCTTACCTGCTGCGGTGACGAACCTTACAATGAAAACATTAAAGAGTATGCACTGAATGCAGATTATCTGATGCATGAAGCATTCTGTCTTTATGATGAAAGGGAAAAGTACAAGCCTTATGAAAAGCATCACTCTACCGCAAAGGATGCAGGTGAACTTGCTCAGTCTTTAAATGTTAAAAATCTCATTGTCTACCACACAGAAGATGATCATATAAAACAGAGAAGAGATCTTTATACAAAAGAGGCAAAGCTCTCTTTTGAAGGCAATGTGCTGGTGCCAGATGATCTTGAAGTAATAGATCTTGTTTAGGCGTTAAAAAAGGAGTACCGGCTGTTAACCTGACTCCTTTTTACTTTAAATCATGCTCTATTATGGCAGAACATTGCCTGCAGCAAGATAAAGCTCATACCACTCGTACTTGCTAAGCTTAATATCGCCAGCCTTTGCAGATTCGGCAACTCTGTAGTCCTTGGTGGTGCCTATAACCGCCTGAGTTGCACCAGGGTAGTTTAAAACCCAGGCAATGGCGATGGCTGATGGGGATACCCCCTTTTCATAGGCCATGCGGTTTAAAACCTCATTGAGCTTTCCGTATCTGTCTGAACCGATAAATACACCTTCAAACATACCGTACTGCAGTACAGACCAGGCCTGAATGGCAATCTTATGCATACGGCAGTATTCAAGCACACCACCGTCGCGCATAATGGCCCTGTCATGATTCATGTTTACATTGACACCTGCATTGATCATTGGTGTGTGGCATACTGAAAGCTGTACCTGATTGGTGGCAATCTCCACATCAAGAGCGCTCTTTAAAAATTCCATCTGGGATGGATTCATATTGGATACACCAAAAGAGCGAACCTTGCCGGCCTTATAAAGAGTATTGAAAGCTTCTGACACTTCCTCAGGCTCCATTAGTGCATCAGGACGGTGAAGCAGCAGACAGTCAAGATGATCGGTTTTAAGTCTTGATAAAATCCTGTCTACAGAGCTTAAGATATAGTCCTTTGAAAAATCAAAGATTGTAAAAGGACCATCCAGCCTGATACCACATTTACTCTGAATAAAGAATTTGTCTCTTAAGGATGGATTTTTTACAAGTTCATTTCCTAAAAGTTCTTCAGCATAGCCGTTTGCGTAGCAGTCGGCGATATCCAGAAAGTTAATGCCGTTGTCAAAGGCTGTATTTAAAAGTCTGTCAATGCCACCAGATGCAAGCTCAGGAATACGCATCAGACCTAAAACAACTTTTGAAACCTTTCTTTTCTCACTGCCAAATTCAATGTATTCCATTAGTGCTCCTCATCGTTTACAAGATCCTTTCCTTCTAAGAAGGCACGAACATTTGATGAAGATATTCTGATAATTCTGTCTAAGGTTTCCTTTAAGAAGAACCAACCTGCCACATGAGGTGTGATAAGAAGTTTTGGTTCATCCCACAAAGGACTATCCTTTGGCAGTGGCTCTGGTACAAACACATCGGATGCGGCACCAGCAAGTTTACCTGAACGCAGAGCCTTTAAAAGATCATCCTGATTTACAGCATCGCCTCGGCCTACGTTGATAAAGTAGGCTCCATCCTTCATCATATTAAAGGTGTTTTCATTGAATAAACCTATGGTTTCCTTTGAGGAAGGGAGTACATTGCAGACAATATCTGCTTTTTCAATTGCCTTTTTAAGGTCTGTAAGTGCGTACATTTCATCAATGTATTCAGGCTTATTATTAACATTACGTCTGACACCGATAACAGTTTTTGCTCCTAAAGCCTTAACTTTCTTGGCATATGAACGACCGATATCTCCAAGACCTAAAACAGCGATGGTGGAACCTTCAACGGAGATGATTTTTCCAAGATCAGACCAGTCTTTGTTGTTCTGTTTGTCGCGGTACTGATGGAAGTGTCTGATTAAGGAGAAGGTCATGGCAAGCATATGCTCACCTACGGCAGGAGAGAATGCTCCGACACTGGTGCAAAGATGCGCATTCTTTGGCACAAAGCCTAAGTAGTTGTCAAAGCCTGCAGAATTTAACTGCATCAGCTCAAGAGAGTCTGCATCCTTTAACATTGCAGGAGGCACATTTCCTACAATAATGTGCTTGCCTTTGACATCTTCTGCTTTGACATCTTTTGCTCTGACAAAGGTAATATCAAGATCACCGCACTTTGCAAACTGATCATAGTACTCTGGGAGCAGTTCCTCTACATTAAGGCAGATTAAAAGCTTTTTCGTCATATTTTTACCTTTTAAATACTTTATATTCTTTATTTTTCAAATGGATATTTTAAAGAGTACTGAGCGCGGATAGAATCCATGAGCTCCATCATATAGATGGTTCTTTCATGAGGCATATCCTCACACTCTGTCTGTCCTTTTTCAATCGCCTCACAGGCCTTGATAAGCTCATATTCATAGCCGGTCAACTGAGGAGGACAAGGGATTTTCTTTATCAGCTCGTATCTTTCATTGTAAACCTCAATACTCTGAGGATTGTTGATGTTCTCCACTCTGATATGACCTTTGGTGCAGTAAATGATCCCCATTCTGTCTGAAATACACATGGAGGAGGCATTTAAAACGGCCATCTGACCTGATTTGTAGCGTAGAGTAATACTGTCAGACATATCCACACCTGCCATATTCTTTACACAGACGGCATCAACCTCATCTGGATCGCCAAAAATCATATTGGCAAAATTTAATGAATAAATACCTACATCAAGCAGAGCTCCGCCTGCAAGCTCAGGCTTTACGAGTCTTTGATTGTGACTTATTGAATAGCAAAGGGTGGCTGTAAGCATCATAGGCTGACCTGCGATACCGCTGCTGATAGTTTCATTTATGATCTGACGCATTGGCTGGTATCGGGGCCAGATAGCTTCGGTAATAAGAAGGTTACGCTCTCTGGCAATTTTGCAAAGCTCTCTTGCTTCCTTTGCATTTACTGTAAAAGCTTTTTCACACAGTACATGCTTTCCGGACTCAAGACAGCGCTTTGACTGTTCAAAATGGAAGTTATGAGGAGTTGCAATATAGACAAGATCAATATCTTTGTCATTGTAGAGATCTTCATAAGTGCAGGCTTTTTCAATACCATATAAGGAAGCAAACTCTTTTGCCCTTTTTACATCTCTAGAGGCAATGGCACAGAGTTTAACTCCGTTGTTTCCCGCCTGATTCATCATGGTAACGGTTTTTGCCATGACATGTCCGATGGCGCCTGCGCCCAGGATTGCGTATCTAATCACCTTGTGCTCCTTACCGTTAAGATTGTGCTGTTTCTTTATTTATTGTAGGAAAAATAAAGAACTTTACTTTGAAAGATAACACAAATGTTAAATTGTTTTGTTTATCTTACTGAATTGTATTTTTAAAAATGTGTATCTGTATAAGGAATATTGGTCATTATGAAAAAAAATACACACATTCGCTCAATTCTGGATCATTTAAAAGTTTTTTTGGTTCTGTTCCTATAAAATAGTCTGGTCGGGTAAAAAACTTTTTTTTACCTTAAATTCATCAGTCTGTTTTAAAAGGCTTTATTATCCTTCATCTAAGGATGTCTAAGTGACATAGCCTCAGGACTGCAAACAGGAAACAATAATGGAATTATTACAGTCAATGATGAACACCGTCAGCGGCTTTTTATGGACTTATGTCCTGATTGGCCTGCTGATTGTTTTAGGTGTATTTTTTACCTTGAGAACCGGTGCTGTACAGATTAGATATTTTGTCGAAATGTTCAGACTTTTAAAGCATGGCTCTACCCGTCAGGGTAAGGGTGAGGAGATCTCAGCCTTCCAGGCTTTATGTATTTCAACCGCATCACGTGTAGGTGTTGGTAACATTGCAGGCATCTCAATTGCTGTTGTTTTAGGTGGTCCAGGAGCAATCTTCTGGATGTGGGTGATTGCTCTTATCGGCGCAGCCACAGGATTTATTGAGTCAACTTTAGCTCAGATTTACAAGGTTCCTCAGAAAGACGGCGGTTATATCGGCGGACCAGCCTACTATATCAACAATGTATTAAAGCAGCCTGTAGTAGCAGCAGTTTTTGCAATTTTAATTTCTATTACCTTTGCCTTAACCTACAACTCTGTACAGTCAAATACCATCGTGCTTTCTTTAAAGGATGCCTTTGACTTTGACAATGTCTACGGCAGTGCCACCTTAATCTGTATCTTCACCACCTTCATTATTTTTGGGGGCGGCAGAAGAATTGCAGTTGTCAGCGGTTACATGGTTCCAATGATGGCTGTTGCCTACATTCTGATGGCAATGGTGATTTCTGTTCTAAACTACGACAAGCTTTTTGATATCTTTGCCTTAATCATTCATGATGCCTTCTACCCACAGGCTGCCGTTTCAGGTGGTTTTGCATCAGTAATGATGGTTGGTATCAAGCGTGGTCTGTTCTCTAATGAGGCAGGTCAGGGCTCTGTTCCAAACGCTGCAGCAGCAGCTTCAACCTCTCATCCTGTAAAACAGGGTTTAACTCAGGCCTTTGGTGTGTTCCTCGATACCTTCTTTATCTGTTCATCTACTGCTGTAGTTGTGCTTTTAGCAGGTGTTTATGAGGTTGGTGGCGAGATTACCGGCATTAAGCTTGCTCAGGCTTCAATGTCAGTTCATTTAGGTTCCTGGGCAACCATTTTTATGTCCGTTATGATCACCATCTTTGCCTTCTCATCAATTATTGGTAACTACTACTATGGTGAGATTAACATCAATTACCTGTTCCACCGTCGCTGGGTACTCAACATCTTCCGCTGCATGGTGGTTGCCATGGTATTTGTAGGCGGTGTGTCATCCTTATCCTTTGTATGGGATTTAGCAGATCTGTTTATGGCTCTGCTTGCCTTAACCAATCTTTATGCCATCACAAGACTTGGAAAGTTTGCATATATCGCTTTGGCTGATTATACTAGGCAGAAAAAGCTTGGCGTAAAGGAGCCTGAGTTTGATTCAGATATCATTCCTAATCAGGATGGTATTTACGCCTGGAACAAGGAACAGCAGACTCGAGAGAGTATGGTTGATAAACAGTAATTGTCACAAACAAGAGGAAAAAATGGCAAAGATTATTAAAAAAGACGCAGAGAATGTAACTGTTGGTCTTGATAACGGTACTTTTGAAGTATATCCTCTTTCATCCTGTAATGGCTTTACCCCAGAAGCAGGAATGATCGTTGATGTATTCAAGAATGGCGATGCGGTTGTAATTTCAAAAGCAGCTGCTCCTGCAGCAGCTCCTGCTGATAACACTCAGGTGGTGCCTCACCAGGTTAATAAGATTGCATATGTGCTTTTGTGCTTCTTCTTTGGCGGTATAGGTATCCACAAGTTCTACGCAGGTCACTGGATTTTAGGTCTTTTATACCTTATTTTTTGCTGGACCTTTATTCCTGCATTCATTGCATTTATTGAATTTATTATTGGTATCATCAAGCCTGCTGACAATAACGGAAACTACAAAGCTTAGTATCCGTCTTTATTAATTCAGAAGAGCAGAAATGAGAAAAGTGTATCTGTTTCTCGTTTTTGCTCTTTTTTATTGCATTAAATCAAAGTTTAAAGATTAATACTATGCATAAGTGAATATATCGAATTATGATATAGCAGATTAATAGTGTTTTTATGTTTGGAGTTCGCGTATGAACGTTGGTACACAGCTTGTGGCTCTTTCAGTGGTGCTCGTGGTGGCAGCACAGTACTTTCAGTACCGAAGACTGAAACTCGTATCAACCAAGATGTTTGAGTGCTTCCTGGCGCTGTCTGTTTTCTGTATGCTCTCGGACGTGTTCTGTGCTTATTCCTTATACCACCCACAGTATTTCTCAATGGAAATGGTAAGAGTCTTCCATCAGTTCTTTTTAGGCTCTTTGAATTTCCTTATCTACTACGTCTACATTTACATTGATGTGCGTGGCAGACGCGGTATGTCATACACGCCATCTCAGTTTATCTGCAGATCTCTACCTTTAATTATTGCAACCTTCTTTATCCTGTTTGCGCCTCTTGAGTATCATGTAGGTGACGATGGCTGTTACAGCTATGGTGCTATGGTTGATGCCGTATTTGCCTTATGCTTTATCTACATGCTGCTGGTTATTATCACCATATTGCGTGACAGAAAATCTATCAATGAAGTTTCTCGAATTGATTTCTGGTTCAGCTTTGCAATCTGGATTATGATTGCCTCCTATCAGTTCTTTGTCCCTAACGCAAACCTGATAAGTCTTGCGCTGGCTTTAATTGTGCTCTTTATCTTTATTGCCTTTGAAAACTCAAAGGAGAACGCTGATAAGGATGTGCCATGTATCCTTTCCCGCCATTCTTTTGAGAACAGCTTAGAAGAGCTTTTTGGTGAACAGAAGAATTTCTGGGTTATAAACTTTGTGATGTTAAATGCTGATTCTCTGCGTTCAACCTATTCTCAGAGAGCCTGCTTCAACTGCCTTAATGATGCCATTAAGACACTGCCAGACTACAACACTTTAAATGTATTCAGATCTTCAGAGTACTCTTTCTCCTTCCTGTTCTTCTCATGGGATGACGTAAAAGAGTGGTATGCCCGTTACCGTGTAACAGATAATGCTCTTTTAAACGAAGATCCAAAGATGCATCCATCCTTCCAGGTATGCTGTTTTGAGTGTCCAAAGATTGCCAAAGATCCACAGGAACTTTTCAATCTGATGAACTTCTGTCACCACGAGTTTGATGCTCAGAACGATCGCTCTATCCGCTTTATCGATTCATCCGTAGCTGACAAGCGTGCCTACCAGGTACAGGTTGAAAGAATTGTTCAGAAGGCAATTGATGATGACGGCTTTAACATCGTTTATCAGCCGATTTTAAACACCAAGACCGGCAAGTTTGAGTCAGCTGAAGCTTTAATTCGTCTGAAGGATATCAGTACATTAGGCTTTATTTCTCCTGAGGTATTTATTCCTCTTGCTGAGAAGAAAGGTCTTATCAGTACCTTAGGCGACATTGTGCTCAACAAGGTCTGTCAGTTTGTGCGTGACAACCGTTTGAACGAGAAGGGCATGCACTATGTTGAGGTTAACCTCTCTGCACTGCAGATCAGTGATCCTAGTCTGCCATTCCGTCTGCATCAGATGGTTAAGAACTACGATCTTGATCCAAGCTTCATCAATCTTGAAATTACAGAGACCGCGTCTGTTGATGAGGAGAAGTTAGTATCTGAGAATATGGACAAGTTAAAGAAGCTTGGTTACAAGTTCTCAATGGATGACTTTGGCACCGGATATTCAAATCTCTCAAAGATTGCAGCTTTAGATTATGATCTGGTTAAGTTTGATAAATCCTTAATCTGGCCAGCCTTTGAAAAGGGCAATGATACTGCCATGAGAGTTTTAACAGAGTGTCTGAAACTTATGCATTCACTTGGCAACTCCATTGTGGCTGAAGGTGTAGAAACAAAAGAGCAGGCGGACTTCCTGTCTAGCTGGGGTGTTGAATATCTTCAGGGTTACTACTACTCAAGACCTTTAAATGAGGATGATTTCCTTGAGTACATGAGAACCCACAACTGATATTAAAAAATCATTAAGAGGAGCTGACATAAGGTCAGCTTCTTTTTTTTGTGCAAATCAAAACTCTTGTGAATTTATAAAAATCCAGCATCTGACTTAAAAGATCCTGTTGCTCAATTATCTTCAATTTTTCACTGTTACTATTGTCTTAACTATTCATTTAAATGTGACAGCAAAGTACTACAATGAGGATAACAGTATGTATAATGAATCTGGTACAGGTAAAAACGGTAACAACGGGTTCATCAGGATGAAGACAATTGCAGAAGGGCAGATATTCAGTGACTTTAATGCATATGATTATATCTATGTTGATAAGACCGATTATATTTTCAACATCTTA
>ONCB01000116.1 GCA_900316175.1 uncultured Succinatimonas sp.
CTCATCAATACTGAAAAAAAACTTTGTAAATGATAGCACGGAGCACGAAAAAATGCATTAAATAGCACTGCAGTGAACTTTATCTTTTGCAAAAAAAAAACAGCCCCACCTGTTTTACAGATGAGGCTGCCTGATCCATTGAGATTAAGATTATTTCTTAGCCTTTGCGTTAATAGCACGGATTCTTGCTGGTAATGAGTACAGACGGATGAAGCCTTCTGCGTCAGCCTGGCTGTAAACATTATCTGCACCGAATGTTACGAAGTCGAAGTTGAACAGTGAATTTGGAGAATCCTTCTGGATAACTTCAATGTTGCCCTTATATAACTTGATAACAACCTTACCGTTAACGTCCTGAGCAATGTTGTCAGCTGAAGCAAGCATAATCTCACGAAGACGGGTGAACCAGCGGCCATCGTATACTAACTGAGAGAACTCAATAGCCAGGTGCTCGCGGAATACGCGGGTAGCCTTGTCTAAAACGAGCTGCTCAATTGCACGCAGAGCCTCATAAATGATGCTGCCACCTGGGGTTTCATAGCAGCCACGAGACTTCATGCCAACTAAACGGTTCTCGGTGATATCAATACGGCCAACGCCGTGCTTTGCACCGATCTCGTTTAAGGTGGTGATCATATTGAATGGAGATAAAGCCTTGCCGTTTAACTCGGTTACAACACCCTTCTCAATGGTCAGCTCAAAGGTCTCTGGAGTATCTGGAGCCTTCTCTGGAGAAGTGGTCCATACCCATACGTTCTCTGAAGGAGCATTCCAGGTGTTCTCTAACTCACCGCCCTCGGTTGAGATGTGGAGGCAGTTTGCATCGCGTGAGTAGATCTTCTTTAAGGTAGCCTTGCAAGGTACGTTGTGGTTGTGGCAGTACTCTAATAACTCTTCACGTGACTGAAGATCCCAGATACGCCATGGAGCAATAACGTCGAGCTCTGGAGCTAAAGCAGAAACTGCTGACTCGAAACGAACCTGATCGTTACCCTTACCGGTAGCACCATGAGCAATAGCATCAGCACCTTCAGCAAGAGCGCAGTCAACCATTGCCTTGGCAATGATAGGACGAGCAATAGCGGTACCTAACAGATAGGTGCCTTCGTAAAGAGCACCAGTCTTCATCATCTCGAAAACATAGTCCTTTACGAACTCTTCACGTAAATCCTTAACGATACACTTGCTTGCTCCAGACTGCTTAGCCTTCTCTTCGATACCTTCTAAGTCTTCGCGCTCCTGACCTACGTCTGCTACAAAGCATACTACTTCACAGTCACCATAGTTTTCCTTTAACCAAGGTACGATGGTTGAAGTATCCAGACCGCCTGAATAAGCTAAAACTACTTTCTTATAGTGCTTATTTTCTTTCTTTAACATTTTGCCACTTCCTTTTAGTAAGCTAAGCGTTAATTAACTTGGCAAGTACTGCCATATGAATATGTAAACGGTTCTCGGCCTCGTCAAAGACAACAGACTTTGAGCCATCCATAACCTCATCGGTGATTTCATAGCCACGGTGTGCAGGTAGACAGTGCATTACAATCTGAGCACCAGACTGCTCTACTAACTGCTCATTTACCTGGTATGGCATATACTTCTTTCTTACAGTATCAAGAGGAGTGTTGTCACCCATTGATACCCAAGTGTCAGTATAGATAACATCGAAATTCTTTAATTTGCTGATGTCGTTTTCAACATTCAGCTTGCAGCCGTGCTTCTTTGCCTCTTCCTGTGCCTTAATAAACACAGCAGCATCAGGACTGCAGTTTTCAGGAGAGAAACAGGTTACATTTGCACCTAAGATTGAACCGGCTACAAATAATGAGTTGGTTACGTTGTTGCCGTCACCAACATAAGCTACGTTAACACCCTCAATCTTGCCTAAGTGCTCACGAATGGTCATATAGTCTGCCATTGCCTGAGCTGGGTGATATAAATCTGATAAAGCGTTAACAACAGGAACAGAACCGTACTGTGCAAGCTCTTCTAAAGTCTTCTGAGCAAAAACACGACCTACAAGGCAGTCTACCCAGCGGCACAGATTGCGAGAATAATCGCCAATAGTTTCACGCTTACCTAATTCACCATTCTGTAAATCAAGATAAACACCGTGACCGCCTAATCTGTAGAAAGCAAGTTCAAAGGTGGTTCTGGTTCTTAATGAGGGCTTTTCGAACATAATAGCACCTGACCGACCAGCAAGAACCTGATTAAACTTCTTTGGATCCTGCTTCATTGCAGCGGCGGTATCTAAAATATCCAGATATTCGTCTTGGCTAAACTCAAAGCCAGTAAGTAAGTGACGCATCACATAAGCTCCCATGTGACAGCAAAGGCCTTCCTTTGCTTAAAAATAATAAAAAAATTAAAACCAAAATACAGAAAAACACTGCATATAACCAATATGCATAATATCAGTCTTATGCTTATTTATGCATAAATTGCTATTGTGCCACAAATAAGTGCATTTTTTAAGCGATGTGTTGTAAAAACGTAATTTTCTATAGCAATCCAAGCTTATTCAATGACAGGGTTAAAGCAGCTATTGCTCTTGCCTCTGTAAGAGGTGAATTAATATCGAAAATGAGATCCTTTATTTCCTTAGGACTTACCTTGATTATATTGATTGGTTCAGGCTCATCACCTGTTAGCTGCATAGGGTACAGTTCAGTACATAAAAAAGAGTGCATTTTCAAAGACATCATCCCAGGTGCTAAGGTCATGACACTCTTTAAAGTCATGATATTGCGGGCTCCAAAACCGATTTCCTCCTGAAGTTCACGATTGCAGGCAACCTTAGGATCCTCTCCATCATCAATCTTGCCTTTGACAAGGCCAAGTTCATAGCGCTCAAATCCACAGGCATATTCAGAGATAAGATAAAAATCCCTTCCATCAAATGGAACAGCCATAACCGCACCGTTACCGCCGTAAATACGCTCATAGGTAGCCTCAGTATTGTTTGAAAACCTGAGATCAAGAGACTCTACTGTAAAGAATCTGGATACTTTTTCCCTCTTTTTTGAAAGGATTTGAGGAAGTTGCCTTTGAAGTGATGATAAATCCATTTTAACCGCCGTTTTTTACGCTTATTTTGGTATACTTTAGCACCAACAAAAGAATAAATAAAAAACATTCTCTCAGGAAAAGCAATATGCCTAAAAATAATGCAGAAGATCCGGTCAGATTAGACAAATGGCTGTGGGCTGCACGCTTTTACAAAACTCGCTCTATTGCAAGAGAAATGATAGATGGCGGTAAAGTAGACTATAACGGAGTGAAGGCAAAACCTTCCCGCACAGTTGAAGTCGGAGCACTGGTAAAAGTTCTGCAGGGCAATATTCGAATCGAAGTTGAAGTGTTAAAAATTTCAGATGTAAGAGGTCCTGCTACAGTTGCAAGAACTTTATATCAGGAAACAGAAGAAAGCATAGTAAAACGAGAAAAACAGCTCGAGCAGTTAAAGATTAATGCACTATTGGCACCGCACCCGGACGAGAAGCCAAACAAGAAGGACAGAAGAACGTTAATTTCCATGAAATACGGACAATAATAAAAGGAATAAATGATGTCTAAGAAAAATTCAGTTTTAAGATTTATTTTTGATAATCACGGTGTCCGTGGTGAGATTGCAAATTTACATGAGCCATTAGCAGAGCTTATTCACGACAGCTATCCAAAAATCCTGAAAAAAACCATGATGGAACTTGCCATAGCTTCAGTTTTAGTTGCCACAACCTTAAAGGACGGCAGTGAAATTATGGTGCAGCTTCGTGGCGGCAAGAGTTCAAAACTCAAATATGCGCTCATTAATATCCGTCAGGATCTGTCTTTTTATGGCTCAGCATCTATCCTTGAGGATGCACAGTTAAATGATGAGAGCACCCTTGCAGATCTTACAGGCGAAGATTCCATCCTCGTATTATCCGTATTTCCAAAGGATGGACCTAAGTGGCAGGGTATCGTTTCATTCAACAATGAATCTGTAAGCGCAACTTTAGAGGATTACTTTAAGGATTCACAGCAGCTGCCAACCCGTTTCTTTATCCACACTGATGCAGAAAACTGCCAGTGCGGAGGTCTGATGCTTCAGATTATCCCTGAGGTTAAAGGCAATCTTGACTCTTTAGAACACTTATCTGTACTAACATCAACTCTTACTGATAATGAGCTGTTCTCATTATCATTTGAAGAGATCCTCTCTCGTCTATTTGCCCATGAGGAAGTAAAGGTATTCCCAGAATCTCCTGTAAGCTTCCTTTGCATCTGCTCAAAACAGCGTTGCGAAAATGCCCTTATGCAGTTAAGCCACGATGAGCTTGCATCAATTGCAAATGAGGAGAATGGCACCTCAATGACATGTCAGCACTGTGGCAAAACCTACACATTTACAAAAGAAGAGCTGATCTCTTTACTGCACAAGGCAAGTCAGTAATCTGATCAAAACCTGAGCATAAAATGGCTTATTCAACATTTTTTTTAATTAATGGTATTATCTGAGCCGTTTTTATAAACATCACTTTTATTGAAATTTATTAGGAGATGAACAATGGCAGCTGAAGATACTTCAAAGGCCCTTGAAACTCAAGATGCGAATGTTGTAATAAGCAATCTGATTAATGATCCTGTAGGTTATATTACAGCTCACCAGGATACACTTATCACTTTATGCGGCAATCTTGTATATGCCTTAGCAATCCTGGTTGTCGGTTGGATAATTGCAAAAGGTTTCAGCGGCATTTTAACCAAGGTTCTTAATAAGGCAAAAGTTGAAAAGACAATCGCAGCCTTTGCAGGACACCTTGTTAAATATGCCATCCTGGCTTTCGTAATTACCGCTGTTCTTGGCAGACTTGGTATTGAAACAGCATCCTTCATTGCAATTATCGGTGCAGCATCTTTTGCTGTTGGTATGGCCCTGCAGGGATCATTATCTAATTTTGCTGCAGGCGTACTACTGTTGATCTTCCGCCCAATCAAGGCAGGCGAATACGTAAATGTTGCAGGTCAGGAAGGTGTTGTACAGGAAATCACCATCTTCACCACCACATTATTAAGTGGCGATCACAAGGTTATCGTAATTCCTAACAGTGCTGTTGGCTCTGGAACCATCATCAACTTCTCCCGTCAGGAAAAAAGACGTGTCGATTTCAACTTCAATGTGGCCTACGGTTCTAACATTGCAGCTGCTAAATCTGCATTAAAGAGTATGTTTGAAGCCGATACCCGCGTTATCAAGGAAGATGGCATTACCACCGTTGTATCAGCACATGGCGCTTCAGCAATTACCATTCACTGCCGTGTATGGGTAAAAGGAGCAGATTACTGGAATGTATTCTTTGACAATAATGAAAAGGCTTTAGAGGCCTTAGCTTCAGCCAAGGTGGATATTCCATTCAACACCATCACTGTTATCAACAAGAACAGCTAGTCTAAAAAAAACTAAGATGGAGGCTGGTCACAATTACAGATGAAATATCTGAATTGAGCTTTTGACCAGCAATCATTATTTTTTTGATACCCAAAATAGTTGGGACTAAAAGAACACATATCAAGGACAGTCACGAATTGGAAAGTGACTTTTTCATCAGATGAAATTCCTGTCTCTGCCGGAAATTAAAGGCAAAAGATCTTATGGATAAATGTGCACCATTATGTAATGAAGAGATAAAGCATATTGAATCTGAGCTACCAAAGGAGATTATTATCAAAGAATAATAGATGGAATAATCTGCCTGGCAGCATAATAGTTTTAAGAATGCCGTGTTTTCTATTATAATAAGCGCAACATTATTACGTTTAAGAAATAATCAGGCTCTTCGTGCACATCTGTGGATAAAATCTCAAAGTAGTGCACGATAAAAGCCTGTATTTAAGCTACTTTGAGTCCTAATTCACCTCGATTAGGAAGTGGTATTATAATATTAGAACATCCTAATAAGATCATGTCCAACAGGTTCTGAATATTTTTAAAGCCGTAGGCTTTCCTGATAAACAGCTTGTTCTTATTATTTATAGACTCAACTCTGGCATTGCTGAGTTTGGAGTCTATGGTATTGAGGATATGTTCCTCATGACGCCTAATTTTGTAGGCGAGCTCTT
>ONCB01000068.1 GCA_900316175.1 uncultured Succinatimonas sp.
ATCACACTAATTTTTAATGAACAATTCACCTGTTAAAAGTGAACTTTATGTAGCATTGGAAATGGTAGAATTAACTCAATTCTTACCATTTACAAAATTAAACAATAATCCGACAAATAGATTATACGTTCAATCCTATAAAAATAAGACTTTTCAACAAACCAGATGTCATATATGTTAAGTGTATTCAATGTAAAACAAAAATTAAAACGCAATAAATATATTGCTTATTCTCTGATAAGTATTGCTGCTGTTGTAATTTTATGGGTATGGGCTTTATTATCCGTTTTTCTAAAAATCTTTATCTGTGGTGACAATCCAGGCAAAGAGTTAAGCGAACAAACCGATCTGATTGTAAATATTTCTGTACTCATGGCTTATGTTGCAACATTTTTGCTAACTGTATTTATGATTATTGTGACAATAAGACGTTTTAAAGACTCAGTAAATTTAAAAAAGACTTATTATATGCTCTGTGTTGCAGGTATTGTCATAACCGGTCTTTTTGTTCCTGTTCTGTTCCTAGTCCTGATGATTGCCCTGTTCTTTTTACCTTCAGTTGATGAGAATGAGAACGTATAAAGAAAGGAACATCAGTAATTAACATTTACATTTAATAAATATGCACTTCTAACTGCTGTTTTTAACATTTAACCAGGTATTTATGGTACAATGAAAAGTTGTTTTTAATAGCTTTGGAGCATAACTTTTCACATGAGTGACCTAGTTTTATCTGGTTCTAGCCTTAACGGCGCAAACATGAATCGTACCGGATATTCTTTTAATACGGTAACACTGCCAAGTGGAAAGCTCTGCGATCTGAAAAAGATCCTGGAATTTAAAATTGCTCCCTACAAAGAAGTCTATTTAAACTCCCCTGTAGTCGTTGATATTTCAGATGTAAAAGATCTGCAGATAATCGATTATGAGGGTATGACCAAGCTTTGCAGAGAATACGGACTTTATCTAATAGGCCTTTCAGGTGCGTCAACAGAAGAAAGAGTACTTGAACTTGCCAGAAGAAATATTCCGGTCGTCAACTCTACAAAGTTTGCAAGAATTCGAGAGGAAAACTTTAAACCAAGAGTGGTTACAAACACTCTTGAGGTAAAGGTTCCTGTACATATACCTGTACCATATGAAGTGAAAGTTCCTGTAGAGGTAAAAACACCTGATCCAGTCATGGTGATTTCCCGCAATATCAGAGCAGGAGAACTTATCAGCGCCCCTGACAATTCAGTGGTGATTTTCGGTACCGTTGCAAGAACTGCAAAGATTGTGGCATCCCACAATATCATCATCTTAGGTGATCTTTTAGGCGAAGTTTACGCCGGATCTCCAAAGAATGCTCAGACCGAAGGATACAGTAAAGGCTTCATTTATGTGTCAGGCATGTTCATGCCAACCTTAGTTGCTGTAGCAGGACATTATCAGACCGCTGATGATATTGAAAACAGTCCTTATCTGCAGTCAATCTATGGTGTACATGGACAGGTAGTGGTTTCATTAAACGGCAAGACATTAAATTACTGTCAGGCTAAAGATTATCAACATAACAGCTCTAACAATTAAAGGATACATAAGAGATGTCAGATCAGGAAGTAAAAGCACAGGAAGAAAAGGCTGAAGTAAAGGCTGAGGTTAAGACCGAAGCTGCTGCAACCGAAGAAACTGTAGCAAAGGAAACAGCAAAAAAGGAAGATGAGGTTTGCAAAGACGACTTCAAGAATTTACACGTTCTTGTAGTTACCTCAGGTAAAGGCGGTGTAGGTAAGACCACCTCATCAGCTGCTATTGCAACCGGCCTTGCAAAGAAGGGTCACAAGACTGCAGTTATCGACTTTGACGTAGGTTTACGTAACTTAGACCTCATCATGGGCTGCGAGCGTCGCGTTGTATACGATTTCGTTAACGTAATTCAGGGTGATGCAAAGCTCTCTATGGCTTTAATCAAGGACAGACACGTTGATAACCTGTTTGTTCTGCCAGCTTCTCAGACCAAGGATAAGGATGCTCTTACCTTAAAGGGTGTTGAGAAGGTTCTGCGTGAGCTTGACGACATGCAGTTTGACTATGTTGTATGTGACTCCCCTGCAGGTATCGAAACTGGTGCCTTAATGGCTTTATACTTCGCTGATGAAGCTATTGTTACCACCAACCCAGAAGTTTCATCTGTTCGTGACTCTGACAGAATCATTGGTATCCTGGATGCCAAGACCCGTCGTGCTGAGTTAGGTTTAGAGCCTGTAGCTTCTAAGCTCCTCTTAACCAGATACGCACCAGCTCGTGTTAAGAAAGGTGACATGCTTCCATTAGAGGATGTTCAGGAATTACTCTCTATTCCATTATTAGGCGTAATCCCAGAGTCAGCTGATGTATTAAAGGCTTCAAACAGCGGTAATCCAGTTATTCTTGATACTGAGTCAGACGCTGGCAAGGCTTATGACGATGCAGTTGAAAGATTACTTGGCAATGAAGTTCCTCTGCGCTTTGTAACTGAGAAGAAAGGTATTTTACGCAAGATCTTTAAAAAGAAATAAGGAGTAAGAAATGTCAATTTTCAGTTCAATTTCTGAAGCTATTTTTAAGGATAAGAAGCAGTCATCAGCAGTTTCAGCTAAAGAGCGTCTGCACCTGGTTTTAATTTCAGACCGTGCTGGCCGTGACGTACCTGACTATATGCCAAAGATGCGTCAGGAAATCTTTGAAGTATTAAAGAAGTACATCAAGATTGATTCTCTTGACGAAGTTGAGTTTAACTTTGATAACAAGAACAACACCTCTATCATGGAGATGTCAGTTTCTTTAGAAAAGAAGCCTCAGCCTTTATCAACTGAGCAGAACTAATCAAATATATTTATTAATTAATAACGCCTTACAGTTCAAAGTTTGAAACTTTAGAATTTGTAAGGTGTTTTATTCTATTAATTACCTAATCAAATTACCTGTTTAATTGTATTCAACTATTAAGTATATAATTACGACAAGAATAATAAAACCTATCCATCTTCGAAAAATACTTTTATCAGAGCTTTGACTTGTGGGTTGTGTTCGACCTACTATATTAGAAGTAAATATATTTGCAGCTTCCTTAATTGTCATAGTAGGCAATCCTGTAGCTAAACTTAATTTCCTCCAATAATTCAATTCTAAATCAGTGATTTTACCATCTGCTAAAATAATACTTCCTATAAATGCAGCAAAGTGCCGTTTTTGTTGATAATCCATTTTGCTTACTATTATTGCTGCCTCTTCAAATGGTATATTTGCTGCGAGTTCAATAATTTTGTGTCTATCATTTTCTGGAACATCATAACAAGCTAAATGACCAAAAATTACAGCTATCTCATTTTCATCGCATTCACCATCAATAGCTGATGCGAAAATGGCCAAAGAAGTAATTGCAGAAAGTTCATACCCTTTGTATTTCATATTGAAATCCCCTATTTAAAAATTGATATGACTTAACAGAAAATAATCAATACATATTGATATTATTGCTGATCATTTGTTATCTCGTCTAATAATGGAAAACCGTACAGATTTAAAATATTGTTTATCTGAGCTTCAAATTTGCTAGTTTCATTTCTGTGGTCCCCATTTATGTAAGAAGGCTCAACTCCGTATTCCTTCAGATAAATTTTTACAAATGGCCTTTTAAATTCTGCAGAAGCAATAAATGGCATAAAATCAGGTTCAAAATTGCAAAAAAAATTCAAATATGGCTAAATCCGTATAATTAGCTATTTGAGGAATAGCTTTGCTTATTTCAACTTTTTTTAAGTATGTCTTATTTTTACACTGTTTTAATATTGTCGATATTCTAAGAATGTATCCCTCAGAATAATTATTGCTTACAGTATCTGTTAAATATTTCACTGAATAAGCACAAACCTTTAAATTTCCACCAGAAAAATATGCCTTATAGTTAATGAAAAGATTCCTTAGAAATAAAAGCAGAACAATGCCAATTACTATAAATAAAACATATAATATGTAAATCATCTTTTAACCTATCGCTCCAACACCATTTGATATAACTCACAAATTAAAAAAGTTGTAAAATATAAAATTAATGTAAATTAATCAGTTAGTTAACTAGCTGATTTTGTTCTTTAAAAATGTGATTCAGTGATCAGAATCTTTGATGGTAAATTAATATTCTAGTTCTGTAACTTAATGAAATAGAAAAAGATAATATTTTATGAACGACAAAGCTAATTCTGAAAATTTCGAGTTTAATGGTGCAGCCAGACTTCAAAGATCAACGAGAGCAGGCATCTATTAAGTATCCACTCAATACCATCATAACAGTTGTTATTCTTGCAAGAATGGCAGGATGCAATAACTCCCATACACAGAGGCTGTTCTGAAATTATAACAAAACCGCACTTAAAGAGCTGTTATATGGTCTTGGAGATGAAGTTCCTTCAGAGCAGACCATAAGAAATGTTGTCAGCACTCTAAAAACAGAAGAAACCATCCGTTTTCTTTCAGAGTACTTTGTCTCAAGCAGGGATAACAGTTTAAAACCGGTTGGCTCTGTTCCCTTAAATCAAAGAGAGGTAATCGCAGCTGATTGACAGAACATCAGAGCTACCAGATTAAGTAAAAAAGGTAATGACGCAAGAAAGAGCGGTGGTTATGATGTGGTCTCACTTTATTCATCAACATATGGTCTGACTTTATGTCAGCAGACCGTAGATAAAAAGAATAATGAGGCAAATGCCATTGAAGAGATGATTGAGAGAATCAATCTTACCAATACCATTTTGACCTGGGATGCTCTTAACACAAGACAGAAAACCTTAAAGGCAGTGGTAGATGCCAGTGCTGATTTTGTTGTCTGCCTAAAAAACAATCAGGAGCATCTTTTTGATGAAGTTACCGATGGATTCAGCTTTGTTGACAGAGACAGGTTTACAGGAGAAATCCTAAGCTCGGTAAGAACAGAAAGTGGTCATGGACGTATTGAAACAAAGGACATAACCATTATCAGTACTGAGGATGGTTTATCAAAAGAAATGCGCCGCAAATGGCCACACATCAACAGTCTTATCAGAGTAAGAACCAGTAGAGTCTATAAAAGCTCTCTTACTGAAGAGAACAATACAGAAGACCGGTTCTTTGTAAGCTCAATTATGATTGATGGTCTTGATGAGAACTTTGCCAGAACCATGCGGGATATTATTCTTGCCAGATGGCTGATTGAATCAAGACTCTGGGTAATTGATGTGAGCTTTGAACAGGACAGACTTCCTTTAAGAAATCAGGACTATATCAGGAACTCTACTGTGTACACCAAAATGGCATGCAATGTCTTAAGCTACATTAGAGATAATGTGCCTTTATACAATGGCAAGCCACGGTCTTTTATCAGTCTGCAGATGATTGCAGAAAAACCAGAGTTCTGGTTTATGTTTATGAAAGCCTTCTTTAAACAGGATATGTCCGAGATAGAAAACGATGAAAGATTCATCGGTCTGTTTTATAAAGAATTAGAGCCTACAGGCAATGATGTTCCTGAAAATGTAGACATTAACTTTGAAGAAAACGAACAAAATACTGATACACAGCAGGGAAGATTCACTCTTACCAGAAAGAAGTTTAAGCGAAAGCCTTAACATATTCAGATACTTAAACACTTTTTAAAGAGCAGCCTGACCGGTAACGGTATAGGCTCTTTGTGCTGATTCTATATTTTCAGCAATTAACACTGACAGAATTTACTGTCAAAATTAAAAAAAATCGGGCAATAATGCAATGTGATATCTATCAGATCGCGTTGGCGCCATACTTTTAACCTTTATAAGTATCTTTTAAACAAGATAAAACTTACAATGAAATTTTATTTCAAGGAAAGTCATTGTCAGATAATTTTTAATCGATTAACTACAATGCTAGTTCAATCTTTTAATATAAACAACCGTTCTCCATTGCTACTTTTCATTTCGTATTGAATATTGCAATATTCTTCTTTAAGAGGAATATCATAATCAGCATTTTTAACCAAATATTCATATACCTTTAAGATATCTTGATCTTTTAAACCTTGATTTATACCTTTCTTTGATATTTCTGTTAAACCAAAATTACATAGTTTTGATGTAGTTTTAAGGGAAGCAATAAATACACCAATAACTGTTTTACCCATATTTACATTTACTTTTCTAGATACTTCGCAAATTAAAGTAAGTTCTTGGTCCGCTTTAAATTTTGAACAAGATTTAGGCACCAACGAAAGGTTCCCTTCATCATTAGATATTTCAGAAACAGTGTCATTACCTTTATTATTTTTTTCAGGAAGCTTAACTACAAACTGATCAAAAATTGTAATCTGAGGAATTGCATCATCTCCTCTAAACTCTTCATACAATATGTAAGGCCAAATAGCACTTTTAAATGCAACCTTTATAATTTCTACGGGGTTTACAGCCCCACCTGAGCTGCAAGGATTACATAACAAAAACATTATAAAACCTATACCAACATATATTTTAATTAGCCAGTTTTTCATGCGAACACCTTAATAAAATGCAAATAAATTTTTAATGTTGATAAAATAAATCAATACACATTGATAAAAGAAGGTTATGTGCACACAGTAATAGCAACAACAAAAAGAGCAATCATTATGATTAACTTTAAAACCATTTTTGATCATATAAGCATAATATTAGTACAAATGATTGCACCATTGGCAATGTCTATTTTGCGCGAGCAACTGAATCCCCAAAATTATGGTATAAGCGTTCAGATCATAGGTATGTATGAAGCATCTTGCAAATGAAGATCTCTAATAAAGTAACGTTTTACTTATGATACAGTCTGAAGTAATCTTTTTTTTCGTATGAGAGATCTTGTATAAAGTGGCCTCACCAATTTAGAACAACTCAACCCTATATTTTTAGGGGGGAGATACTACGAGTATAATTCATATTCCTTAGGAAGGCGGATCTTCATTTTATGATATGAATCAATTCCCCATAAGAATTGATGTGGTTACGAAAAAAACTTCAAATATAGGAAAAAAATTATTAAGTTCTTATTTATTTTGATTATAATTACTATTTTAAATACATAAGCTGAGGACAACTTTTATTTGACTCTAAGTAAAATAAAAGAAAAATATTCGGACGTTACTTAAGCCTGTACCTTATCAATAATGATCACATCTCCACTCTCGTAGCCATCTGCATCCTTGTAGCGCTCGATAATTGAGTCTATCTCTTTCATGGTAGCATCAGAAAGAGCTTTGACCAGCTCTGAATTAACCAGGCACTTAACCTTGATTTCCTCTATGGACTTAATAAACGCCTGTCCCTTTTTAGTGATCCTGAAAATTCTTGGATTTAACTGTACGCTTACATCTGACTCAGATAAATCACAGATAGGTTGCATATCAATCTTAATACCAGTAACCAGTTTTGCATGAGAGATGATCTCAAGCAGGAGGATCAGGTAGGCTTTGCTGCGCTGATTTAATTCCTTGTCTGAAAGATTAAGCGCATAGGAAATCTTCTCATTAAAGCTGTTCATAATGTATTCATACATATGAGCATCAGCAGCGATCTCATCAAGATCAACCTTTGAGAGCAGATCAAAAATCACAATAGTCATAATTGGTGCCACATTTGAATTTTCAAGCACCTTTTTTAACTGCAGAGCGCAGTCATATGGATCATACGTGGATTTACTGTTTGAAGCGCGTTCTTTTAGCATACAGATATCTTAAATATTAATTTTTCATCCAATAATAACCTTAATCAATAAATACATACAAGGTTAATGCTTCTGGTCTTATATATTAAACAAAATAATCGTGGATCATCTTTACAAGATCACGCATGTAAAGAGCTACTCTCTTGTGCTTAAGAGACTCTTCAATATCTGCTGAGAATACATCCTTAAAATCAGCAATCAGATAATCTGCCATCTTGGTCAGGCCAAGCTTTTTAGCTTTTACGCTGATATTAAAGTTTGAAGGAGCATTTTCTACAAGTACGTCTTTAAAGTCCACATCAAGACCTACTACGATAGAACCTGTTGAGAGAACCTGCATAAAGACAATGTAGAACTTAAACTCAAGCGCACTTTCCTCTGCATCATCTGGAAGATTAAATATGCTCTTAAAAACAGGAACAGATGAATTCTGCAGTGCTAAAGACTTTTGTACCAGCTTCCTTACCTCTTTTGGAAAATTTCTGTTTAGGGTAATGGTGCTGTTTTTTACAGAATTGATTAGGATTGAAAGAACGCCTGCCATGGAAAAAGAAAGAGCTTCATTTGAAAAGAGTTCTAAAAGCTTCTGTGAATAAGCTTTTTCACTTTTAAAATCATGCTCATTCTTGTTTACAGAACGAAATTCATCTGAAAAATAATGATTTTTTTTGACTAAGTCTTCCATATTATCTCTTTTATTTATCTTCAGTGTGTTGGTACAAATTATTAGATGTATGCTGATAAAAGGCTGAAATATTGATTTTTCATAACGTTATGTTTTTTTTGATGAGTAATTATAAAAAGGTGCTCTACTTCAAGTTTTTTATAACGTTAAAAAGTTAATATACACGCTATACAATAAATAACGACAACAATCAAACAAACATAAGGATTTTAAAAGCGGCACTCAGTGCCGTTTTTTATTTTCCGAAGAATGCTCCCATTGTGATTCGGTCACGTCCTTCAAGATCTTTTAGTGTCTGAACGTCCTCATAACCAAGATCTGAAAATATCTTCTGTACAGCTGCTCCCTGATTATAGCCGTGCTCAACAATCAGATAGGCTCCAAAGGCAAGATAGAATCTGGCTTTATAAGCAATTGTTTTAATGTCATTAAGTCCGTCTGGACCTGAGGCTAATGCGCGTGATGGTTCATATGGCAGAGAGCTTCTGCCTAAATGCTCATCATCCTCTTCTATATATGGTGGATTAGATACAATAAGAGCATATTTTTTTTCAGGAACATCATTAAACCAGTCTGAAATAAAGAATTTCACCTCAAGATCATTCTCTTTTGCATTAATCTCAGCGACATTTAAAGTATCTTCACTGATATCGCATGCGTAGGCATTAATACTGTCTCGAAGCTCTTTTTTTAACGCAAGAATAATTGCTCCTGAGCCTGTTCCCAAATCTAGGACATCTCCTTTTACATTTAAGGATAAAGCAGCCTCTACAAGAGTTTCAGTATCAGAACGAGGAATTAAGGTATGCTCGTTGACTTTCAGACGTAAAGACCAGAAATCCTTGTAGCCTAGAATATAAGCGACAGGATAGCCTTTTGATCTTTTATCTATCAGAGAAAAGAAAGACCCCTGAAGCTCAGAAGATAATTCATCTTCATCGTGAATAATAAGACCGGCTTTAGAAAAGCCGGTTACATGAGACATGATTAAAGAAGCGTCTAAAGAGGCTGTATCTGAGTTTTTTAAAATACTCTTTCCCTTGAAAAGAGCCTCTTTAATCTGCATTAAAGTGCACCCTGAGAAGCCATAGCAGCAAGCTGCTCAGCCTTAAATTCCTCGATTACAGGCATTAAGATAAGATCAAGGTTACCAGAGAGAATTTCATCGAGTCTGTATAAGGTCAGGTTGATTCTGTGATCAGTAATACGTGACTGAGGGAAATTATAGGTTCTGATACGATCTGATCTGTCACCTGAAGACAGGATTGAGTGACGCATCTCAGTTGCCTGAGCATTGCGCTTGTCTTCTTCCATCTGAGCAAGTCTTGAATATAAAACTTCCATGGCTCGGGCTCTGTTCTGATGCTGTGAACGCTGATCCTGACACTCTACTACAAGACCTGTAGGCAAGTGAGTAATACGGATAGCTGAGTCAGTCTTGTTAATGTGCTGACCACCGGCACCTGATGAACGGAAGGTATCAATTCTTAAATCAGCAGGATTGATAACAGGAGCATCTGCTGGTGGAATTTCAGGCAATACCATTACGGTACAGGCAGAGGTATGAACACGACCCTGAGTTTCAGTTACAGGCACACGCTGTACACGGTGACCGCCAGATTCAAACTTCATATAGCCGTATGCGCCTTCACCAGACATCTTGGCAATGATTTCCTTATAGCCGCCCATTTCGCCTTCAGCTTCAGACACAATCTCAAGTGACCATCCTTTAGCTTCTACATAATGGGTGTACATCTTAAAGAGCTCACCTGCAAATAATGCAGCTTCATCACCACCGGTACCTGCACGGATTTCTAAGAAGCAGTTGCAGTCATCACGCTTGTCGTGTGGCAGAAGTAACAACTGCAGCTCATGAGAAAGCTTCTCTACCTTTTCACGGGTAGGCTCAATTTCTTCCTGAGCCATTTCAACTTCATCAGGATCATCACTCTTTAACATCTGCTCCATCTCAACGAGATCATCAGATGCAGTAGTGTACTGCTTGTAAGTGGTTACAGTAACCTGAAGCTGTGAATACTCTCTGTTTAATTCACGGAACTTATCCTGATCTGCAATCACATCAGGCTGGCTTAATAACTGCTCAACTTCCTGATGGCGCTCAACTAAGGCTTCTAATTTACGTAAAATTGAATCTTGCATAGTAATCTTTCATCTGGTGTAAAAAACTGTGCTTATTTTAACAAAAATGAACCTTTTTTAACATACCTGCACAAGAGTCTTTGCCTGATAAAAAAGCATAATGAACTTTTAATTAACTTAATAAAGCATTTGAAGACGAAAGCTTATTACGAATACAGTAACAGCACTAATCTTTAGATCTTCATAAAAACATGTTGAAAAGAGAGCAAATATCAAAGCTCAAAAATTAGGATCAACACGTAATAAATGAATTGCTTTTAGGCTGAATATA
>ONCB01000013.1 GCA_900316175.1 uncultured Succinatimonas sp.
TTTTAATACCCCAGCCGGTTGGACATGGAGCTATTACGTGAATGTATTTGGTGCCTCTAATTTTTGAAGCCTTTTCAACCTTCTTCATAAAATCAGGCAGATAACCGATGCTTGCAGTTGCTGCATAGGTAATGCCGTGAGCTGCAACAATCTCAAACATATTCTTTTTAGGTCTTAAATTACCGTGAATATTTTTGCCTGCAGGAGTTGTAGTGGTTCTAGCACCAAATGGAGTTAAAGAGCTCTTCTGAATACCGGTATTCATATATGCTTCATTGTCATAGCAAATATAAAGAATATCGTCATCTCTATCAATTGCACCTGAAAGAGCCTGGATACCGATATCAGCGGTACCACCATCACCTGCAAAACCTACCGCCTGAAAATCGGTTTTACCTAAGGCCTTTAAACCAGCCTGAACACCAGTTAACAATGCAGCAGTTCCTGCAAATGGTGAAATAATTGCGTTATTGGCAAAGCAAAGCTGAGGATACACAAAGCCTACAGCAGACATACAGCCTGCAGGAATCACAGTAAATGCGTTCTTACCTAAAATCTTTAAGGCAATTCGTACAGCTAATGCACCGCCGCAGCCTGCGCATGCCTTGTGACCGTAGAAGAACTCATCATCAGAGATTGTATTTACATTAACTGCCATGATTATTCTTCCTTTAAGCCTACAAATTTAATACCAGTTACGCCGTTTTTAAGATCATCAAAGATTGCTTCAATCTGCTCTTTTTCGATATTGCGACCGCCTAAGCCTGCAATATAGTTTGATGTCTTTACGCCAAGCTCTGCCTTTAATAAGGCTGAGTTTACATTTGTATAAACAGTGCCTTCATTACCAAAGGAAATATCCTTTTCAAGTACTGCTAAAGCTTTAACATTCTTTAGCGCATCAGTAAGCTCAGCATCAGGGAAAGGCCTTACATATCTGATTCTAATAAGACCTGCCTTTACCCCCTTTTCACGGAGCTCATCAACAACATCCCTGCAAAGACCTGCGATAGTACCAAGAGTAACAATTACATAGTCAGCATCTTCAGTTCTGTAGTTTTCAGTTAAGCCAGTGTATCTGCGCTTAAAGATTTCATAGAACTTATCTTCACATTCTTTTACAACTGCTCTTACATTTAAAATGCCCTGATGCTCTAAATACTTAAACTCGGTATTGGTGTCAGGACCTGCTGTAAAGCCAAGGTTCTTTGGATTATCCACATCCATCTTGTTGTCTGTTACAAATGGAGGCAGGAATCTGTCAGCATCTTCTGCCTCAGGAACTTCAACAGTTTCATAGGTATGAGTCAGAGTAAAGCCGTCTAAATTTGCCATATATGGAGTTAATACATCCTTATGCTCAGCGATGTAAAAGCCCATAAGCGCAAGATCAAGTGCTTCCTGAGCATCCTCTGCATAAGCCTGGATCCAGCCGTGATCAAGTAAGGATAAAGAATCACGCTGATCACCGTAAATATTCCATGGTAGTGCAGTTGATCGGTTTGCGTTCATCATCACAATCGGAAAACGTCCGCCTGAGGCATAGGTTAAGCCCTCTGCCATATATAAAAGGCCCTGTGATGAGGTTGCGGTAAATGCTCTTGCACCAACAGATGAAGCACCGATTGCACAGGTTAAAGCAGAATGCTCAGATTCAACATGCACAAACTCGGACTTTAACATGCCGCACTCTACCATCTCAGAGAGCTTTTCAACCACGGTAGTCTGTGGAGTAATCGGATAGGCTGAAATTACATGAGGCTTTGCAAGGCATACACCATAGGCAAAAGCTTCATTGCCTGATAAAAACTTTTTAACCATTATTTTTCAGACTCCATGGTAATTGCGCCTTTTTTACAGATGGTTCTGCAGATGCCGCAGCCCTTACAGTAATCGTAATCAATTTCTATGCTCTTACCTGACTTAGAAATCACACCGTCAGGACAGTACAGGTAGCATAAAAAACAGCCGTTGCACTTTTCCTTGTCGCATACAGGCTTTTCAACTCTCCAGCTGCCGTTTGTAGATACAAGACCAGGCTTATCTGAAGGAGCAAATGGAATATCCTTTAAAGAGCTTGGATAGCAGTCTCTTTTTAATACCTTGATTGCAGACATTAAAGTGCTCCTTTCACATTCTCGTAAGCTTCTAAAATAATCTGCTGATTCTTTGCTACAAGACGTGGAGCCATTGAAAGCTCTACTGCCTTATTGAGATCTTCAAGTGTAATTCCATCAAAGATAGCAGCAATGGCACCTAAAATTACAGTGTTGGTAATTGGGAGTTTTAAGATCTTTTCAGCAAGAGTTACACCATCAAGGCATACAACTCTTTTGTCTGTAATGATTTTCTTGGTGCATAAAATTATTTTTCCACCTTCCTTTAACTCATCAAAGGCTGAATCATCAAACAGAGTATCATCAAGATAAATTACATAATCTGCCTTTTTGAGTTCTGAACGGTCACCGATTTTTTTATCTGAGAGCTTGGTAAAAGCTCTTATAGGAGCACCACGTCTTTCAGGACCGAATGAAGGAAAAGCAAGCGCATTGTTGCCATCCTTATTTAAGGCAAAGGCTGTACCTAATAGTCTTGCTGCTGTGAAAGCACCCTGACCGCCTCTGCCATGCCATAAAAACTCGTACATTAAAACATCCATATATGTAAATTAAACTGAAGCTAGTATCTATAAATAACAGATAACTGTCTAATACCGTTTTTTGATACGCAGATATAGAAATTCTCTATAACTAAAAAAAATGCAGAAATTTTATTTATATGAAGAATAATTTACTTTACACTGGATGTGAAAAAAGGTCTGTAATTGTTCATACAGACCTTTTATAAGAGGTTTTATCAAAAAAACTTATATTTTTGTTAATCTTTCATTGATAGAAAAAACTTATATGTAAAAAAAACACAGCGGTTAGATTTCAACACCGCGTTCCTTGAAGTAATTCTTAATCTCTTCAATATAGAGTTTTCCCATATCAGATAAAATCTGATTCTTTTTGACAATATAGCCAATATCCATATTGTCATCCTCATCCTTGGCATCAGGTATGAAAGGAACGGCAATGTAATCTGAACCGTTTAATTCCTCGCAGATGATACCAGAGCACAGAGTAAAACCGTTTAATCCAACCATAAGATTTAACATTGAGGCTCTGTCATTGACCTTAACTGTACGGACATATTCTTTTGCTGAAAAGATTTCTTCTGACAGGTAAAAGCTGCTGTTGTCACCCTGCTCAAAGCTTAAGCATGGATAATCCTCTAAATCATCAAAGGTAATAAATTCCTTTGATGCAAGCGGATGCTGCTTGTAAAGATAAACATAGACCTGACAGTCAATGATATGGTGAAACTCCAGATCAGCTGAGGCAAGCAGTTTAGAGATGATGTTTCTGTTGAAATGGGACATATAAAGAATGCCGATTTCACTCTTTAATGTTGCAACATCATCAATAACTTCTTTGGTTTTAGTCTCACGAATGGCAAAGTCGTATTCATAGGTATTAAACTTTTTAACCATCTCAACAAAAGACTTTGTTGCAAAAGAATAGTGCTGAGTTGAAACACCGAACTTTTTCTTTATAGTGCCGTTCTTGCCAAACTTCTCTAATAATGACTGGTACTGATGATAAACCTGACGGGCATAAGCAATGAATTCAACACCTTCATTGGTAAGACTTACACCTCTTCCGGTTCTGTGAAAGATGGTGATGGAAAACTCATCTTCAAGATCATGAATTGCATTTGACAAAGAAGGCTGAGAAACATAAAGGATCTGAGCTGCCTTATTAAATGAACCGATTTCAGAAATAGTAATCGCATAGCGAAGCTGAGTAAGAGTCATAGTAAAAGCCTGCTTTTGATAATCTTATAATAGAGATTATATATTACATTAAAAAACTTTAATTTTTATTAAATTCCTACTAAAATACTAAGTATTATAAATTAAAAAAATAGGTTTGTTAATGAAGATTTCTACAAAAGGCAGATACGCATTAAGACTGATGATAGATCTTGCCGAGCATCAGAACGCAGGCTTCGTTACTTTAAAGGACATTGCCTCCCGTCAGAATATATCAAAAAAATATTTAGAGCAGATTATTCAGGTACTGAATAAATCAGGTATTTTAAAAACCTCAAGAGGCTTTCAGGGCGGTTATCAGCTTGCAAGAGCTCCTAAAGAATACACTGTTGGAGAAATTTTAAGACTCACTGAAGGCAATCTTGCTCCTGTTTCATGCCTTGACTGTGATGTAAACAACTGTGAAAGAGCAGGCAACTGCCCGACCCTTAGCATGTGGAAGGGACTATATGAGGTAATTATAAAATACTTAGATTCAGTTACACTGCAGGATCTTTTAGACAAGCAGAATAACCTTCTGGCAAACGATTATGTAATCTGATTAGTACACATTGATGCTGCAGAGCATTGAGCCGTGATCAACATATCTTAGGTTCTGCATGCTAATGTACTTAAGTTCCTTTGAATGCTTAACAGTAATTACGCATACAAAATCAGGATCTGTACGCATAATCTTATTAAGATCCATAGTTAAAATCGGAACACCGCGCTTAACCTTGTCGCCTACCTTGTAGTTTAATTTAAACCACTCTTTCTTGTAGAGATCACGGTTAAGACCGAGGTTAATGATGATATTGATTTTTCCAAGTCTCATACAGAAGGAATTACCAAGTTCTGAGACTAAGGTGATATGACCTTTACAAGGAGCAAGAACATCTCCGCTCTCAGGTATCACACCAATTGAATAACCCATTACATTTTTAGAAAGGTTAATATCTCTTAAAAGCTGAGAAGGCATAACATTTCCAACAAAAGGAGAAGTGATCCTTTTGAGGGAAGCATCTTTAAAATAGTCGGCTGCGCCTTTAAAAATATTAAAAAAACTCATTGTGTCATGTCCTCTATCTTTTTAAGTTTACTTTAGATTTAAATAAAATGCTTAATTAACATTCAGATATCAAACCTTATTCACAAATTATAAGGATAAAAAAAAGATCCTGTCATGCCTCTACCGTTTTATAAAGGCAATTAAGGATCTTTTTACGCACAATCTAGATTAGATTTCAGAACGTGCGTGCATATCTTCCCAGATAAGTCTTGCAGTTGCGCCGATGGTACGGGCTGGCTCTGGTGGAACCCAGTTTGGCTGAGGACTTGTCTGCATATAGCGAAGCTCTTCACTGTCACGGCCGCATACCCAGTCAGCAAGGAAGGTACCGCACATTGAAGCTCTGGTAACACCGGTACCGTCGCCTGAAGCACCTGCATATACGTTCTTGCCAACGTTGGCAAAGTATGGGAAGGTGTTTGCTGTCAGTGGAATAAAGCCGCCGTATACATACTCAAAGTTTACATCCTTAAGCTGTGGGAAGCGGTTGTTGAACGCGCGGCGCAGCTTGTAAACTGACTTGTATAAACGCTCTGGAGCGATATTGATGTGAGTTGCAAAAGTAATATCAGTACGTACATACAGACGCTTGGTGGTAGTGTAACGTAAGGTAGCACCGGCAGGATGTGCTGAGCATAAGCCCCATGGCTTTGCACCGCCTAATGTTGCAATCTCTTCATCAGTAAGCTCACGGGTATGAGCACCAAATGAATGAATACCGATAATATTATTGGTGTTCTTGGCACCAAAGTGCTTGATGAAGGCATTAACAGTCATAATTACCTGCTTACAGGTAATAACCTTACCATTGGTTAATACAACCTTTGGAATTTCGCCTTCTAATACTTCAAGTACCGGGCAGTTCTCAAATACTGAAACGTTCTTTGGCAGAACAGTTGCAAGGCCGCGAACAGTCTCAGATGGATTGATTAAGATGGTACCTGGAGTATATAAAGCCTTAAAGTAGAAGTCAGTACCAAGCTTTGAGGTAACTTCCTCTTTATCCATCCACTTGTACTCTGCTTCCATAACATCAAGGAACTCGGCAAGCATATTTAAGTACTTTAAGCTTCCATTTTCTCTTGCGGTCTGGAACATACCGGCCTGCTGCCAGTCAACTTCAAGATTATTCTCTTCCTTGATCTTTGCCATGCGCTCAATTACATACTTGTTAAGACGGAAGCGCCATTTCTGATCGTCCATGGTAAAGTGAGGATCACCTACGATTGAATGAGGCACATCAATGATGAAGCCTGCATTTCTGCCGGATGAGAAATAGCCAACAGGCATTGCATCAAAAAGTGCAATTGAAGCGCCAGGCTGATTCTCTGCAAGTCTGAATGCAGCGTTAACACCGCCGAAACCAGCACCAACTACGATATAGTCATAGCTTGACTGAATTTCGCTTACATCATTGAATTTATGATTCTTGTATCTTGAGGTTTCGTACCAGCCATTCTTACCAGATGGTTCTGGAAAACGATTTGTCTGCTTCATTTATAATGCTCCGATAACAAGTAAGACTTGTAAATTATTTAATCTGCATATTTTAACAAGTTTAAAAAAAATAATTTCACTTAACATCAAAAATAAAGGTTATGTATCAGATTTAATTTACAGGTCTTACATCATCATGCATAAAGGTGCTTTGAAAAATATCTGTCACCTCTGTCAGGAGCTATAAAAACAATATTTCCTTTAGCTCCTGATTTTATAAGTTTTACACAAGCCATGAATGCAGCGCCTGTAGATGAACCACCGGTAACGCCTTCTGATAAGGCCAAGGTCCTGGCACCTTCAAATGCTTCAGAATCAGTTACCTTAACTACCTTATCAACAAGTGACATATCCATAGTGGCAGCTATAAAATCATTGCCGATACCTTCAATATCGTAATCCTTATGCTCACCGCCCCCCATTGTGGAACCAACAGGATCAGCAAGTACTCCTTTTATGTCATTATTTTTCTCTTTTAAGTACTTTAATACACCTGAATAGGTACCGCCTGAACCTGCACCTGCCACAACATACTCAATCCTGCCATCAAGATCATCGTATATTTCAGGACCTGTAGTCTCATAGTGAGCAAGAGGATTTGCCATATTCTCAAACTGCTTTAAAGAGATGGCATCAGGTATTTGCATTTTTAATTCTTCAGCCTTTCTGGCCGCATACAGCATACCGCCTTCTCTTGGAGTATTTATAATTTGTGCACCTAATGCTTTCATTAAAATCTGCTTTTCTTCAGAGAATTTCTCTGGAACCACAAAGATAACCTTAATACCTCGGTTTAATGCTGCAAAGGCAATTCCAAGTCCAGTATTTCCAGCTGTTGCTTCAATGATTGTATAGCCTTCCTTTAAAAGACCCTTATCAAAAGCATCATTTACCATATACATACCGGTTCTGTCCTTTACAGAACCAGATGGATTGTAATATTCAAGCTTTACAAAAAGATTTACACCTTTTGTATCTACATTAAGTCTTTTTAAAGCTGCATTTATCTTTACTAGAGGTGTATGACCGATAAGATCATGCATTGAGTTATAGTATTTCATATTAAATCTCTGACTCCTTAATTGCCTTTTGCAGATCATTTTTAAGATCATCAAAGCTTTCAATTCCAACAGACAGTCTTACAAGAGAGTCTGTAATTCCAAGCTCCTGTCTTATGTCATATGGAATGGCAGCATGTGTCATAGTGGCTGGATGGCATACTAAAGACTCAACACCGCCTAAGGATTCAGCAAGCGCAATCAGATTTAATGATTTGAAAAACTTTTTAACATCATGTTTTTCATCGAGCACAAATGAAATCATTGCACCGCCGTTTTTGGCCTGAGCTTTGTTAATTTCATAGCCTTGAGCATCCTCAAACCCTGGATAGTAAACCTTTGAAACAGCATCATGATTACGAAGAAAATGAGCAAGTTTGTGTGCGTTTTGTGTATGTCTGTCAAGGCGTACTGCCAGGGTCTTAATTCCTCTTATTAAAAGGAAGGAGTCAAATGGAGCAAGTACTGCTCCAACAGAGTTCTGATAGAATGCAAGCTTTGAAGCAAGCTCTTTAGAATTTACAACAGCAAGGCCTGCGACCAGATCTGAATGACCACCAAGATATTTTGTAGCTGAATGAACAACAATATCAGCACCAAGTTCAATTGGACGCTGCAGATAAGGAGTCATAAAAGTATTATCTACAACGGTTAAAAGATTGTGCTTTTTTGCAATCTTAGCTGCAGCCTTTAAATCAGTAACTGTTAAAAGCGGATTGGTTGGAGATTCGATATACAGAGCCACAGTCTTATCGGTTATTGCTTTTTCAATATCTGAAAGATTTGATGTATCAACTGCTACAGCCTTAATACCAAGCTGCTTATACACTTTATCTAAAATTCTGTAGGTGCCGCCATAAACATTGGATGACACAAGAATTTCATCTCCAGACTTAAACAGGTGAACTACAGCATCAATTGCAGCCATTCCTGATGCAAAGGCAAAGCCTCTTACTCCTTTTTCAAGCTCTGCAATCAAATCCTCTAAAGCTCTTCTTGTTGGATTTCCAGTACGAGAGTACTCCCAGACAGGATTTTCCATTATTCCTGTCTGCTCATAGGTTGAAGTCTGATAGATAGGTACATTCACAGCGCCGGTTGTCTTATCTCCATAAATGCCGCCATGAATAAGAGCTGATTCAATATCGTTATAATTTGCCATGATAATATCCTTAAATATAATTATTCGAAAAATTAAATGAGACTTTATTTATCTGTAAAAACAACATCGTAGATTTAATTTAAGTACCATCATCATTTAACTCCAGCTAAAAAATGGACATTCTCATAAGCTCTCATGCCATCTGTTCTGTCTTTAAAAAAAGTATTGTTGATTGATTCAGGATCTTTATGTTCAAAAACTGTAAAGCTGTGGCGCCTTAAAGCATCAGTAAGCTCTGATGTTTTATAGCCGTAAGTCATTTTTTCACCAAGTTTTGCAGTCATTTCTCTGAGCTTAAAGACCTTTGAATTCTTATCAGAGTTAGTAATTGTACTTTCATCTGGATAATCAAAAATCACCATAGCTTTGCTGTCAGTAATTTCATCAAGCATCTTTAAAGTGTTTTCAAAAATCTCAAGTGTAAGGTAATAAGTAACACCAAGAATTGAAAACACAGTTGGAACTGTCCTATCAAATCCGGCATTTAAAAGAACATCTATGAGATTATCCTTATTAAAATCAATTGAAACAAAATGAACATTCTTTGGGATTACAAGCTCAAGCTCTTTTATTTTTTCCTTTTTGTACCGACCTGTATCAGGATGGTCAAGCTCATAAATTTCTATATTCTCATCAGTATTTCTGAATGCAAATGTATCAAGTCCTGCACCTAAGATTACATACTGCGTTTTGCCGTTTCTTTTAACAAAATCACCAAGCATTTTTTCTGTATACCTGATCCTTGATAAAGGAATAGGACTTAAAAACTCATTTACATGCTGCTCTATTGCGTTCCTGTCAAAAAGAGCATCCTTTTTATAAGAGCCGGTATCGTAGCTGTTTTCAATTAGCTGACCTACCCTTACATAATCCTCCTGACCTAAAAGGTCATAGGCAAGATTGTCATCAAAGATAATGTCATCAGAGTATGCTGAATGATAAGCTCTTACAAAGGAGCAAATCTTTGCGGTAATGCTTTCATGTTTATCTATCATAGTTTTTACCTTTACATAAAAGCCTGTGTTGAAAGATATCGCTCACCTGTATCAGGCAGGATAACCACTATTTTTTTGCCGAAGTTCTCTTCTCTTAATGAAAGCTTTCTTGCTGCATATACCGCAGCACCTGCTGAGATTCCAACTAATACTCCATCAATTTTTGCAATCTCTTTGGCTGTCTCAAAAGCCTCGTTATTTTCTACTGTAATAATCTCGTCATATACGGATGTATCAAGAGTTTTAGGAATGAAGCCTGCACCGATACCCTGAATTTTGTGAGAACCTGCTGTACCTTTAGATAAAACAGGTGAAAGCGCAGGCTCCACAGCTACAACCTTAATTTTTGGATTAAGCTTTTTAAGGTATTTGCCAGCTCCTGATAAGGTGCCTCCAGTTCCAACACCTGCAACCAGAATATCAACCTGTCCGTCTGTATCTTCATATATTTCAGGGCCTGTGGTATTAAAATGAACTGCTGGATTTACCATATTTTCAAACTGACCTGGCATATATGAATCAGGAGTGCTCTTTAAGATCTCTTTTGCTTTTTCAATTGCGCCTTTCATGCCTAAAGAGCCTTGAGTAAGTTCAAGTCTTGCTCCATAAGCTCTTAAAAGAGCTCTTCTTTCCTTTGACATTGAATCTGGCATAACTATCACAAGCCTGAGTCCTAAAGCTGCTGTTGCCTGTGCAAGACCAATACCTGTATTGCCTGATGTTGGTTCAACAATAACAGTGTTTTTGTTGATTACTCCTTTCTCTAAAGCGTCCTTTAACATTGCCTTTGCGATTCTGTCCTTAACAGATCCGCCTGGATTTAAATTCTCTAACTTACCTATAATCTGAGCTTTAATATTGTGTGCTTTTTCATAGCCCTTTAAATGCAGTAATGGTGTTCTGCCGATTAAATCTGTAATGCTGCTGTAAATCTTCATAATTCTTCTCTTATTAAAAACAAAAATAAAAAATAAAAAATCACCTCTAAATCAAAATCAAACATCGAAGATCTAACATACTGCACCTTTATTATTTACTATTCCTATCTGTTTAGTAGGTATTAAACTACAAAAGTGCTGTCAATTGCAAGCAAATTAAAAAATATTTTTCTTACTATTTTATTTTTATTTTGATTTTCAGTTAATTAGCTACAAAAAAAAGGTCACTAAAAGTGACCTTTGATAAACCGATTTTAAAATTCTGTTCTTTACAGAATAAGAGACAGGAGCGGAATTGAAATCACGCTTAAAAGTGTAGTTACAAAAGTGCCTTCAGACATTGCCTTACCGTCAATGTTGTTTTTGAGGCACAGCATGGTACCGATTGAAGCTACAGGCATACCAAGTAAAATTGTAAGAACATTGGTGTACTTGATATCAAGAGGGCTAATCTTGAAGATCAGAAATAACACTACAGGAATTGCCAGAAGCTTAATAAAGGCTAAAAGGTAGATTCTGACGTTGCTCATCATATCAAGAACCTTTACATAGGCAAGGGTTGAACCGATGATAAGCAGTGAACCAGGAACTGTCATTGAACCTACCAGACTGCAGGCATTTGAAATCTCTTTAGGTACACGATACTGCATCAGCACGATAATGATGGTTATGTAGGTTGCAATCAGATTTGGTGAGAAAAGAGATCTTAACTTAAAGACAAACTTACCCTGTCCTGATGTGATAATCGGTACACCGAACATAAAAATCAGAACATTAAACGGAATAGAAACAATCGCTGCATAAAAGATTGCTTCAGTGCCGAAAAGTGATGCCAATACAGGGAAACCAATGAAGTTGATATTTCCGAAAATCAGCATGAATCTGTAAGATCCGATAACTGAACTGTCGTTACATAGAAACTTTGAAATTACAAAGGACAGAATGAATAACACGGCATATGAAAACACACCAGCGCTTAAAACAGGAACGATATCCTCTGGCTTTGGCAGAATATCGCCCATTACTGATGACAGAATTAAAAAAGGAGCGGTTACATTCAGAATTAACGCTGAGAGTCTCTTGTTGAATTCTGTATCCATGTACTTAAGTTTGTTACAGGCATATCCAATAATAACCAGTAAAAACAGAGATGACATCTGAATTACTGTAGCAGAAAAACTCAGCATTTTATTTGTCCTCTTAAATAAATTTGGTCATATCTTAGACCAAACAATATTCAAATTAAAGAGTAAATAAAAAAATTTATTTACAAAATAAATGAGTACATTTAAAAAGACTTTATATAAGCAATTCTCTTTAAAAGCAGCCATTAAAAAACAGATGTCAGAGTTTATGATTTTTCAGCTCGAACAGAAACACACTTAAATGGCTTTGGACCAAGCTTTAAAAGCTCAACAGATGCCGTTACAAAATCAGAAATTGAAATGTAGCTGTCACCATTTAATCCTACAGGCAGGACATCATTTGAAAATTCAATTTTTCCAGATCCATAGGCATGCATATCAAGAAGCAGTGGCGGACAGAGAACTGACCACTTTACATTGCTGCACTGACAGAGTCTTTTGTATGCATTTACACAGAGTCTGTCAATCTTGTTCTGGGTATCATCAAGTATTACATCCTCAGTATCTATAACCATTTTACGTCGGTCATCACCAGAATATAAAAAAGCTGATGAGCCAAAAACAAGCACTTTAGTATCGGTATCTTTTAAGGTTTCAATCAAATGCCATAAAGGCAGATCTTCGGATGAATACTTTGAAATGTTAAAAAATGATTCAGTGTCTATAACGTAATGACAGTCTTTTAAATCATTAAAGCTAAGTTCACTGTAATTTTTGATGACAATTCTTCCGTTACCGATAATATCAGTAAAAGAAGGTACACAAAGGACAGTCGAAATACCATGTTCCTCTGCCTTTAATACAACCTTACGTCCTATCGGAGAGTTTGCTCCCAGAATTGCTATTCTCATAGTTTGGAATTGTATCCTCTTCATCATTTACAAAGTCAGCAAGAGAGAACTGACTGTTCTTTAGCCAGTTTTCATAACGGATGTTGTAATGCCAATCTAAAAATTCCTTACTTGGCCAGTCATCTCTGTTCTCTGGCAGGAACAGCTCTTTTCCGTCATACTGGCGATATTCACTTGCACTTCCTACTGCAAGGTTTTTGGAAACCTCAAGCACTACTGTAGATTCATCCTTGTATCTGGCGGTAATAATGCCTTTTGAAAAAAGTTTAAACAGATCTGCTCTTAAAACGATAGCATTTGGTGTTGACAGGTAACGCTCGTCATAAAAGATTCTGATAAATGCAACTCTCAGAGTATCTATCAGTGAGCATCCGGTTACAGCACATTTATGATGATATACACCAAAAACCTTGGTCTTGAAGTGATCTTTAAAGTTATAGGTACGATGCAGCGTTGCCTTAAAGTAGATCCCTGGCCATGAAGCATTTCTTGAATTTTTATCAAGCTGCAAAGAACGTCTTTCCATGCAGGTTTTCTTTAAATAGGCAGATAATGGCAGATTTCTGTTTAAGGTGATACGGGATTTGTGGTTCAAATCCATCTCAAAACCATCAGGAAGTCTTAAAATATGGGACTTTGTAAATACAAAGGTGCCATACATCTGATAGCATGAAACAGGAACCTCAGGATCACCGCCACAGGAAAAGAGGCGCTTAATAAAAGTATCTTTAGTCAGGTATCCGTTTTTGATGCCGAATTCATTCCAGCAGGAATCAGGATACATAAACTGTCTTGACAGATAAAAGCCGCCACCAACGATATACTGATAGCTGTTTTTTTCAACCAGGAAAAGAGCCAGAGATCCAGGCGCAGGTAACTGCTCATGAGCTTCTAGGCCTAACTTAGATTCCTCTTCATCAGTGTACCAGCAATTAATAACAGACGAGCCATTGATAATATAATCTGACTTGATAACCTGATACCAGTTATATGAAACCTTACATATAAGAATGTCAGTTACAAAATCTTTCATATACTTTCCTGAATTTAGCTTCATTGTACGTAAACGTTTTGTATAGAATAACATACAATGACATGACTATGCTTATTAATTGAGTATAGTTATATATTCAGAGGAAATTAAAATAAAGAATGACAAAAGTCATAATTCATATAAAAATGACTTTTGTCGTATAAATTACTTTTTGTTAATAGCTGCGTTTACTTCTTCAGGAAAGGTAATATCTTTTGTCAGATCAAGATACCATGAACTTTTAAGCACAGCTTCTCTCTTATAAAAGGCAGCATGGAAAAGATCTAGAATAAGATACTTGCTCGAAATAAGTTCAGGCGCAATTTCTGCTTTTTTTGCAATCTCAGTAAGTTCATGCTTCAACTTTTTCTGATAATCTGAAACCACCTGACTAGTACAGGAAAAATAATCATAAGGAAGAATAAAATCATCAGGAAGCTTTAGACTTTTACCTTCTGCAAACCACTTCCTGACATTCTCGCAGTTCTCTCTGATAGCTCCCCATTTCATACCGCTTGCAGCTAATGTTTTAGCATTTATAAAGTTCAGACGGCAAATAGAGGTTAAAGCCTTAGAGGTAATAATTCTGTTTAAAGCATCATTATCTGCTATTGCTTTTTCATAACGGCGGATACACAACACCTTTAAAATAGCCAGTTCTTTTTTGTTCAAAGAGCCAGCACCAGGAACTTCAGTATAAAGCAGCTCCTTATCCGTATCCTTTGTCAGCACCTTTACAAAGCGCTTCATTTCAAGAGCAAACCATGAGAGTCTGACATCATCTGATTTAACCGAAGATAAAAGTTTTTTATACAGACTTTCTAAAAAAAACACATCATTGGCGGCATATTCAATCTGTCTGTCAGACAGAGGTCTTTCAGACCAATCTGATAAAGTCTGATCTTTTGGAAGATCAATATCAAGATATTTTAATAAAGTCCCCTGCAGACCAACGCTGTAACCAAGATTTAAAAATGACATTAAAAGCTGAACATCAATAATGTTGTCACAAAGGGCTTTATCAAGACCAAGTTTCTGACCTTCTCTGTGCAGAATTGAGAGATCTTCAGAGCCTGAGAATACCAGAAGTTTTCCTTTAAATGAGGATAAGGAAACAATAAGAGATTTGATATCAACAGCGTAGACATCTATAAGATAAGCCTTGTCCTGAATGCAGAGCTGAATAATGTCAAGTCTTGGATAAAAAGTGGTTACACGGTTAAATTCAGTATCAAGACTGATACAGTAACTTTCATTTAATGAATCAATTAGTGAGGTAACTGAATTTAAAGTATCGGGGGTATTTACAAGAATAATATTTTGCATTTTGCTTCCAAAAAATTTTGTATATTGTAACCGAGATTTTTTGAAAAGAAAAATTTAAATATGAAGAATAAGATGGTTAACAGGAGAAAATAAAACTGGCCGGAATATCCGACCAGTAATTTGTTAACCATTTAAACGATTCTGCTTTAAGAAGCGTCTCATTACCTTGCCTACAGGAGACTTTGGAAGCTTCTCCACAAACTCGATATGCTTTGGCATCTTATAGCCAGTGAGATAATCGCGCAGGTAAGTCTTAAGCTCATCAGCAGTCAGAGATGGATCTTTTTTAACTACGAAAAGCTTTACCGACTCACCGGTAGTCTTAGATGGAATACCAATTACCGCACATTCAAGAACTCTTTCGTTCTGACTTACAACATTTTCAATTTCGTTAGGGAAAACATTAAAGCCTGAAACCAGAATCATATCCTTGAGGCGATCAATAATTCTGATGTATCCGCCTTCTTTCCATACAGCAATATCACCAGTCTTAATCCAGCCATCGTGCATTACATTTTCGGTTTCCTTCTCATTATCGAAGTAACCTTTCATAACCTGAGGACCTTTAAACTCAAGCTCGCCGTCTTTGTTTAAATCCCAGATTTCCTCACCAGTATCAACATCTACGATACGGGCCAAAGTTGATGGTGTTGGCAGACCGATGCTGGCATTATATCTCTTGTGGGTATATGGATTTACACAGCAAAGTGGTGAACACTCAGTTAAACCGTAACCTTCTAAAATAGGAATACCACCTGATGCCCTCATAAAACGCTTAGCCACACCAGTCTGTACAGATGAACCGCCACTTACAGCAAGACGCAGATTACTTAAATTACATCTCTTGAATACCTCATAGTTTACAAAAGCATTAAAGAGCGTATTTACACCAGTTACAATGGTTAAATCAGGGGTTTTCTGCAGAACCTTGATTAAAGCTTCAAACTTTCTTGGATCAATAATCAGAATATTCTTAGCACCAATTGAGAAGGCAAACATCAGGTTTACTGTCATCGCAAAGATGTGATAAAGAGGCAGTGCGGTTAATATAACTTCCTCACCTTCATGCAAGATTGGCTGCATGAATGTTCTGGCCTGGGCAATATTTGAAATAATGTTGCCGTGAGAGAGCATTGCTCCTTTAGGTTTACCGGTAGTACCGCCGGTGTACTGCAGGAAAGCAATCTCATCAAAATCAGCGTTATGCTGATTTAAGGTTAATTTTCTGCCTTCAGCTATGCACTTTGTAAAAGGGATTACACGTGCTTTATCATAAGGCTTAATAATCTTCTTTATATATCTTGCAGTAAAGTTAATTACAGCCCCCTTTAAGAATGAATGAATATCGCCTAGGGAAGCTGCAATAATATGCTTTAGATAGGTCTGATCAGATATCTTTAAAAGCTCAGGAATATTAGCTTCAAAAGCTATAATCACACTGGCCTTGCAATCTCTTAAAACACCTAAAATCTCATGAGAAGTATATAAAGGATTGATGTTGATGATCTGCATGCCACACTTAAGTCCGGCAAACACAGACATAGGATACTGGAACATATTTGGTAAAAGCAGCGCCAGTCTGTCGCCAGGTTTTACACCAAGTGTGTTCTGCATATAAGCTGCTAAAGCATCTGTTTTCTCCTTTAACAGCTTAAAAGTTATGGAGGAGCCAAGACTTACAAAAGACGTTCTCTCTCCATATTTATCACAGGTCTTGTCAAACATCTGAGGAATGTTTTCATATAGCTTTGGATCAATTGTATAGGGAATACCCTTAGGATAACTGCTAAGCCATGGCGTACGATTTAACACCATTATTGAAAACTCCTTTGTATGTTTACCTGTTATTTATTATGTTTTCTGGCAAACTCGTCCATAAACTTGATGAGAACCTCTACACCCTCAAGAGGCATAGCATTATAGAAACTTGCTCTCATACCGCCTAAAACCTTATGGCCTTTGATACCTACAAGCCCCTGAGCCTTGGCAGCTGCTACGAATTCGTCATTTAAAGACTCATCCTTTAAGGTAAATACGCAGTTAACTCGAGATCTGTCCTTTACTGCGATTTTAGTAACATAAAAATCAGATGAATCAACATAATCATACATCATTTTTGATTTTTTAATGTTACGACGCTCTAATTCTGCTACACCGCCTAAAGATTTAATCCACTTAAAGTTTAAATTTGCCATATACCAGGAAAAAGTACATGGTGTATTGTACATGGATTCAAACTTGGCAAGTACTGACCAGTCTAAAACTGATGGACAGTATTTTCTTGCTCTGCCAAGTAAATCTTCACGAACGATAGTCATAGTCATACCTGATGGACCTACGTTCTTCTGAAGACCAAATATGATGGCACCAAACTTTGATACATCAATTGGTCTTGTCAGGATATCTGATGACATATCAGCAATTAAAGGCACATCACCAGTATCAGGAAGCTCGAATGATTCAATACCGTTTACAGTCTCATTTATGCAGATGTAAGCATATGAAGAACCTTCAGATACCTTCATCTTTGAGTAATCAACATAATAAAGACCGTCATCACCAAGCTCAGTACACTCGTGTAACACAGCGTCACCATAACGCTCAGCACACTCTTTGTATGCACAGCGAGACCAGTGACCTGTAACAAAGTAATCAGCCTTGCCACCTTCTGGCAGTAAGTTCAAAGGAATAGCTGCAAACTGACCACGGCCACCACCCTGCTCAAATAAAACTTTGTAGTTTGATGGAATATTTAAAAGTTCTCTGATTAAAGCTTCAGCTTCAGCGGCAACCTTCATAAAATCAGCAGAACGGTGTGAAATTTCAACAACGCCCATACCTGTACCGTTAAAATCTCTGAACTCCTTCTGAGCGTGATCCATTACCTCATCAGGAAGCATGCATGGGCCTGCATAATAGTTCCAAACCTTACTCATAATTTTCTCCAAACTTAAAGTTTTAAAAATTGGTAAAAAAATATGGGACAAAAGTCCCATATTAAAATCTGTTACAGATTATTCTCTGTGTTATCCTCTGATGGACCTGCCTGCTCAGTAATACTCTCTGTCTTTTTTTCAGTATTTTCTGGATTACCTGAGATTACAATTCCTGCTTCAGCATTTTTCTGAGCTTCAAGCTCGAGCTTTCTTGCCTCAGCTGCCTTCTTGGAATTCTCAACTACATCCTCTGGAATTGACTGAATAGCCATTACAGAATCACCTTCATACATTCTCATCAGAATGTTACCAGCACCATATCGGCTGATTAAAGGAGTATCAGACATGGCAGAACGCAGCAGCTGACCCTGATTTGAGATAATCAGGTAATCTGAATTATCAGCAGCAGGTACTGCACCTACAACGTTACCGTTTCTGTCAAGATTTCTCATGATAATCACGCCCATACCGCCACGGTTGCGCATTGGAATATCAGAGAGTTTTAATCTCTTGCCAAAGCCGTTGGCTGAAGCGATAAGACACTGACTGTCATTAGCTACATCCTGAGCTGTTGCAACCATTAAGGATACAACCTCGCCTTCACCTCTGATCTTGATACCGCGGATACAGCCTGAACCACGACCAGATGGACGAACACCAGAACCTGAGTGGCGATCGATTGAAACATCATCACCTTCATTATCTGATGAGCTGTCATTATCATCGTTATCCTGGGTATTTTCAGCATCATCTGATTCACTGTCTAAAGCTGAAGCCTTGTGGAACTCACAGAAGTGCTGAGCGTAACCATTAGAAGTAAACAGATAGATGTCATCGTCACCTGTGGAAATCTCAACACCGATAAGCTCGTCACCTTCACCTAAATTTACTGCCTTAATTGGGTTAGAATTCATTCTCTTTACAAAATTTGCAAAGGCTGAAAGCTTAACTCTCTTTACAAGACCCTTCTTAGTGGCCATAAAGAAGTTTTCATCGCCGTTGAATTCAGAAATTGGCAGCAGAGCAGTAATGTGCTCGTGGTTATCAGTATCAATATTAAAGAAGTTCTGTACCGGTACACCCTTGAAGGCACGATTGTCTGAAGTTGGCAGATCATAAACCACGCTTACGAAGGCACGACCTAAATTGGTAAAGCACATCATCTTGTCATGGGTTGAGGCTACAACCACCTTGGTAATGTAATCCTCATCCTTTAACTTGGTAGCCATCTTGCCACGGCCACCGCGTCCCTGGCTCTCATAGATGGAGATATCCTGGAACTTGATGTAACCCTGAGCTGAGAGGGTAACAATTACATCCTTGCGAGGAATTAAATCAGCCTTGTTAATCTTACCGATATCAACGGTGAAGTTTGACTTTCTGGCATTACCAAAGCGTTCTTTAATCTCAAGGAGCTCTTCACGGATAACTTCTCTTAAACGCTCTGGACGGTTTAAGATATCAAGATAATTCTTGATATTAGCAACCAGTTCCTTGTAATCGTTCTTGATTTCATCCTGAGCTAAATGAGTTAATCTTGACAGCTGCAGAGCTAAAATTGCTTTTGCCTGAGGCTCTGACAGATAGTATCTGCCGTTTACATAGCCACGATCATCACCGATACCCTGTGGAGTTGCATAAGACAGACCTTCTTCAGTTCTTTCAATCAGGGCGTTTATCATTTCGCCTTCCCAGGCTTCAGCCATGAGTTTTTCTCTTGCCTCTTCCTGATTTGCAGATGAGGTGATAAGGTCAATCACGCGCTGAATGTTGGCTTTTGCAACTAATAAACCTTCGTCAACATGAGCCTTTCTTCTGTCCTGACGTAACAGGTAAACCGTTCTTCTTGTAACAACTTCACGACGAAAATCAACAAACTCTTTTAAGATCTGCTTTAAGTTTAAGGTCTTAGGTTCACCGTTAACTAAAGCCACCATGTTGATTGGGAAGCTGGACTGAAGCATGGTGTTCTGATAAAGATTATTCAGAACAGACTTTGGATAAGCATCACGCTTTAAGTCAATTGCGATCTTTACAGGATTGTTCTTGTCTGAAAGATCGTTGATTTCAGAAATACCTTCAATCTTCTTGTCGCGGATTAACTGAGCAATCTGCTTTACAATATCAACCTTGCGTACAACATAAGGGATTTCATCAACATAAATTGTGGTTCTGCCGTTCTTGTCTACTTCGTTATGAGTCTTGGCTCTGATAATGCAGCGGCCTCGACCGGTTGCATAGGCTTCACGAATACCATCATTACCGACAATGGTACCACCAGTTGGAAAATCAGGACCAGGAACAAGCTGCATCAGTTCATCAAGAGTGATCTCAGGATTATCTAAAACAGCAACGGAACCATCAATAACCTCTGAAAGATTGTGTGTAGGAATGTTGGTTGCCATACCTACAGCAATACCTGAAGATCCGTTTACCAGCAGATTTGGGAATCTGGTTGGCAGAACAACCGGCATCTGCTCAGATTCGTCATAGTTAGGACAGGTGTCGACAGTTTCCTTATCAAGATCTTCTAACATTGCCTCGGCAATTTTAGTCATCTTAACTTCGGTATAACGCATTGCAGCTGCGCCTAAACCATCTATATCACCGAAATTACCCTGACCGAAAATCAGAGGTTCACGCATGGAGAAATCCTGTGCCATACGAACTATAGTATCGTATACAGCTGAATCTCCATGTGGGTGGAATCTACCGATAACGTCACCTACGATACGAGCTGACTTTTTGGTAGCACCGGAGGAAACCACTCTTAAATCGTGCATATCAAAGAGAACACGACGATGTACAGGCTTTAAACCGTCTCTAACATCAGGAAGAGCACGATCAACAATAACTGACATGGCGTAGTTAATAAAAGACTGTCTTACTTCTTTTTCAAGATGAACAAGATCTCTTGATTTTGAAGGAGAGCCTAAAGAGGAAACCGGTGTTGCACTGATAAGATCTTCAGGGGCAACCTGCTCAGGATTTTCCTGCTTTCCTAATTCATCTTCAATATTTGGATTATCGGTATTATCTGACATTAAAATTTACCTTATATTTTTGATATTTATATAATCAAATAATTATATCATTTTAAGGTTAAAAATCAAGATTATTAGGAGATTCGGTTCATCCGTTTTTACTTGAAAAATAGTAAAAATTCGTTGATAATTTACGCAAAATTATTTTGATGTGGAGCTATGGTATGTGGTTTAAAAATGCCCGTTTTTATACTGTTGATTTAAGTGAGTTAAATCAAGTATTTTCTAATCCTCAGGAGCTTGAAAATGCTCTTGAAAAAGCAAAATTCAAACCTTGTCAGGCTCAGGAAATCTCAACTATTGGTTTTGCCCCTCTTTTCGGAGGTGAAAGCGCCTACCACTTTTCTTCAGGTTCAAACTTCTTTTTCAAGATGGTTGAAGAAACCAAGCTGCTGCCATCTTCAGTTGTTAAAAATGAACTTGATGCTCAGTGTGATGTTAAGGAATTAGAGCTTAAAAGGCAGTTAAGAAAGAATGAAAAGGATGCCCTGAAAACCGCAATTACCGGAAAGCTTTTAACTCAGGCATTTGCAACTCGCCGCGAACTGCTGATTTTCATCAACAAGGATGAAAAACTTTTATCTGTAGCTGCAACATCAGCTAAAAGAGCAGAAAAGGCAATCGCTCTTTTCCGTGAAGCCTTCTCTACTTTTCCTGCAAAACTTTTATCACCTAGATGTGTCGTTGAAGACAGAATGACTACCTGGCTTAAAGAAAACAGACTGCCAGAAAAATTTGAATTTGGTACTGACACCATTTTAAAGAGTACTGATGAAGACGGTGGTATCATCAGAGCAAGCCGTGAAGATTTAACTTCTGAAGAAATTTCTGTACATCTTAATGCCGGCAAGGTTGTAACCGAAATTGGTCTTGCCTATAACGATGCACTAAACTTTGCGTTAAGCTCAGATATATCTGTAAAGCGCCTGAAGCCTACAGATATCTATTTAGAGAAAAACTTAAATGCCAATCCTGAAGACGAGATTGAAGATCTGCAGTCTCAGCTCGTTCTGCAGGGTGAGCTTTTAACCGAACTTGAAATTTACTTACTGGAGATCTTTGACTGTGACCGTTAAAAAACCAGAGTTATTAGCACCAGCAGGAAGCTTAAAACATCTGCATATGGCACTTGCCTATGGCGCTGACGCTGTATATGCAGGCGTTCCAAAATGGTCTTTAAGAGTACGCGGTAACGGATTTATTCGCGAAGACTTCATTAAAGGTATCGAAGAGGCTCATTCCATGGGCAAAAAGGTGCATGCGGTTTTAAATATTATTCCTCATGTACGCCGTGTTGCCGCATTTGAAAGAATTGTGGATGAAATGGCTCAGTTAAAGCCTGATGCTTTTATTATGGCAGATCCTGGTCTTATCGATATCGTAAGAAACCGTTATCCGGATATTCCTATTCATCTGTCTGTACAGGCAAATACTGTTAATGCAGGCTCTGTAAAATTCTGGCAGAAAGTAGGTCTTACAAGATGTATTTTAGCCCGTGAACTTTCTTTGACCGAAATTGATATGATTAAGCAGGAATGCCCTGACATGGAAGTTGAGGTTTTTGCTCACGGAGCCTTATGTATTGCAGTTTCAGGTCGCTGTCTGATTTCAGGGCTTCTTTCTCACCGTGATGCAAATATCGGTGCCTGCAACAATTCATGCAGATACGGATTTAATGTAAGAAACGTTCATTCTGCAACAGCAGATGATGTAACTACCTTTGATGCTGATACAGGAACTATCCTTACAGCAGAGCTTGAAGAGAGCATGCATCACAAGGGCGAATGGATGACCATGGAAGAAGATCTTAACGGTTCATATCTTATGAATTCAAAAGATCTCTGCACCCTTACTGTATTAAAAGAACTTATCAGAATCGGAGTTGATTCTCTGAAGATTGAAGGCAGATCCCGTTCACCATTCTATTCAGCAGCCATTTCAAGAGCCTATCGTCTAGCCATTGACGCAATCTGCGAAGGTCGTGAAATTCCAGATGAAAGCTTCTTCATCGTAAATTCAATTCCATCTAGAGGCTATACCACTGCTCTATTAGAGCCTCACCGCCCTGACAAAACTCAGGACTATGAGACTAATTCACCAAATCCTGGCAAGCTTCAGATCTGTGGTGAAATTACCTCACAGGAAAGCGACGGTACTTTAAATATCGATGTAAAGAACCGCTTTGAAAAGACCTCAAACATTGCTTTATTTACACCTAAAGGCATGGTTAAGCTTGACGGCAGCACACTTACAAATGCCAAAGACGGAAAAGAGCTTGATGTAGCTCCTGGTACTGGCTGGAAGGTTAAGTTAAAGCATCCAGATAAAGTTGACCTTTCAACTGCGGTAATGCTCAGAATTGATGAGTAATACAAATAAAATAGCGCTTCATACTAACTAAAGTTGAAGCGCTTTTTTTTATTTAAATTTTTGTATTATTGTTCTTTATGCTGATTTTAAAGCATCAAAATCACGGTGAGCTGAACGCTTGGTTTCGTACATAATCTTGTCTGCAGCATCAATAAACTGCTGTGCATTTGAAAAACGCTTGTCAAAACGAACGTAACCGGTTGAAACTGAAAGCTCATATGGAGCAAGAGTTAAAGCCTTTAATGAATTTACACTCTTGTCAATGTATTTACATACGCTGGCAGCACGCTCTTCATTGGCATTCTTCTTGATGAGAATAAACTCATCACCACCATAACGGCATAAGAAACAGTTAAATGAGCCAGCCACAGCCTTTAAAAGGCGGCTGATTTCCATCAGCACAACGTCACCTTCAGTATGACCGAAATTGTCATTGATTGACTTGAAATGGTTAACATCAATAAACATCATGAAGGTTTTTGAGCGTTCAGCATCAGGCATACTCAACAGATTATCAAGATAAGATCTTAACTCATTACGGTTATTCAGACCGGTCAAATCATCAATTGAAATACGCATATGCTGATGAAGTGACATAATAGAATAAAGACATACGGTATAGCCGATATTAACCAGAGGAATATCGTAATAAAGACTCAAAGGCGCACTTACAAATGGAAACAGACAGGCAATATAGAATATATACTTGTCAAACTTTGAATACATGATTTCAGCAAAAAAATCACTCTTCTGATTTAAGAAATTGTAGATATTAAGGCATGCAAGACATGAATAGAAAATCACAACATAAATCAGGGCAGAATAGAACTTACCGTGAACAAAAGCACCTTTATAGGTTAAAAACTTAATATATCCGTTACTTGATGATGTAACCACAAAGTAGCTCATTACAAGCAGAGGTATTGTAAAGAGCATAATTTTGGTGATCTTGGTTTTATTCTTGTTTGATGACATCCAGTATAAAAATGCAAAAATGATGTATGGAGCAAGCATCATTAAGAGCATCTGTGAACAGCTCCAAAGAACCACATACTTTGATGAAGAATTACAGTTAATAGTATTATCAAAAGTATTGTTGCAGCCATCTGCTGAAACAAATCTTAAAGCTACATCTGCAAAGACAAGAAATCCTATCATCGCAATAAAAGATAAATAGTTCATCTTGCTCTTATCACCAGAACGCCATATGTTTAACATAATGAGTCCTAGCAGAACCAGACAGACTATATCAATTTCAATACCTAAAGAGAATTCAGTTGCCATTCTAGATTATTATGCCTCTTTATTAAGTTCTGCCTTTTTGGCAGTCTTATCGATATACATATTTCTGTCAGCAAGTTTAATTGCCTCTGTTGCTGTCAGATGCGGTATATTAAGTGAGGTAGTACCTACAGAGAAACCAACAGTAATTTTTGAAAGATTCTTCTGAGATTTAATCTTCAGCAATTCATCAAGATGCGAAAGCATTGAATTTAATGAATCCTCATTCTGGTGGCTTGAAATAATAACAAACTCATCACCGCCGATTCTGGCAATAAAACACTGATGCACAACATTGCATACGTCAAGCAGAGCCTCAGATACTGTTCTTAATGCCAAATCACCGGTCAAATGACCATAATTGTCATTAATCTTCTTAAACTCATCAATATCAACATAAGTCAGATACATGTTAACCTTGTTAGAGCTTGAAGAAAGAATACTGTTTATGTACTTTCTGAAACGATTGCGATTGTTCAGACCAGTTAAAGGATCAAGGAATACCTTGTCCTCATGCATATTGATATAAAGAATAGAAATTGAAATGGTCAGAGCAATAATAAAATAACCATTTCTGTTGAAGGTTGAATGAAGCTGCAAGGCTGTAATTATTGGTGAAGACAACAGCATGTAGCCAGCAATCTTTCTGTCTTCAGTCTTTGAGTTAAAAAAGAAACGGTATAAGGAAAAAGCCATAGTAAGACCTACATAGAAACAGATACTTACTGTAATGGCCGCGGAAAATGTACCAGGAATTGGATCTGAAAACAGATTTAGTTTGAATAAGGTTCCGTAAAAAGGAGTCAACAGACCTAATACAAATATTACGCCAATTGGAACAGAGGCAAATTTTCTAAAGTTTCTGTCTCTGAAAAAAGACTTGTAATATACCTTGTCAAGAACGGTCAGGAACCAGTTGAAAGGAATTGCAACCCATACCACATAATAAATAATGTATATTACATAATGAACAATATCTGGTGTATCGTATGGCAGAAAATTCTCTAAAAGATTTATTGAGGCGATAATAAGTGCAAAATATACGCCGCGAATAAACATCTTATTAGAAACGTCTTTAACGCGACAGATTGATCTTAAAATAATAATAAGAATACAAACTATCAGCAAAAATAATTCTGATTTATAGAGAATCCACATAGATATACTTAATGCACTTTTTAATAGTTAGAATACTTTTAATAACAGGCTACTTCTTCTTAAAACTGTTTGAAAGTGAATCAAAGCCAGAGTTTTTCTTTTTTTCATCTTTGGCTTCGTAAACAAACTCTTCTTCTGCATCACTTACTTTATTAGCTTTCTTTTCGCCAACCTTGTTAAATGATCCCATCAATCCTTCTTCAAGGTTATTGTCAAGTGAAGGTGCGGCACCGTCCTTACGACCCCTTAAAATTCTGTCACCTCTCTTGCGGGAGTTCCATTCAGATAATGCCTGTTTCTTACCAGCAAGATATGCGGCATTAGGATCTTCTGGAATATAGGATTTGGACTTCTCTGCAATTGCCTGATTCTTTTTTGCCTGATCTTCCAGAAGCTGTTCTCTAACAGATTTCTGCTCTACTTCAACCAACTGTTCAGATTTCTGATTACTCTCTAAAACGTCAAGCAGAGAATCAGCTTCAAGATCTTCATCTACTGGCTCTTGCTGTGCACAGAAGGCAACATATGAAAATGAAAAAGAAACTGCCACAGCTAGAAGCAGTGTTCTAATAATTCTATTAAAAATAAAACTTAACATTTTCATATTTAAAACCAGATAAATATTTTTTATTAAAAGTTATATAAACTCATTTTGATTATATTTTATGAATTCAGAAAAAAATATTATTTTGATCAAGAATTTTCATAACTTTTTAACTGATTGAGACAGTGAATTTGAGAATCATCACAAATATTATGTATTTTCTAAAAAATGAGCACCAACAATGAACAAAAGACGCATATTTACTTTTCTTAACTCAACTTTTGCATTTGGATTTTAGCTCCAAATGCTGATAACAATGCGGTTTAACACTGCATTTGCTCTTTAAAATACGATTTTTGATTATCAAG
>ONCB01000058.1 GCA_900316175.1 uncultured Succinatimonas sp.
TCCTAATCGAGGTGGATTAGGACTCAAAGTAGCTTAAATACAGGCTTTTATCGTGCACTACTTTGAGATTTTATCCACAGATGTGCACGAAGAGCCTAAAGTCAAAGGAATAATTATGGCTTGTAGAGCCAATAGAGTGGAACGATGGACTAAACACTGGAGTCGAAATTATCGACACAGCACATCAGCAACTGTTTACGGTCGTATATCGTATCTCATCACTGTTAAAAGAAAACAACTTTGAAAAAAGCCTTTTGCCTGTATCTAAGCAATTAAGTTTTTGAAAAGCTATACCGTTGAACAATTTTTCCAGGAAGAGGCTGTGCAATTAAGTCTTAATTATGAAGAATACGAAATGCACAGGCATCTTCATGATAATTTACGCAACGTTACTATTCCTGCTTTAGACAAAGATCTTGAGGAAAACAACTACAATCGCGATTCCATTGAAAGATTTATCTCCATTGTTGCTGGATGGCTTACGGGACATATTATGATTGTAGATCTGGCAATTGCAGGTAAGTCTCGTTCTAAGTGGTCAGGTTTTGACCCTTTTATTGAAGAGAGCACTTTACTGTATCTGATTGGCAAGATGACCTGCATATCACTTGCTAAAGCGGATAAGAACGCTTTTCAGTCATATATTCAGTTATCTCAGAAGTATGTTTTCAGATTATAAAGGTTCTTTATCAGAATGAGAGATTTGAGCTTGAATCTCACCGTTATCTGAGTCTGACAGATTTACGCTTTTCTTTTAAACGCAGTTTTCCTAAATACAGTCTTTTGTGGAAGACAGATCATGGCTTTATGGGGGTTTGCCTTAAATAAGGATCAAAGAAAAGATAAGGGCGCCAATGGCGCCCTTGTTGTGTAAATAGGACAGGATTATTTACCTGCGTTATCAATAAAGAGTTTTACACTTTCTATAACTTCTGAGAGCTTGATTTCAAACAGCTGGGTAACCATAATCACAACGATTAGGGCTGGAATTACAAAGCGAACCAGGAACAGGAATGGTCTTAACCACAGGAACTTGAATGAACCACGTGAAGTTAACTCATACCATAACTGGTAGGTAGTCATCTTCCAGCCAACGAATAAAGCTGCACCCATACCGGTTAAAGGCAGAATGATCTGGGAAGTGAAGTAATCAAGGAAATCAAAGAAGTTTCTTCCGAAGATCTTGTACTCATCCCATGGCCCCATTGACAGAGAAGCGGCAATACCAATTACAAGGCTCCATACAGTTACGCAGGTGGCTGCATGAGTTCTCTTAATCTTTAATCTTTCTGATACGAATGCGGTTGCAACTTCATGCAGGAAGATAGCTGAAGTTAAGGCTGCTACTAACAGTACAAAATAGAATACTGTTGGAATTAACCAGTTTAAGAAAGGTACTGTTTCAAGTGAAGTATTAAATACTCTTGGCAGAGAAATGAATACTAAACTTGCACCTGCTGATGGCTCACTGCCTGCTACAGAAAATACTGCAGGGAAAATAACCAGACCTGCCATGATAGCAACAAGGGTATCAAGGATGCCAACAGATAATGCAGTGCGGTTTAAGTTAACATCACGTCTGAAGTATGAAGCGTAGGTAACAATACCCATACCAATTGAGAAAGAGTAGAAGCACTGACCTAAAGCAGAAAGACATACATCAGGAGTAACCTTGTCAATATCAAAGTCAAAGAGGAAGCTGTAGGCTTTAGAAGCTCCATCCATGGTTGATGCGAAGATAACAAGGAGAATGAGGAGAACAAAGAGCATTGGCATTAAGAACTTTGAAAGTCTCTCAATGCCCTTTTCAACACCGCATACAATAACGCTGTGTATAAGAGCAAGTACAATCAGCAGATATACAAGAGGCTTCCATGGGTTGGTAATGAAGTTTACAAAGTTGTCTGCAAAAGCTCCTTCATTACCCTGAACAACAGCTTTGCCTAATGTTACAAAGCTGCCGGCTGCTGCTTCCTGCAGGTAGAATAATACCCAGGCAACAACAACATTGTAGTAACAGAGAATTACAGCAGCAACCAGAACTGAAGCAAAGCCAATCAGCTTCCATGGAGTTTTTGGTGCCAGTACTGTATAAGCATTACCTACGTTTGCCTTGGCATGACGGCCGATAGCAAACTCTGAGATTAGGAGTGGAATACCAAAGAGAAAGATGATTACAAGGTAAACCAGTAAGAATGCAGAACCTCCGTTCTGACCTGCCTGGGTAGGGAAACGCCAGATGTTTCCAAGGCCTACTGCAGAACCTGCAGCAGCCAGCAGACCACCTAATTTAGTGGCAAAGCCTGCTCTTGATGCTAGATTGCTCATAATAACGCGCCTGAAAATTGTAAAAAAATTTTGTTTGGCTATAAAAAAGCCCCTTTCAGGGGCTTATTCTATCTAATAGTTTTAAAAATTTCTTAGATTTATAACCAAGTTTTTAAAATCAGCTTAAAAATCAGTTTAGTCCAAGCAGTGGTTTTAACTGAGTGCACCATTCTGATACACGCTCGTCAGTAAGCTCTGGCTGGTTGTCCTCGTCAATTGCAAGACCAACAAAGTGGTCGTGATCTAATAAAGGCAAAGGAGAGGTAAAGTCGTAGCCAACGGTTGGCCAGAATCCTATAAACTGAGCTCCTCTGTACTGGAATGTTTCATAAAGCATTCCCATACCGTCTAAAAAAGTATCAGGATAGCCTACCTGATCTCCTGTACCAAATAAAGCAACGGTTTTTCCTGTGAAGTCCATTTTCTGCAGCTTTGGCATAAAATTGTCCCAGTCTTCCTGCAGTTCACCTATGCTCCAGGTTGAAGTTCCAATGATGAGTTTTGAATAGTTTGACATCTTGTCGCCATCAACTGCAATATTAAAAAGATCTACCTTGTCTTCACCTAAGGCTTTTACAATCTTTTTGGCAACTTCACCGGTTACGCCTGTATATGTTCCATAAAAAAGGGCGATATCTTTCATGTTTTTTTCTACCACATTACACATTTAAGTTAAAATTATTGAGAGTATTATATTTTAAGAATTTAATTCTTGTTGCAAAGGTTTATCACTTTAAATTTATTATCATTAAGTTTTGCATTAAACCTTTTGTATTAGCCTATAAATCAATAATTTCTCTATTAAGGACCAAGATATGCCAGGATTTATTGTTGATGAAACTAGATTTATGATTTCTGATGATGATAAGGAACATTATTTTGAAGAAGGTTATGCTCTTCCTTTTGGCATTAGAATAGGCGAACTTGAAGATGAAAGTGACTGCTATGAACTGTATGTCAGTGAGGATGGCACCTATTACATACTTGCCGTAAAAGATGAACTTCATTTCAAATGGATTGAAAGCGGTCTTCTTTTAAAGAGTGATTTTATGGATTTGGATGTTGATGGTGTCAGTCTGCATCTGCTCTTTTCAAAAACCTCTGCAAAGATTGCAAGATTAACCTCTTTAAGAAATGATAAATCCTGCCGCTTTGCAATGGCTTTATATTCAGCTTTTGTTAAAACCAGAACTATTGATCTTGAGTCAAACCTGCGTGACGGTATTTATATTGAAAGGTTATCTGTAATTCTTCCAACCTATTCTCTGGTGGGTAAGGTTTCAGATCGTGCTTTATTTGAAAATGCTGTTAGAGGGAAGCTTGATCCTGAAAATCTGTCCGCCCCGGATGGTCTCAACGACAGCCTTTCTTTTGTATATGTTAAAAGACTTCTTTCCAAAAAGGGGTTAAACCTTTCAAAAATGGCTCCTCTTTTTGAACCTGGCGCTGTAGAAAGTGGTTTTAGCTTCGGTTTTGAGAAAGATGTTCTTTTTACAGCTCCGGTTCTAATAAGAGATCATTATCAGGTTTATGACACCAGCTCTGATTCATTTGTATTGATTATGGATAGTCTGTGGGCAGAAGCTCTCTTATCTACTTCAATCATCAATCAGATTAGTCTTAACTCTCTGGCCATTGATGGGAAAAAATATTACACCATTGCAATAAAGAAAGATTCTGCCATTGAAGCAATGGATGACAGAATTTATGGTCACTCCAAGGGATCTGCAATGCTTCTTGCTCAGGCTATGAGACGAACCAGAGCTCTTTTGCCATCATGCATTCTTTCTAATGCCCTCTATGTTGAGTCTTTAGGTTATTTACTGCCTGAGACCTTTAACTGCGAGGAAAAACTAAACGATCGCCAGACGATAGCTTCAGTTCTTGCTTATGGACCTTTTGCTATGGCCCCTTTTATGGATGATGAGAATGTAGACATCATAAGTGTCGCTACCAGATAAAAAAATTCCAGAAAGCAGTTTTAAATACTTTCTGGAATTTAGAAGAATTATTCTGTTTTTTATTTATCTTTTAGAGGAAGTAAACAACATTAAGTCCTACAGCATGCTCCTTCTTGCTGTAAGGAGTTGTGTAGTAATCACCGCCAGATGCAGCTTCATGCTTCTTGTCAGCATCATTCTCTAAAGAGAAGTATGTTTCAAGAGCTACTTCAAATTGTGGATTAAGTGTCCAGGCTACAGTTGCAATTATGCCTTTTGTTTCAACGCTCTGATTTGCTTCAGTCTTGTTGTCTGGTACATACTTCTGCCAGTCGTAGCCAACGTCTGCGTAAATGCCGTTTTCAAATCCATAACCGAATACTGATTCAAGGCCTTTAATCTTGAAGTCTTTCTGATAGGACTTAACGCTGTGGTCTGACTCTGAGTAAGATAATGCAACATAAGGACCAGATCTGAAATGACCCCATACCAGGCCTGCAGCATAAACCTTGATGTTGTTGTAATCGCCAGCTGAAGCTGATTCTTCTTTCTGACCTTTCAAATATTCATAGCCTAATTTTAAGGATAATGGGCCAAACACTACATCATCAAAGGTATATCCTAAGCTGGTTGAGAAGCCTGAATTTACATCAATTGATTTTTCAAAACCAACTCCAGCCTCATCTTGAGCTGTCTGATAGGCAAATTCACCAGAGAAACCATTGTAATCAAAACTGTACTTAATCTGTCCTGGACGGCGGGTGCAGTCAGCAAGTAGCAGACCTGAGAAGTCATAGTGAATATCGGTACCTGCAAGAACATTATATACAGGGCTTAAATAGCGGCCTAAGGTAACTTTGCCGTAGTTGCCAAAGTCTACACCAACATACTGATCTCTAGTACCAAAAGACTCTCTGTGGTTGCCATCAGCTGTATCCCACTGTGTGAAAGCAAAGGCCTTTATTCCATTGGTGATCTCAGATGAACCTTCAATACCAAAACGGGCATTGTTTGATAATGTTCCGCTCTTGCGTGCTGTGGTTGGATATGGAGCGATATCGCCATTAGATCCTCTTGCTCTGATTCGACCGTTGATGCTTAAGGTGGTACCGTCTTTATCATAAATGGTTGCTGCAGTTGCAGTATCAGCAAATGCAGATAAAACAAGAGCAGAAGCAATAGCTGTTTTTAAAATGGAGTTTTTCATAATATGATCCTTTATTCGTATATATTCTTTGTAAACTGAGTTGAATGGATTTATCTTAATAGAAATTGGCTATATCGATACTAATCTAAAAGCTGATTACTTGGTCTTATAAATAATTCGATATTTCAACTCATTTACAGATTGTGTATAGGATATACTTACAAGAAAAATGAGGCAAATAATTTATAATATAATGTTTTGATATGTTGTTATAGAAAATAACTATAATTAATTGAACGATAAGTTATGTTTGTAAGCCTTTATAAAGGGAAACAAAATGGCACCTTAACTTAACGTAAAGGTGCCATTCGTTCTAATCTAGATTACTACCTAAATTCCTGATTCTGCTTCTTCAACCTGAGACTTAAGCTCTTTTTCGTGAGCCTTTGCCTTCTTTAATTTATCTTCCTTTGAAACCTTCTTTGTGAAGTACCTCATTACAAGTACGAAGAAGATTGGCACATAGAAGATAGCAAGGATGGTTGCTGTAAGCATACCGCCAATAACGCATACGCCGATTTCATTTCGACCTGCAGCACCGGCTCCAGAGCTTAATGCCAGAGGGGTTACACCGAAAATAAAGGCCATAGAGGTCATTAAAATAGGTCGGAAACGTAATCTTGCAGCATGGATAACAGCTTCTGTCAGTCTTTCGCCTCGGTCATAAAGTTCTTTTGCGAACTCAACAATAAGAATTGCGTTCTTTGAGGCAAGGCCAACAGTTGTCAGCAGACCAACCTGGAAGTAAACGTCATTTGCAAGTACAGTCTGTACAGGCAGGAACTGGGTTAAGATTGCTGCACCAATAGCACCAATAATACCCAAAGGAACAACGAGCATAACTGCAAATGGAATTGACCAGCTCTCATAGAGAGCTGCAAGTGACAGGAACACAACCAGCAGTGAAATGAGGTACAGCATAGGGCCCTGAGAACCAGCTAACTGCTCCTGATAAGATACACCATTCCAAGCAATTCTGTAGCCTGGAGGGAGTTCCTCATCAGCAATACGCTGCATTTCTGCCATTGCCTGACCTGATGATACGCCAGGTACTGCCTGACCCTGAATGTTTACGGCTGAAAGACCGTTAAAGCGCTCCAGTCTTGGAGAGCCATATGTCCATTCTAATGTAACGAAGGCATTAAATGGAACCATAGTGCCGTTGTGGCTCTTAACATACCACTTGGCAAGGTCATTTTCAGTCATACGGTCTCTGTCGATACCCTGAATATATACCTTCTTAACCTTGTTTCTGTCCATGAAGTTATCAACGTATGCTGAGCCCCATGCAGCAGAGAAGGTGTTATTGATGGTATTTGCGTCAAGACCTAAAGACATAGCTTTTTCGTAGTCAATATGGAGCTTGAGCTGTGGAGTATCATTCTGGCCGTTTGCACGAACCTGCATTAACAGTGGAGACTTTGATGCTGCGTACAGGTACATATCGCGAGTCTTCATCAGCTCTTCGTGACCGTGTGAACCCTGATCTACAAGATACAGATCAAAGCCTGATGCAGTACCAAGTTCCGGAATTGCAGGAATATTGAAAGCAAATACCAGACCTTCACGGATACCGCCTAATAAAGGCATATAAGCTCTGTTAGAGATTACGTCTGCGTGCTGATCTTTGCGGGTACGCTCTGACCAGTCCTTTAATCGGACAAAGCCCATACCTGTATTCTGACCCATACCAGAGAAGGAGAATCCAGATACAAGCATAACTGATGCAACGTTTTCCTGCTCAGCAGAGAAGAAGTAGTCTTTAATCTTGAAGAGCACGCCATTGGTCTTTTCGATGGTAGAACCTGATGGCAGTGTAATCATGGTTAAAAGCACGCCCTGATCTTCACTTGGGAGGAATGCGGTAGGAATTCTGGTAAAGCCAAATACTAAAGCTATGCAGAAGCCTACGTAAAGTAAAAGATAACGACCGATCTTCTTAACAACCTTCTGAACATTGTTCTGATATGAAACAGATGCAATCTCAAAGAGATGGTTCCACTTTCCAATAATCCATCTGATTGGAGAGTAGATGCGATCGAACTTTTTGTTTAAAGCTTTAAACCATGTATCCTTATTTTCCTTGTCCTCTTCAGGTCTGAGCATAGTGGCGCACAGAGCAGGAGTGAGCACGATGGCAATAATTACTGAAAGCACCATTGCTGATACGATGGTAATGGAGAACTGACGGTAAATAATACCGGTAGATCCACCAAAGAATGCCATTGGAACGAATACAGCAGAGAGAACAAGAGCGATACCGATAAGAGCGCCTGTAATTTCATCCATTGATTTTACAGTAGCCTGCTTTGGTGTAAGTTCAGGCTCTTCACGCATAATACGTTCAACGTTTTCTACCACCACGATTGCATCGTCAACCAGCAGACCGATTGCCAGTACCAGACCGAACATGGTCAGAGTATTGATGGAGAATCCGCATGCCTTCATGATTGCGAAGGTACCTAAAAGAACAACAGGCACTGTGATTGACGGAATTAAGGTTGCTCTGAAATTCTGCAGGAACAGGTACATGATGAGAACCACGAGGATAATAGCCTCGATCATGGTTTCAACCACTTCATGAATAGATACAACGATGAAGTCTGTAGTGTCATATGGGAATACAACTTCTGACCATTCTGGGAAGTAAGGCTTTAATCTGTCAATTTCTGCTCTTACTCTGTCAGCTGTTTCAAGAGCGTTTGCTCCTGATGCCAGTCTTACAGCAAGACCGGAACTTGGACGGCCATTGTACATACCGTGGAAATTATATGACTCTGAACCTAATTCAACCTTACCGATGTCCTTTAAGTAAACTTTGGTTCCGTCTGGATTGACTCTTAAGAGGATTTTTTCAAATTCTTCAACAGTTTCAAGTCTTCTCTGTCCGGTAATGGTGTAAGAGTAGAGCTGGCCTGCAACTGCAGGAGTTCCGCCTAAAGAACCATATGTCACCTGTGCATTCTGAGCCTTGATTGCAGCCACAATTTCATCAGCTGACATGCAGAAGTTATTTAACTTCTTTGGATCAAGCCAGACACGCATTGCATACTTGGATCCGAAAACCTGCAGTGAACCTACACCATCAATACGGGATAAAGGTTCTTTAACATTGGTTTCAAGATAATCTGCAACGTCCTGCTCTGTGTGTTCATTGTCTTTAACTACAAGTGAAAAAACGAGCAGGAATGCATCTGTAGACTTAGATACATCCACGCCATTCATTTGAACAGAGCTTGGCAGCTGAGACTGTGTCTGCTGCATTTTGTTCTGAACCTGAACCTGAGCAATATCAGCGTTGGTTCCTGGCTCAAATGTAATAACGATTTCAGAGTTACCATAGGAGTCTGAATTTGACTTCATGTACATGAAACCGTCAAGACCACTCATGTTCTGCTCAATAATCTGAGTTACAGAACGCTCAACTGTTGCAGCATCAGCACCTGGATAGTTTGATCTGATGGAAACAGATGGAGGTGCAATTGTAGGATACTGCGAAATTGGAAGTGTATTTACAGCAAACACACCTGCAAGCATGATACAGATTGCAATTACCCAAGCAAAAATTGGGCGGTTAATAAAGAAACGTGCCATTATTTGTCCACCTTAATTTTACTTAGCAGCCTGCTTTGCAGCCTGCTGTTCAGCCATCTTCTTTGCAGTTTCCTCATCAATGGCAATTACAGGCATACCGGCGCGGATCTTCTGAACATTGGTGATAATTACCTTGTCACCAGCGTTAAGTCCACTGTTTACAATGTAGTATCTGTCATAGCCTGCACCTAATTTGATATCACGTCTTGCTACGGTGCTGTTCTCATCAACAACATAAGCATAGCAGTTGCCGTTAGCTTCACGCTGAACACCGTCAGCCTGAATTACAACAGCCTGTGGAAGAACGCCCTGATTGATATCACCTCTTAAGAAGATGCCTGGAAGGAGGATATGATCAGGGTTTGGTACGATTGCTCTTAAATTAACCATACCTGTTGATTCGTTTACTGATACATCAGTAAAGGCAACTTCACCCTTGTGCTCGTATGGAGTTCCGTCTGAATAGAAGATATCTACAGATGCCTTGCCGTTGTTAAGCAGCTTACCGTTTATAAGATTCTTTTTAATGGCAATATGCTCTTCTGCAGTCATACCCATATCGATGTAGATTGGGTCTAACTGCTGAATGGTGGTCAAAGGACTCTGCTGACCTGCAGATACTAAAGCACCTTCAGTGATATCTGATCTTGAAATAGTACCAGAAATAGGTGCATATACCTTGGTGTAGGCAAGGTTAATCTCTGCTGTCTTTAATTCAGCCTCAGCTGCTTTTACAGATGCTTCAGCAGTTAAATATACTGCCTGTGCATCATCATTATCCTGAGAGCTGATGGCATTGTCATTTCTTAACTTTCCATAACGGGTAGCTTTGAGCTTTGCACTGCGAAGATTTGCCTGGGCACTGGCTAAAGATGCCTTTGCACTTGCAACTTTTGCATTGTAAAGGTCCGGATCAATCTGATAGAGCTGATCTCCCTGTTGAACTGTTGATCCCTCAACAAAAAGACGCTTCTGTAAAATACCGTTTACCTGTGGTCTTACTTCTGCTTTTCTGGTTGGATTTGCACGACCAGTCAGATGGGAGATTACAGGTACATCCATGGTTTTTACTGTATAAACATCAACAGGCATGGCCTGCTTTTGCTGCTGCTGGACCTGATCACATGCTGTTAAAGCCAAAACTGATGCTGCTATACAAGGAAGAGTCAGTTTTTTGAAGTCAAACAAAGACATAAATTACACCTTCAGAAGATAAATTTATTTACATTTATTTAGTTTAATAAAATTAATACGTATATTATCTTACAATAAAAACCTCAGGTGTATTGCACAATTTACAGATATATGTATGGAAAAAAAGAATTTGAAAAGAAAAAAATACCAATTTTAATTACATCTATACCTTTAAACTTGCGTTGTAAAAGAGTTTTTCATTTGTTTTTATGTGTATAACCTGCTCAAAACGCCTTAAAATGCACCTTTTATGAAAAAATACATACAAATCTTTGTACTATGTATGTAAAATGCCGAAAAATTGTTATATAGTAAAACTAGTAACAATAAATAAATATTAAAGGTAGGAATATGCCACGTAAAACTCATGATGACTCTTTAGAAACAAGAAAACGTATTCTGGAGTCTGCTTTGAGACTTTTTTCCAGAAGAGGTTTTGAAAGAACCAGTCTTTCTGATATTGCAAAATACTCTAATGTTACCAGAGGAGCTATTTACTGGCATTTTGAAAACAAGGAAGATTTATTTGCAGCCCTTTGTGAGGAACTTGACAAAGATCAGTTCTCTGGAAGCTATTTATATGAAGCTTCATTAGGCCATGAGGAAGATCCGTTAGGTAAGTTAAGAGGATGGCTTATGATGATGATTGATCCTCAATCTACCAACTACATTAATTCCTCAATTTTCTCTATGGTTATTTCCATTATCAACGGTGGTTCAACCAATGAGCTTTTAAAAGCTAAGGTTATGAAGTTTGCTCAGTCAAGACGCGATTTCATAAGTGCAGTAATTAGAAACGCCATAGAAAGAGAGCAGTTACCAAAAAATCTGAATGTCGGTCTTGCTGTAGAACATTTAGGCATGTTTATTGTTGGTTTTATGTATCAGTCAAGAATCAATATGACAGATGATGTTTTAAAGAACTTTGACCTTGTGGTTGGTAAAGAGATAGATGTTCTTAAAACACTTGTTAATCAGGAGTAAATTTTAAATATCACACGAATTTATTTTAAAATTATGTGATTTTATGTGAGGAATCAGAAAGAATGATTCCTCTTTTTTTTATTTTTTTATACTACAGCAAAAGTGCGATTTATCTGTGGAGTGTATTTTTGGCAAAATATAATTTGCATCTGGATATTGTGGCAGACAGATTTTAAGGCTTTTAACTTTAATCTAACTTACATAAATTCAGGAATTACTAATGAATAAAGAAATTATTATCCGCAATACAAAGAAAACAGATTTCAGAGTTGTTGAAAATTTAATCAGAGACTGTTTTTTTAATGTCTATCAGCCAGGCTGTTTGGAACATTATGTAATCAAAAATCTGAGAGAATCAGAAGACTATATTGAAGAACTTGATTTTGTCATAGAAAAAAATGGACAAATTATTGGTCAGAATATATTTGCAAAGGCAGAACTAATCTTAACAGATGGTTACCTATATCCAATCCTTACTATGGGACCACTTTGTATTGACAGAGCTTTTCAAAACAATGGCTATGGAAAGATGCTTATTGAATATGGTTTGGAAGAGGCTGGGAAACTCGGATATAAGGCTGTTTGTTTTGAAGGAGACATCAGATTTTACAAAAAGTGCGGATTTGATTATGCCTATAAGAAAAACATTTCTTATCACGATTTTCCAAAAGATAAGCTCTGTGATTTTCTGATGTTAAAGGAACTTCAATCAGGCGCTCTTGATGGAATAAGCGGTGAATACAGAACTCCTGAGATTTATTTTTGTGCCATGCAGAATAAAGAAGACTTTGAAGAGTTCGAAAAAACTTTTCCTTATAAGGAAAAATTAAAACTGCCTTCACAGCTTTTCTGACGGGAGTGTCAAGAAAGTTGATTATATAAGGAAGAGCACAATGTTCTTCCTTATTTTTTATTGAAGTCCAAAAGCTTTTGCTGTGCCGTCAGGGTTTAAACCTACACTTGCCGCATCAATTCCTTTTTCTGCAACTATAGCTGCAGTCTCAGGAAGAGGTCTTGATTTTCCATTACTGTCGACAGATACATATGTATAACATCCCTCTGTTACCAGATGCCTTTCCACTCTTTCGTGTTTTTCGCTCTGAATCAGCTTTTTGACCCACAGTTCAAGATGGATCTGCATTGAGGTATGTCCAACCTTCAAACAACGTCCATAGCAGCAGACAATATCTCCAATTGAAATCGGCTTTAAAAATGACATAGCCTCGACAGCTACTGTCACTACACGACCGTTGGCTATTTCTCTTGCCAGGGTGGCTCCTGCTATGTCCATCTGAGACATAATCCAACCGCCAAAAATGTCTCCTGCTGGGTTTGTATCTCTTGGCATGGCAAGAGTTCTTAAGAGCAGATTGCCAACAGGGGAACGGACATTGTTAACAACCATATCATCAACCATTTGTTTGTCCTTTTGTAACTCTTGAGGTTCAAATTTTACTGATAAAATTCTTTTAAGTTTTCTGTTATAAGATAAAATAACAGCACTAACAATGTACAGCTTTGAGCTTACTATAATTATGTAATTGGTACGAAATAACCGAAAACTAATCCATTATGACAGTCTCACAGCAGACTGTCAGCTCATTAAAAAATCAGTGTGATTTGATTCACAAA
>ONCB01000172.1 GCA_900316175.1 uncultured Succinatimonas sp.
GCCAGGCATCCAATTCGCGGAGCGGTAGTTCAGCTTGGTTAGAATGCCTGCCTGTCACGCAGGAGGTCGCGGGTTCGAGCCCCGTCCGTTCCGCCATCTATTACGAGATCCTGAGTAAGAGTTTACTCAGGATTTTTTCGTTTATACAGTACATAAATTCACCTCATTTCTCATAACAATTTTATTTTTTAATATCTTTGAATCCTTTCACACTAGGAAGATCTTTTATTTTACTTTTTACAGATTGGTAATATCTTCTAATTAAAAAGAATAAACAGTAAGAGGTGAGAGATGGAACAGATTATTTATTCACAGATTTTTGATATTTTAACAGAATTGAATGTCTGTCCTGCACCTAGAGCTCTGCTTATAAGAATATTGTAGCCAACGCAGATACTTGAAATGAACATTGAAAGCAGCAGCAGAAGTTTTGATGCAATTCCAACGGCAGCAACTTCTGTTGTGCCTAACTGACCTATCATCAGCTGATCAATAAATTTATTTATACTATAATCTTCAAGTGATACCACTGCGTAGCATTGATGCTTGTAAATACCAGCAGTTAATTTCTGGAGATCAATATGAAAGACAGTAAATTTAGCTTTGCAAAGATTTCCTCTAAGGCGCCCCGATCTGAACTTCACGATCTGATAAAACTTACCGGATGCGAGGTTTCTGTAAACAACATGGCTCCTAACTCTGAGGCTCCTTTTTTCCACCACCATAAACTCAATGAGGAGTGCTATGTGGTACTTGAAGGTTCAGGTCAGGTTTATACCGATGGAAGTGTTACAGAAATTTCACAGGGCTCGGTGTTCAGACTCTCTCCTAGTGTTGTCAGAAAAATAAGAGCCAAAGATGATGGACTTAAGTTTATCTGTATTCAATGCAAAGAAAACTCACTTAGTCAGTATACCTTTTCAGACGGTGCCATTGATGAGGGCATTGACTGGTAGTCAGCCTTTTTATAATAGAAAACAGAGTTTTTAGTAAGCTCTGTTTTTCTTTTCTTCAGAATAAAGCTATTTCAAAACTGTATATAAGTTTGCCTTAATAAGGCTCTATATATTTTTCCTATTACATAATAGTCAAAGTTTAACAGCAAAAAATAACCTACTGATTTTAAAGATTAAAATCTATAGTTTCTTTTTATTACCAACTATCAAAACAAAGTATTATCAACTTGTTGCATTCTTTCTACGGTCCAAATACTATTAAGTCCATAGGATTTATCAGTAATAAATCAGAAGTTAAATTTTTATCCAGGTCATAACAGAAAGAGGACTTAAAAAATGGGTTACAGATTTGAAACATTACAGTTACACGTAGGTCAGGAACAGGCAGATTCAGCAACAGACGCAAGAGCTGTTCCTATTTATCAGACAACTTCTTACGTTTTCCATAATTCTCAGCATGCGGCAGATCGCTTCGGTCTTAAGGATGCCGGCAATATTTACGGACGTCTTACCAACTCTACTCAGGATGTTCTTGAAAAGAGACTGGCAGCTCTTGAAGGTGGTGCAGCTGCCCTTGCTGTAGCATCCGGAGCTGCCGCGATCTCATACACGATTCAGGCTCTTGCTGCAAATGGCGGACACATTGTTTCCCAAAAAACAATCTATGGCGGTTCCTACAATCTTCTAGCACACACTCTGCCACTGTTTAATATCACTACAAGCTTTGTTGATACTCACAATCTTGATGAGATTGAGAAATCAATAAAGCCAAATACAAGAGCAATCTATATTGAGACCTTAGGTAATCCAAATTCAGATATTCCAGATATTGATGCTATTGCCAAGATTGCCCACAAGCACAACTTACCTTTAGTAGTTGACAATACCTTTGGTACCCCATATCTGATTAGACCTATTGAGCATGGTGCTGATATCGTGGTTCACTCAGCAACCAAGTTCATTGGCGGTCACGGTACCACCCTAGGCGGAATCATTGTAGATTCAGGCAAATTTGACTGGAAGAAGAACGCCGACAACTATCCACAGATTGCAAAACCAAACCCAAGCTATCACGGTTTAGCCTTTGCCGATGCAGTAGGCTCACTTGCCTTTATCATCTACTTAAGAGCTATTATTCTTCGTGATACAGGTGCAACCATTTCTCCATTTAATGCCTTCCTGCTTCTTCAGGGTGTGGAAACACTGTCCTTAAGACTTGAAAGACATGCCTCAAACACTCAGAAAGTGGTTGATTTTCTGTCTAAGCATCCAAAGGTTGAAAAAGTAAATCATCCACAGATTGCAGACCATCCTGATCATGCTCTGTATACCAAATACTTCCCTAACGGTGGTGCATCAATCTTCACCTTCAATATAAAGGGCGGCAGAGAAGAGGCTTTCAAGTTCATTGACAATTTAAAGATTTTCTCACTGCTGGCTAATGTTGCCGATGTGAAGTCTCTGGTAATCCATCCAGCCTCAACTACTCATTCACAGCTCTCTGAGCAGGAATTAAGCAGTGCCGGTATCTTTGAGAACACTATAAGACTCTCAATTGGTACAGAAAACGTCGATGACATTATCGAAGATCTGAGCAACGCTTTTAACGCAATCTAAAAACATCATCTCAACAGACATATCGGCACAATCTGTGCCGATATGTCATTTCTAAGCGGATAAAAATATGTAGATCTTCATAAAAACATGTTGAAAAGAGAGCAAATATCAAAGCTCAAAAATTAGGATCAACACGTAATAAATGAATTGCTTTTAGGCTGAATATAAA
>ONCB01000022.1 GCA_900316175.1 uncultured Succinatimonas sp.
CTTGCAACCAGCAGCGTTGAAACAGGAATTAGGTTAAAAGATTATAATTATTAACAATTTGTATAATTTTATAGTTTTTTATAGATCCTAATTAGCGGAGCCTTTAATATTTCAGCCGGCGTAAAGAAAAATTTTAGCGGCGCCTGCCTTGAGTTTTGGTCTGTACCTTAGGAGCATATGGATCTGGAAGCATCAGCCCTCCAACACTCTCTACAGGGGCAGCGATAATTGAACGGGTTGCCTTGTTAACTTCAACCACCTTAACTTTCATCTTATCGCCAAGACGGTATACACATTCATTCTTTACAAGTACACAGCCTGAATCTGAAACCAGAGTTAAGGATTCGTTGTCAGTGCACATCATTGAATAAGGCATAAATACCATCGCGCCGTTTTCTTCTAGCAGAACCTTGATGCCACCTCTTGAAACATCAAAGATGAGGCCGGTAAAGGCAGTCTTCTTTTCAATCTCAGGTTCTAAGAATTCAACATACAACCAGTCTCTTACATCACGTTCAGCCATACGGTTAGTACGCTTTGACTCGTTCATGATCTTTAAAAGAGTCTCATCAGGGAGCTTAGGAGATACTGTGCTTGCAATTACAGACTTAATCAGACGGTGATTTACCATATCACCGTATTTTCTGATAGGTGAAGTCCAGGTGGCATAGTTCTCTACGCCTAAAGCATAGTGAGGACCTGGTGCAATACCCATTTCAGAGAACTCCTGAAGCTTTCTGATACGGCTGTCCAGATAATCATTGTTGTTATCAAGAGCAAAGCGTCTAATCCTGTTGTACTCTGATAAAGTATCAAGCTTGTCTTCTTCAAACGGGCAGTTCTCTTTGTTTAAAAGCTCTACAATATCGCGACGTTTTTTCATATCAAAGCCACGGTGAATATTGAAGATACCTGACTTTAAGTTTTCGCTTAAAAATGAACCTGCAGCCACATTAGATACAATCATGCACTCTTCAACAATCTGGTTGGCGATGCGACGGTGATTTACCTCGATATGATCTAAAGCTCCGTTATCCTTGAGGATAAACTCATAGTCTGGGCGGTTCTTAAAGGTTGCCGCATGAGTAGAACGGTAATGATCACGAACTTTTGTAAACTCAACTAGCAGTTCAAGCTGTGCTTTGGTTACATCATCAGGCTTGAATGAAGCCTCTTCAATCCCTTCAAGATAATCAGAAACATCGTTATATATCAGTTTGCCATGTGATTTGATGGTGGCAAGGGTAAAGCGTGTTTTTTCGGTTACAAGCTCACCGTCAGCCTTTATGGTCATGATGCCAACCAATGCAGGTCTGTCCTCATTTGCTCTTAAAGAACATAAATCCTGTGAGAGCACGCGAGGAAGCATTGGAATATCTCTTCCTGGCAGATAGATTGAGAAAGAGCGCTTTGATGCTAACTCATTAAGTTCGCTATCTTCACTTACATAGCCGGTTGGATCTGCAATAGCTGTATATAAGGTGAAGGTGTCGCCGTTCTTTTCAATATAAAGAGCATCATCCATATCTTCAGTATGAGCTGAGTCAATGGTTACAAAAGGAAGCTCTCTTAAGTCTTCGCGTTCTAAATTTTCTTCTAGGAAGTTGAACTTGGCATCAGCAGGCTCAACTAATGGCAGATCATAACGTCGCAGACTTACGGTCCATGGAGTCTTTGGATCATCTCTGTCACATACAAATTCAATCAGGTTTGCAAAAAAGCAGTTGTCTTTTAAAGCATGCTTTTTGAGCTTGCAGATAACCCAGTCACCATGCTTTAATTTTGAGCTTTTATCCTTGCGGACATCGTCGGCTCTAAGCTTTGTTTTGATAGCTGGATTATCAACACTTACAGTGATTTTATCGCCTGCAATGTGATCAATTCTTGCAACAAATCTGTCTAAATACGGGGTAACAAGTTTTTCTGGCACAGCATGTGACTTGCCGTTCCTGTCATCCTCTAAGTATGCAACGATACGATCACCGCTCATGACCTTTTTCATATCATCTGGGGTGATAAAGAATGAATCCTTTTCCACCTCTAAAAAGCCAAATCCTCTGTCAGTTGCTTTTACAAAACCTTCTTTACGTACTTTCTCAGAGGAGAAGGCGCTCTTAAGCTGACGCAGGGCTGGATCGTCAAATAACATTTTTTATTTTTTCTCCGCATAAAATTTTCTGTGCAATTATACTCTATATGATTGCGATATTCATAAAATAAACGCTTTAGCTGGTGTTAAACCGTAAACAATGCATGGCCACTAGGCTATGCATTTTGCCTTTCTGAATGTTGTGACAAAATCAGATAGCAGAAACTGAATTGACGAGGACAAAATGAGAGAGCAGAAAGTGGACAAACTCACGCGTCTTTGACACAACCAATAGGAAATTGGGATACTTCTAAAGTTTCAAAAATGAGAGCCATGTTTGCAAGTGCAAAATCTTTTAATCAACCAATTGGAAATTGGAATACTTCAAACGTTACTGATATGAGATGGATGTTTAACAACGCAAGATCTTTTAATCAGTACGTTGGTAATTGGGATATTTCTAAAGTGACTGATAAACGAGGAATATTTAAAGGAGCAACCGCATATAAATACTCGAGATTATTTAAGAAAACTGATAAAAGAAAGTAAATTAAAATTTTTGTAAATTTGATAACCGATATCCGACACACTCATTTGCATTTTTGCATGGAAATAACAACTATTGAAAAATAGATTTTTCAAGTACAGTTGATAGGGAAATTTTATGATAGAAATTTTTAATTCAGAAGATATTAAAACTAGTACAAATTTGGATATTTCACGAAATCCTATACTAAATTCAGCAGATGATATTACCGATGAACTTCTCGAAAAAATCATAAATAACGATTTAGATTCTTTAACTATAAATTACGAATTTACAAGAAGACCAAAAGAAGATGAACATAGGTGGGATTGGCAAGATGATCTTTTAAGGAATAATCCTTTCAAAAGAGCAAATAAAATCAAGTCTATTCATAGAATTGAATTTGAAATTGTACTTACCCCAAAAGTAACCTCATTAGCATATGCTTTTGAATATTTTGAAGAACTTGAATATGTGAATTTAAAAGATACTTCTTACGTTACTGATATGAGTTTTATGTTTAGTAATGCCTCAAAATTTAATCAAGATATAGGAAATTGGAATACTTCAAATGTTACTGATATGAATAATATGTTCGAAGCAGCAATATCTTTTAACCAACCAATAGGTAATTGGGATACTTCTAAAGTTGAAAATATGGGGGGTATGTTTTGTGCCGCACATTCCTTCAATCAACCGATAGGTAATTGGAATACTTCAAATGTTACTAATATGAATGGCATGTTTTGCGGTGCAGAGTCATTCAATCATCCAATAGGTGAATGGGATACCTCTAATGTATGTTTTATGGCTGCAATGTTCGCTTTTGCTAAATCTTTTAATCAACCAATTGGAGATTGGGACACATCAAATGTTACTTATATGGAAGGTATGTTTCGTGATGCAACATCTTTTAATCAACCGATTGGAAATTGGAATACTTCAAAAGTTACTCGTATGGGGTGGATGTTTACTCGAGCAAAATCATTCAATCAGCCAATAGGAAATTGGGATACATCTAATGTTACAGAGATGTTATGGATGTTTGCTCGCGCAAAATCTTTTAATCAGTACGTTGGTAATTGGGATATTTCTAAAGTGACTAATAAACGAGGAATATTTAAAGGAGCAACTGCATATAAATACTCGAGATTATTTAAGAAAACTGATAAAAGAAAGTAAATTAAAATTTTGAAAATTTTATAACACGTTATTTGCAATGTTACATGGAAATAATTGCTATTGAAAAATTTTTTTAAGTAAGTTCGATAGAAAAATTTTATGAAAGAAATAGTTGTAACTAAAGATGTTAAAACTAGTACAAATTTGGATAAAGGTATTTTTGATGTGTTTTATCTGCAAACGTTTCAGAAGGTTTTGTGTTCTATACTTGATTTTCAGATATATTTTACAAACATGTTAAAAAATCCATTAAAATAACGCAGATTTTCAATTTTGCTTAAAGACTATGTTTTCAGATTCTGTTCGCGGTTCAAATCTTTTAAATATTCTGTTGGGAACAAGCAACTGCCTGCTTGGATGCGGACTGGGATTTTATTATGGCAAGTTCAGTTTCGATTCAGTGCTGCTGGCTCTTACTATTCTTGCAACCTCTGTCGGAATATGTCTTTTATGCAATTTCTCGGTTTCATACGCCTCAGCCTATAACCGTTACAGAAAGTCCAAGCATAAAGGAATAATAATTCCTCTGATGGTTGGATCAACATCGATTACAGTTGTTCGCAAAACGATGGCCATTATTACCCTGATTACCTCAATCCTGGGGTTTACGGCTATTGTGATGGCAGTAGGCTCTGATATTCAGAGTGTGTCCTGGTTTGCCTTTATGGTTACCATTGCGGTAATTTTATCTGTACTTTTTACAGCAGCAAACAGCTATTACAACAACTTTATAGTATCAGCCGGTGTCTTTTTATTTTTAGGTTCAATGTTTGTTTCAGGCTCTCAGCTTTTAATTATTTACAAGAGTGTTGAGAGTTTTGATATTTATCCTGACTCAATTCTTTTGTCCATTGCATGCGGCATTGTCTCTGTAGTTGTACTGCAGTTCCATACTGTTAAGGCATTAAAATCCGATATTTCAAAGGGTAAAAAGAATCTGTCGCTGCTCTTTTCCTACAGTATTTCCAAGGTTATTCTGGTTGTAATGGTGTCAATGGCACTGATTTTCTCATGTATCGCCTGTTTTAAATCTCATCAGGCCTGGGAAATCTGTCTTTTAATGCTGACCATGATCCCTATTCTGTACTCACTTTTTATGTTTTTACAGCATGATATCAAGGGTATTACAGAATCTGCCAATTCCACCTTCTTTACTGTAAGCTTTATCTGCCATAATTTAATGTGGCTTGCAGTTTTATTTACAGATTACCTTATGTATTCATAAATGCTTATAGGCTATACTCTAGGCACCTTTTAACAGGTATAAAGTTTTTTACTGATAATAAGATCTAAGGATTAAATATGATTAGCGACTGGATGGGTGAGATAAGACCTAAGACATTGATTTTAGCCAGCACCAACTGCGGAGTAGGCTGTTCATTAGGCTTTTACTACGGTGTGGTTAATGCTTACACACTTACTGTTGCTCTTTTAATTATCGTAACAGGCGTGCTCCTGCAGATCTTAAGTAACTTTGCTGATGATTATGGTGATGCAATCAAAGGAGCAGATGGTCCTAACAGAGTTGGCCCGATTAGAGCTGTAATGTTAGGGTCGATTTCTCTTACCACATTGCGCAAGGCAATGGCTCTTGTGATTATTATGGCCAGCATCACTGGCATCATGGTTCTTGTAATGGCAGTAGGTGACAACCTAGAGCTCCTGTCAAAGTTTGCATTTTTAGGAGTACTTGCCATTATGGCTGCAATTTTCTACACCATTGGTTTTGCCTACGGCTATAAGGGATTTGGTGATATTGCGGTTCTGGCATTCTTTGGTCTTGCATCTGTTATTGGCTCCCAAATCTTAATTCAGGGTGCCAGCGGAGTTGATATTGACTGGTACTACGATACTATTGCTCTAGGTTTAGCAATTGGACTGCAGTCAATGATGGTGCTGCATGTTTCAGCCATGAGAGATATTATGGAAGACAGACTGTCCGGAAAGAGCACTATTGCCTCCCGTTTAGGCTATAAGAAATCCGCTATTTATATGGCAATTTTGTGTGGTGTTTCTGCGCTTCTTTCGATTGGAGCCAGCTTCTTTAATCATAAACAGTGGGAAGCTATAGTAATTGCTTTTGCCTGTCTGCCACTTGCAGCTTCTACTTTCAGAGCCAATATTCATTATGAGAACAGCCAGAAGATTGCCCGTGAGCGAAAGTACTGTCTGATTGGATGTACCATTCACAATCTTGCATGGATAATTGTACTGATTATTGATTTCTGGATTTACTATTAAATTAAATCTGTTTTTAAGAAAAATGGCGCCACTGGCGCCATTTGTGTATATAAACAGATAAATTATCTTCTGTAAAACATTCTGGTAAAGCACAGGAGTACCGGCAGAATTTCCAGTCGGCCAAAGATCATATCCGCACTGAAGAGCACATAAAGTGAATTGGACAGTGAAGAGAAATTGGTAGATGGATTTAAGGTGGTTCCCATAGCAGGACCGATGTTTGAAAGACAGGAAATGGTGGCAGTTCCCGCATCGCCAATATCAAGACCCAAAGAGCAGGCAATCAGACAGGATATCATTGCAAGCAGAATGTAGGACACAAGATAGGTAATAACAGATGACAGTGTGGCTGCATCGATAACCTGGCCCTTAAAACGAGGTTCACTAACGATATGTGGGTGGATCAGCTTCTGCAGCTGAGTTTTAAACATTGAATAACAGATTTGCAGACGGAATGTTTTGATACCGCCTGATGTGGAACCTGAGCATCCGCCGATTGCCAGAATAAACAGGAATACACAGGAGGCAAAAGGATTCCATAAGGTAAAGTCCTCTAAACCAAAGCCAGTGGTTGAAGTAATGGCAACAACGTTAAAGGTTGCTATTCTAAATGCTTTTTCCAGATCATAGCCATTAACAAAGATTAGTGAAATCATAACTGCGATGGCAACAATTGCGTTTATGAAGAAGAAACCTTTTACCTGCTGATCTTTAAAGAAAGTAATGAATTTTCCTGAAATAGAAGACAGGATTAGCATAAAAGGGCAGCTTGAGATAAACATAAATACAATTGCTGTGTACTGAATTGCCGGAGAGGTACCGTTCATGGACATATCAGTATTTGTCATACCGCCGGTAGCAACCGTACACATGGCTGTTGTAATGGCATCAAAGACATTGTTCATTCCGCCAAAGTAATAGCATAAAGAACATGCGATCAGCACTGCTACATACCAGACGAACAGAGATATGGCCATAGTCTTTAAATGAGGAGTAAATTTTGATGAGTCGTCAAAAGAAGATGATTCTGTTTTGAAGATACTCATTCCACCCATTGCAGAGACAGGAAGAATTACCACCGCCAACGCCACGAAGCCTACGCCTCCTAAATACTGCAGAATTGCTCTCCACAGCAGAATGGAGCGAGGTTTATATTCAAGATTAGTAATTACAGTGGCACCAGTGGTTGAAAGACCTGAACAGGATTCAAACACTGCCTTGTAGAAGTTTATCTCTGGCAGCTCAAGATAGATTGGAATAGCTGCAATCAGGGCAACTATCACCCACAGCGAGGTGGTAAATAAAAACAGCACTCGAAGTGAGGTGTACTGACCTGCGCCTTTACCAATCAGTCTGAAGATAATACCTAAAAGCAGACTTAAAGCAGCTGCAAAAAGGAAAGAACTCTGTCCGTCAGTTTCAGTCAGGGCTGCAAAGAAAAATGGAATAGTGGCTACTACACCGAATAAAAATAAAGCCGGTGACAGAAGCTTTGCTACCAGTCTAAAATCTACGACCACTTTTTAGGAATCCAGAAGGAGAATGGTCTGAAGGTGCTTACCACCTTTCTTACCAGTTGGTTGTCATCAAGATAAACAATTACTTTATCACCGTTTTTGAGAACCAGAGAGTTCTCTGCAATCATAAGCTTGCGATCGCGTATTACAAGTCCGAGTTTTACGCCTTTAGGCAGATTCAGTGATTCAACTTTGTGGCCTACAACTCTGCTTGAGAGTTTTGATCCGCGAATAGTCAGCTCAATTGCTTCAGAGCGTCCCTGTCTGAACAGGTGGATGTTTTCAACACCTTCCTGTCTGATGTTAGAGAGCATGGCTGAAATAATAGATTCCTTAGGGAATACTACTGCATCAATATCAGTCTTGTCATTTAAAGCCAGATCTACATAGCTTTCACTTCTTAAAACCGCCAGGGTCTTAACGTTATGGATACGGCTGTAAATCAGGGAGGACATGATGTTGGTGTCATCATGAGGCGTAGCCGCGATGTATAAATCAGAGCTGTCGAGGTTTTCCTCACGCATGAAATCAATATCCATAGGATCAGCACAGTAAACATTCACGTCAGTGTACTGCAGCTTGTTTGAAAGTCGGTTTGCTCTTGCCTCTTCCATCTCTATAACTTTGATGTTGTAACGTTCAGAAAGGGTTTCTGCAAGAGAGTCTGAAATATGTGTACCGCCGGCGATGGTAATGTTTCTGTCACCAATTTTTAGAGGACGCAGAGCTGAGAGCTGAGATAATGTTCTGTCTCTTTCACAGCAGAAGTAAACCTCATCACCAATCTCAAAGAATTCCTCATCCATATTGGTAATCAATTTATCGTTACGGTATACGGCAAGAACGCATGCCTTTCCGTCATATCGGTTGAATTTTGAGATTTCCTTTTTAACCAGTTTACCTCCTCTTTCAACCTTTGAGCTTACGACTACTACTCGGTTGTTATCAAAAGAAGCATAGGCACTGATACCAGGAAGTTCCATCATTGCTTCGATGTTTTCTGTAATGATTCTTTCAGTTGCAATGATATGGTCAATAGGGATGGAGTCTGGACCAAACAGAGTATTCTGCTCTCTTAAATAATCGATAGAGCGGATACGGGCAATCTTTCTTGGGATCTTAAAGAGGAAATGAGCAACACAGCATGCGGTGATATTAGCTTCATCATCACTTGTGGTTGCTACTAAAAGCTCGGTATTTTCAGCACCTGCCTTTCTTAAAGTTACAGGTGATGATGGATCTCCCTGGACCACACGCAGATCAATGCGGTTGCCAAGATCTGACAGGGCAGCAAAATCCTGATCTGCAATGGTTACAGCGTGTCCTGAACTTACTAGGTATTTGGCAAGCTCAATACTAACATTACCAGAGCCTAATATAATGATCTTCATGTGTTTTCCTGATGTTTGACTTTAACTTTTCACCTTAATAAAGCGTGCATAGAAAAAGCCGTCGGCATTTTCCTGTCCTGGCAGAACCTGGCAGGTGCCTGTCTGAGCGCCATTCATATTAAACGGATGGAGCTTTGCGTTTTCATGTCGGTTAAGGAAGTTTTCCACCTGTCTGTCATTTTCACATTTTAATATTGAGCAGGTGGTATAAAGTAGAATTCCGCCTTCCTTTAAAAGTGAGAAAGCGTTATCTAAAATCTTTTCCTGAGTTTTATTTAATACCTCAAGATCTTTTTTGCGTCTGAGCCACTTGATATCAGGGTGTCTTCTGATTACACCTGTGCCTGAACATGGGGCGTCAACCAGAATCCTGTCAAAAGGACCTTCAAGTTTAGAGATATCTTCACTGACATCGCATAAGAGTACTTTTGGATAATAATTCAGTCGGTTTAAATTCTCTTTGGTTCTTTCAAGTCGCTTTTCATCAATATCAGTGCAAGTTAAATCTGCATTGCCCTTTGCAATATCAAGGATATGGGCACTCTTTCCTCCTGGTGCACAACAGGTATCAAGAATCTTCATTCTGCCTGTTATGTCTAAAAGGTAGCTTGCTTTCTGTGCTGAGAGATCCTGAACTGCCACATAACCCTGGTCAAAAAACGGCAGTCTGTCTACGGAAACAGGCTCTTCAAGCATCAGTGCACTAGGGCAGGAGTCAATCTTTTTTGCATCCAATGAAACAGTGTTAAGAGCTTTTAGATAGTTATCAATGCTTATTTTAGATGTTTCTACTCGAATGAACATTGGAGCATGCTCATTTGAAGCACGCATAATCTCCTGTGTTTTTTCTCCATAGTCACGGACAAGCTCTTCATAAAGCCACTGAGGGAAAGACTGTTCCACACATGGATCTGCACTATGGGCTAGATGAGCTCCCTCTCTTAAGAAACGGCGCAGGACAGCATTTACCAGTGCAGTTAACTGCTTGCAGTGACAGAGCTGGCAGGCTCCTACAGTTGCACTCACTACTGCGTGAGCAGGTGCTCTTGTAAAAAGCAGCTGATAAATGGCACAGATAATCAGGGTTCTGGCAAGATTGTTCTTCTGGTTAAGACCTTTATCTAAAAGTGCTGAAGCAGTAGTTGACAGCAGTCTCTTGTGTCTTAAGGTTCCGTAGACAATTTCCTGAACGAAAGCCTTGTCTCTGCTGTCAAGTTCAGCTGTAAATGCAGGCAGAGCCTCATTGAGCGACATACCCTCTTCAATTGCATTTACGCACTGGGCGGCAGCTGCTCTGGATGAAGAACCGGCAACTCCGTTTTTCTCTGATATTTTATGGGTCTTGAAATTACGGCTGTCAGAAGTCTTGGCCTTGAAACTGCCTTTACCCTTTCCGTCCTTGCGGTAGGTTTCCCTGTGAAAGGTTTCGCTTTGTTTGCCTTCTTTGTGAAAGCCTGATTTTTTTACTTCTAGACCCTTTTTAATGGTACCAGGTCTTGTAGCCTGTCCGTCAGTCTTTCTTTTTAAAGAGAGTTTTGGTTTAAGTTCAGACAAATTGTTTACCTGCTGCAAATTCTTCTTTACGTGAACGGGCAAGATCGGCTGCTTTTACCTGACCTTTGCCTGGAGCCTGAATAGTAATAAGGGTAATTACACCATTAGCGCAGGCAACTTTAATGCCTTCCTTATTGCACTCAATGATGGTTCCTGGAGCTGCATTTGCCTTCTCATCAGAAGGTGTGGTTTCAAAAACCTTATATTTGATATCATTCAGTGTAGTTGTCGCAATCGGCCATGGATTCAAACCTCTTACTATTCTGTCAACAGTAAATGCATCCTGATTAAAGTCAATAGCAGACTCTTCTTTTGAAATTTTCTTTGCGTAAGTGGCTTTTGCCTCATCCTGGGCAACTGCTTTCAAGGTGCCGTCAATAACGCCTTCAATGCTCTGTACGAGAGTCTTTGCACCAAGTTTTGCAAGACGGTCAAACAGTGTCCCAGAAGTATCGCTTGCACTGATATCAGTGGTGGCAACAGCGTATACATCTCCAGCATCGAGTTTTAACTCGACTTTCATGATAGATACACCGGTCTGTTTTTTACCATCTAACAGGGCACGCTGTATAGGAGCTGCACCTCTGTATTCAGGCAGAATTGAGCCGTGAACATTGATAAATCCGTATTTTGAAGCATCAAGAACTTTCTGTGGCAGAATCACGCCATAGGCAACCACAATACAGAGATCGCAGTTTAAGCTTTCAAAGAAATTTATGTCTTCTTCGCTCTTAAAGTTCTCTGGGGTATACACCTCAAGATTATGCTCAAGGGCAAGTTTCTTTACATCAGAAGGACAAAGCTTGTGGCCTCGGCCTGCTGGTCTGTCAGGTTGTGTATATACAGCAACCGGTCTGATTCCGGCATCTAACAGAGCTTTGAGGTGAACCGCCGCAAAATCAGGGGTTCCACAAAATACGATTCTCTTATCCAAACTATTCTTCTCGCTCTTTCATAATCTTTGTATATTTCTTTTTAAGACGCTCAATTTTCATTCTTGAGAGCTGATCTACAAAGACTTTGCCTTCTAAATGATCAATTTCATGCTGAAGGCAGATTGCAAATAATCCGTCTACATTGTCAAAAGAGCATTTGTTGCCTTCGACGTCCTGATATTCCACAGTTACTCTTTCGTATCTGTGTACTGTATCCTGATAACCAGGTACAGAAAGACAGCCTTCCTGAGATTCAACCACCGCACCTTCTAATTTAACGATCTTTGGGTTGATGATGACAAGCTGATTTTTGCCCTGAGAGCCATCCTCTTCAGGGATGTCAATTACCACAATGCGTTTGTTGACGCCAATCTGAGGTCCGGCAAGACCGATACCTTCAAATTCGTACATGGTATCGAACATATCCTTGGCTAATGTCTTGAGATCCTCATTAAATTCTGTAATTTCTGCATTAGGCTTTCTTAATATTTCATCTGGATAAATAACAACTTTGCGAACTGACATATAATTCCTCTCTTTAGTGGTCTGATTTTACCATTTTTAAGCACAAAATTTCATTAAAGAGGAATAAATGAGGGGGATAAATGAGGGTTTTTCCACATAAGCTACCAAGAGCTTATGTGGAAACAGGAAAAACATGCTTAGTAATTCTCACGAACCAGAAGTTTTGCCTGCTGAACAATCTGTCCTTTGTATTCAACCTGCATTTTCAGCATACCGCATACTAATGCTTTACCCTCATCAAGAGTTGTGTCTTTGATAAATTCTGCTTCATAAGGCATATCAATGCGGTACTCAAGTCCTGAGTAGCCTGAAATAATATAACCATTGTCCTTTGCAATCTTCTTTTTGCGTTCAATGGCTTTGTTAAGCTCTTTGTAATCCTCGCTGTCCTTTTCAAGCCCGAAAAGCTGAGTTTCCATTTTTGCTATATCATCGCTGATCCTTAACACCAGGCTGTGGAATGGCTTTGGAGAAGGTTTTTGGGCTTTCTTATCCTTCTTTTTACCTATTTTCTTTTTAATTTCAGCCTCTTCTAAAGATTCTTCGTTTGCCTCATTATCAGCTGATGGCTCTTCCTGCTCTTCATAAGAACTGCTGTTCTTCTTGTCATCAGTTTCTGTTTTTTCTTCTTCAGAGTGTTTCTTAAAGACTATGGTTCTGGTTTTCTTTTCATCCTTTTTCTTAAGCTTTGATACCTGTCTGCTTAATTTATACAGCAGGAATAAAAGACCTGCCAGAAGAACAATTACAAAGAACAGAGTGTAGGTTACAATCTTTAGTGTTTTTAATTCATCTGCTGATTTTTCAACTTTCAGGTTCAGAACAGAATTTGTGTCGCTAAGCTCAGTTGCCTTTCTATCAAGACGGCTTTCAATTTCCTTTGAAATTACGTCAAAATCTGTTTTTGAGGTTGCAATGTCAGCACCAAGATTCTTTAAGGTTCTAAGCTGGTAATCTATATCGCGGGAATTGTCATCGATACCCTGAGCATGCATCAGAGCGACCTTCTTGAGACCTAAAATATCACTTCTTATTTCATCTAATTCCTTTAATTCCTTCTTTAAGACATCAAGTTGCATTTTCAAAGCTGCAAGCTCATGTCTTATATGTTTATCAGCATCAGCTAAAGTCATATTCTGGTTTTTTGCTGAAGATCCTGATGCAAGAACCTGATTAGAGGCAATTGATCCCTTGTTTTCTGAAGATAGTGAATCGTCCTTATAACCGTAAAGTTCATAGGCTTCTTCATCACCACCGTCCATATTGATGGCATTGTTTGTTTTTGATGGATTTAAAACGGGGTAGTCTTTGGTGTCTTTATTGCCGTTTATGGCGATTGAACCATCAGCTGATGCACTTGCCTGAGAACACGCAACAGCAGCAAAAAGTATGGCTAACAGATTGAAAGTAAAAAACTTTATACTTTTCATGTCTTCAGCTCCTGAGAAAAAAGTGGCAATGATATAATTATTTTTGTACCACTATGAAAAAACTGTACCAGATATATGGATATTCTGAATATAGTTCCAAAAAAATAATAAATGTTTTAATAATGAATAATATTTGTCACTTATAAGATGTTTAACGCATAATGATCTGATAAATAAGAGCGTTGTCACGGTAATACACATTATGTCCAATAAAAGGTTTTAAACCGTTTTTCCAAAGTCACATTGCAAAATGTTAAAATAAGACAGTTTTAACGGAGATTGTTTATGAGTGATACTGAGGATTTTACTCTGCCAGAAGAAGAGCTTTCTGAAGGCTCTCCTTGTCCTTACTGTGGCAGCCAGCTTGTGCTCAGGCATTCAGATCATGGTGACTTTTTAGGCTGTACAAACTATCCTGACTGTTCCTATTTAAAACCTGTATCTGTAAGTCATTCAATCACTGTTTTAGGGGATGTTGGGGCTCCATGTCCTGTCTGTGGAGAACCTCTGCAGGTTAAAAAAGGTCGATTTGGTATTTTTATTGGCTGTTCAAATTATCCTGAATGTACCTTTGTCCATAATACGCAGGAACAGCTTGATATAGACTGTCCAATCTGTAAAAAAGGTAAAATTGCCAAAAGACAGAACCGTTCTGGAAGAAATTTCTATGCCTGCTCGAATTATCCAGACTGTACATTCTCTGTTCCTGGAAAGCCGGTTCAGAGAATATGTGAGAGTTGCGCATTTCCACTTATGTTTGAAAAAAAGTTTAAGGCAGGTATCGGGCTTGTCTGTGCCAACCCTTTATGTGAAAGCAAAAATAAGCGTAAAAGACTTATTATTCGTCCATCCTAGCCACAAGATCTGATAAAATTATATCAGTTTGATTTTATTTAGAGGTTTTTATGTCAAAAGCATTTGTTGCCATCATTATGGGTTCTGATTCAGATTTACCATTACTTGAAAATACCATGTCAGTTTTAAAGGGTTTTGGTATTCCATTTGAGGCTCGTGTAGCTTCTGCACACAGAACTCCAGATGTTGTGTCAGAATATGTGGCTGATGCACAAAGCCGTGGCTGTGCTGTATTTATCGGTGCAGCAGGTCTTGCTGCACACCTGGCCGGTGCCATTGCCGCAAGAACCACCCGTCCTGTAATTGGTATTCCTTGTGACGGCGGTCCGCTCTCAGGTGTTGACGCTTTATATTCAACTGTTCAGATGCCAGGTGGTATCCCTGTTGCTTCTGTTGCTGTAGGTAAGGCTGGCGCTAAGAATGCCGCTTATCTTGCTGCTCAGATTATCGCTTTAACCGATCCAGAGGTTGATGCTAAGGTAAAAGCTGACCGTAAGAAGGCTGGCGATGATGTAAAGGCAAAGGATGCTGCTCTTCAGGAGAAGTTAAAGAGCCTCTAATGAGCGCAATTATCACTGAAGATATCAACCTTTGTGCCACAGTCCTCAGAGATGGAGGAGTAGTAATCTGTCCTACTGAAGGAGTATATGGCTTAAGTTGTGCTGTATTTTCTGATGATGCGGTAAAACGCATCATCTCCATAAAAAACAGAGACAGTGCAAAGGGGCTGATTATCGTGTCAGACAGTGAGAAAAGACTTGATAATATTTTAGATAAAGAGCTTTTATCAGTTGATGACAAGGCTCTTTTATCAAAATACTGGCCAGGTCCGCACACCTTTATTGTCAAGTGTAAAGACAACTTTGAAAGCCCTGCCTTAAGAAAAGATCATAGTGTTGCTCTGAGAGTAACAGCCTTTGAGGGCTTTAAAAGGCTGTGTGCTCTTACAGGTGTTCCTCTGATTTCAACTTCAGCTAATTTTTCAGGTCTACCATCTTCAACACTTGTCGAGGAGCTTGATAAAAAGCTAATCGATATGGTTGACCTTGTACTGACTCTTCCTTGCCAGGGTCAGAAGGTTTCAACTTCCATTTACGATACTCTGAACCATAAGCTTTTAAGAGCTGGTCCTAACTTCAAAGAATAATTCAAATGACTGACAAATATTTAGTATTTGGCAATCCGATTGCCCACTCCATGTCTCCAGATCTGCATACCTTTTTTGCTGATAGCACAAATCAGGATCTCGTATACGACAGAGAACTTGTAGAAGATGGCTGTTTTAATTTACAGGCAGACAGATTCTTTGATAACGGTGGCAGAGGCTGCAACATCACAGTTCCCTGCAAACTTGATGCATACAACTATGCTGATACTCTGTCAGAGTATGCAAAGGCTGCCGGCGCAGTAAATACCTTAAAGAAAATGGAAGATGGCACCATCTACGGTGATAATACTGATGGCAGAGGTCTTGTTTATGATCTTAAGCGTTTAGGCTGTGTACTAAAGGGTGCAAAGGTTCTGATAATCGGAGCTGGTGGTGCAACACAGGGTATTCTAAAGCCAATCCTTGAAGAAGAACCAGAGAGCATAACCATTGCCAACCGAACCTTTGAAAAGGCTCAGAAACTTTCTTTGCTGTATAAGGACAGGGTAGATGCATGTGCCTTAGCCGATCTTGAAGCAAAATACGATGTCATCATCAATGCAACCTCAGCCTCTTTAAAGGATGAACTTCCTGGTGTATCTGACGAGGTTCTTAAAGCAGCCTCCTTTGCCTATGATCTGATGTACAGAAAAGAAGGTCAGACTGTTTTTACAAAGAAAGCTTTAGATCTTGGTGTGGCTAAGGCCCATGACGGTTTTGGTATGCTGATAGGTCAGGCAATCTTAAGCTTTGAACTGTGGCGAGGCGTAAAACCTTCCTTTGAAGATGTAATTAGAAAGTTCCGTTCCTGATTATGCTCAAATTTGAAATAGAACAGAACTGCCCTTTAAAGGCAGATGCTGAGTTTGTCTCCGAACTTATAAAGGAAAGATTCCCTAAGATCCTTGAGTGCAATATGACCCTTTTATGTTCACATAACGGGGTTAGACTCTGTCTTGATGATCAAGATCTTTGTTCAGAGCCTTTTCAAATCTCTCTATGCTCAGGTAAGCTTTTGTGGAGACTTAATCACTCAGGGAAAAAGAGTGAGGCTGTCTGCCGTGCTGTAATGGGTAAGCTTGATAAGCCTGTGGTTTTTGACGCGACAGCAGGTCTTGGCAGAGAGAGTATGATCCTGCAGTCAGCAGGATGCTCTGTAACCATGTTTGAGCGTAACCCTGTAATTTATCTTCTTTTAAAATCAGCGCTTTATGAGGCGCAGCATGATCCTGAAGTTTTATCATCCTTAAAAAATGGTCTGCCAGCTCTTGTAGGTTACGGTTCAGTAAAGGAAATTACTCAAAGTTCGGCTGAACTTACCAAGCCAGATGTTATTTACTATGATCCGATGTTTCCAGAACGCAACAAGAGCGCGCTTGTGAAAAAAGAAATGAGGATCTTTCACGAGCTTGTAGGATTTGATGAGGACACTCTTGAGTATGCTAACTACCTGTGTACCAGAGTAAAACATCATCTGGTGGTAAAGCGTCCTGGAAATGAAAAACCTCTTGAGCTGAATGTTCGCCGTTCAAGTTTTGTAGATGGTAAAGCCTGTCGCTTCGACTGCTACTACGTAAACGAAGATAACTGATATAAAAACGGCACCAGTGGTGCCGTTATTGTCTATTTCTTTGAAAGCTTTTCAAACCCGGCTTTTTCAAAGCTTATCATTGCTCTATTATCTCCGATAATATAATTCATAAGATTCATAGTCTCATAATCATCATCTAAAGCAAGTGAAGCAATAAAGTATTTGATTGGTGGATAGTAGTCTCGTTTAACCAGCCAGTATGAGCCGGTTGCATAACCATCGCGCATAACCAGAGGCTTGGTGATAAAAGCAGTCTGTGCTTTGTATGAAGTAGCAAGTTTGTAAGCTTTAAACTCATTATCAACCTTGCTGATACGATTCTTTAAATAACCAGTTGGGAAAGACTTGCGTTTGGTAATCTTGCTGGCTGCAAAACCTACAAAGGATAAATTTGCCTTAGGAATAGCCATTGATTTGAGTTTCTTTCTGGTAATTGCTTTGATGTCATACATGAAAAGATTGGCATCAGGTGACCAGAGAATTAAAGGTGCCTTTACAAAAGGCATAGCTTTTTCTTTTTTCAGCTTTCCTGACTGAATTAAAAGAGCAATCAGCTTTTCTTCACTGGCAATTACAAGTGAACATTCACCCTGATGGAAAACAACGCGGTTGTAGATGTCATCTGTTGTTCCGTAGAAAGTGTCAAAACTGCTCTTGTAGGTGTCTTTAATATTCTCTAGAGCTGAATATGTCTGAATTGAAGCACAGACTGTTGGCTGTGCCTGAGAACAGTTAACAAAAAGAAAAAGTGATCCTAAAAATGTGCTTATTTGAATAATTGTTTTTCGCATGTGATAAGTCTGGTGTTAATTTCTTCTGGAGAAGTCGATTTTCTTAGTTTATCTGCAAAGCCAGGCTCACTAAGCATTAGTGATAAATTGCCAAGCAGGCTTATATGTGATCTTCCGTCATCAGGTGCTGCAATCAGGAAAATCAGATCGCAAGGCTTGCCGTCTGCAGCACCGCAGTCAATTGGAGTGCTAAGATGTGCTACAGCAAGGGCTGAACGCCTTACAAAGCTGCCTCTGGTATGTGGTATTGCAATTCCATGGGCAATACCAGCAGGATTCATTAAAAGCTTTGCTTTGATTCCTTTTAAAAATTCATTTTTAGAGCTGATTGCTCTTACGTCATACATTCTTGAGGTTAAAACAGAAAGAACTTCCTCAAGACTGTCTGTCTTAAGATTATACATTATGCAGTGTTCATCTACAGCATATCTGACTGCATTTCCCAAATCTTTAGCTGGTTTTGGTGACTCCTTACCAAAGGAGATAACCGCATTGAGGATGTTTTCAAAGAAACTGCCATGCAGTTTGTAAAACATCATATAAATAAACAGCATTGCCGCCATAGCTGAGAACACTACTATCAGATCAAGACTGATTGAATAGAACTGTGATGAAATTGTGCGGTTTTTGATAAATACATCTGCATAACTGAATGTTAGGCCGGAGATTAAAAATGCAATTAAATGACCAACCTTTTCTGAAATATTCTGGATTGAGAAGCAAAGACATTCAGTTCTTTTTCCGAAACGGAATTCACCGTAATCAACACAGTCAGCAGTCATTACTGTGGTGGAGTTTAATGACAGAGCAAAACCGCCTGCAATTACAGCTAGCAGTAGTCCTGTGAGTACAGAGTTCTGCACTTCCAGAAGATTTATCATGAATAATAAAAAATACGCTGTTGAAATCATGAAAATAGAAACATAGAAAACAGATTTTCTAGAAAAGATAGCCACAAGCTTGTGGTATAAAGCAAAGCACAGAATACCTACTACAATCCATGGCATCTGCAGTTCTATAAATGCATCCTGCGGAGTCTGAACATCAAGCTTGGATACGTAAAGTTCGTATGAAAATATGAATACGCACATTGCAATCTGCTGGAGCAGCGTAATTACAAATGTAACCATCAGCTGATCGTTCTGGAAAAAGAGTGTGCTTACATGCTTGAAATCAAGAACTTTATTTTTAGTCTGAATAATGCTGTCAGACTTGGCATAAATAAAGGCAAAGGTTATTTCAAAGAGCGCGATTATAAATGCCGCATTATTATAGTGTTTTTCCTGAATATCCTGGATTGTTCTGAAAAACAAGGAAAACAGGATAAGTGGCAGACAGAAGCCGATTACCTGTGCAATTCTTGTAATTGATGACAGGATTTCGCGATGACGGTTACCTGAATTAAAGCTTGAGATTACTGAACTGTAAGTCAGGTCAAACAGGGAGATACTTATTGTCCACAGAATGTAGGTTAAAAGGCAGTAGGTTGGTTTCAGTCCATTTAATATCATCGGAATATTAAAAATGGAGATAGTTAAAATGGCATTAAAAAGAGAGCCTGTAAGGGTAAAGAATTTGAATTTATTAAAGCCAAAACGAGATCCAGCGACGTCAAGCAGCATTCCTAAAAATGGTTCTTTAAGAATGTCAAAGATTTTAACTGCTACAATAAGTCCAATGGCAAAACTGTAGGTTACTGCACCGGTGCGACACAGGTATAGAAGGAAAAAGGAATGTACAAAGGCATATACGACATTGCGCATAAGCCCTGTCAGTGCAAACGGGATGGCCCATTTGACTGAGACGTTATATAAATTCATTTTTTAACTGATTATTTCTTAGATTATTATATTAATAATGGTCTGCTATTATATAGTGTTTTCTTGTATTTGTACGTAAAAATATAACTGTACAGGCAGACGAGCTTTTTAATAAAGCAGAATATTAACCTAATTCATTATTTTTTCAAAGAAATACAGAGTTCTGTTATCTGAAGTGAAGTCTTCAGCAGGAACAATCTCAAGAATGATATTGTGGTAGATTTCTTTGGTTATTGCAGTTTTTCCTGACGCTAATGTTTGGGTATCACCTATATGTGGATACTTCTTTCTGTAGCTTAAAAGCATGGTTTCAGTACCGTCTTTAAAGCTTGAATTTAAATTCTCAAGACTCAATTTTTCGATTATCTTCGGCAAATCATCAGTATGGATTGATTTAACGTTAATCTGTCTTGTAAAGCAGTTTCCTATATCTTTCTGACACTTGCCGATGTTTGTTACAGTCTTGTCTTTTGTGTAGACTACACGGTAGAGGTTCTTTGAAAGATTCATTTTAATAATACTCTGATAAGATCTGCAAAGTGCGTTATAGGCATAACTCTGGCCTTTTCTGTCAATTCCTCTGTCAAGATAGTATTCCTGCTTTTCCTGATACATCAGATCGTCAGCAAGATTGATAATTGACTTGATATCAAGATTATCATGGGCGCATTTTGCAACTGTACCAAGAGAGATAGATATTTTGTCAACTAGCTTTCCTTTCCAGGAACTGATGGTTTTATTTATCTCCTGCTTGAGTTTTTCAAGTGTATTCTCATCAGATATGTGCATAATTGCCGCAAATTCGTCGCCTCCTAATCTAAAGACGCTTCCATAAGGCTCAATGCATTTTTTTAGGCACTGTGCTGCTCCGATAATAAGTTCGTCTCCGGCAGAGTGGCCAAAATTGTCATTTACAATTTTCAGACCATTGACGTCTATGGACATGTATATAAAGTCATCCTCAATAGGATTGTCCTCGTAATGGTTAAGCACTGCCATATATGCTCTGCGGTTTTTTATGCCCGTTAACTCGTCGGTTCTTGCGATATTTATCTGAGCATTGATTTTTATCTGGTTTTCGAGTTTTTCCTTTTCCAGTTTTGCACGCACGTAATCATGCTGATCATCTGAAATGATGAATACATAAATCAGGAAGGCACCTATGAAGTAGCCTATGGCATGGAATGGTGCATATGTATATTTATACTGGAAGAATCCTGAAACAATTGGTGCCAGCGCAAAAACAAACACAGTCAGGAATTTTTTCTTTTTCCTTTTTATTGTGGTCTTATGTGCCATATAGAGAGTTAAAATGCCCACTCCCAGGAAGATAATATACTGATTTACAAACAGTAGGTTTCTAAGTGGGCTTGTCACATAGATACCATGGTCTATATGGAAAAGAGAATTGGTAAAAATGTTTACTGATAAAAGCACAAACTGGAACATTATCATGCCCCAGGCCAGCATCATTCCCAAGTATTTGATTTTTTTTACAACATTGAGGTAAGAGAAGATATAGCGAAGCCACATCAGAGACATAAACACGGTGCTGATATGGAATAGAGTTGAGGAGAAAAAGAATATCTTGTCATGAAGATAGCCGTTGCTGCATATGCCCCAGAGCATATCTTGAAAGCAGAAGAATACCACCCAGCTTGTAAGTGATTCAAATGCATATCGCTGATCAGTAGTATTGTTGATGATGATGTTACGGTTTTTTACCTTGGTGATAAGAACCATCAAAGCAAACAGCAGATCAATAATCCAGTAAAGCTGATTGTTCATTCTCTTTTATCGCTGTATATTATTTAGTTGTATAAAATCCCACTTTTTATAAGTAGAATTAATACAAGTAAATTGTAATATTTTGATTTATAGTTATATTCTATTATTATGTTAATAATAATTCTTATTGATATTGCTACGTATTAGATTGAACGAAAGGTGCTTACATAGGCATTATATCATAATGCTATTAGGCTGAATCAAATTTAGACTAATTTGCTAATTTCTTAAAAAAAAGGATAGCTGGTTTACTCGAGAGTACAAAATAAAATTGTAAGTTATTATTACATTTATAATGTGTAAAATCATAAAAAAAATCCAAAGGCCTTGTTTTAAGGCCCCAGGAAATTTCTTGTTAGTAAAAATGACGGAATTTAGAGTGAAATATTCTGGACAGAGATCTGCATGCTTTATGTTTTTTTTTTGGGGTTAGTTACAGTTGTGTTAAATGTATAAATTGTTTATAATGCCTTATAATATTTATGAGGTATTGTTGACGTTTATGAATAAAATCATTTCAATTGGAAAAGCTGCTCAAATCCTGGGAGTTCATGTTCAGACCTTAAGAAACT
>ONCB01000060.1 GCA_900316175.1 uncultured Succinatimonas sp.
TTTTGATCTTGTAAGAAAATACAATGCTAAAGTACTGCCTGTGGACAGCGAGCACAGCGCTATCTTCCAGTGTCTGCCTTATTCTGTTCAGTCAAATTTAGGCTTCTGCAATCTGCATGAAGCTCATGTAAAGAAGATCCTGCTTACAGGTTCTGGCGGTCCATTCCGTGATACTCCATTAAATGAACTTAAGAATGTAACTGCTGCCATGGCAGTTGATCATCCTGTATGGTCAATGGGTCCTAAGATTTCAGTTGATTCATCTACCATGATGAACAAAGGTTTAGAGTTCATTGAGGCAAGATATCTTTTCAATGCCACCGATGATGATATAAAGGTTGTAGTTCATCCTCAGTCAGTTATCCATTCAATGGTTGGCTTTACCGATGGTGCGGTGATGGCTCAGTTAGGTCAGCCAGATATGAGAACTCCTATTTCTGTAGCTTTAGGTTTCCCTGACAGAATTGATTCTGGAGTAGACCTTCTTGATTTTGAAAAGCTAGGCGAACTTACTTTCAGAGCTCCTGATTATGATCGTTACCCTTGTTTAAAACTTGCAATGCAGGCATCCTTATCAGGTCAGGCAGCAACTACTGTGCTTAATGCTGCCAATGAAATTGCTGTTGATGCCTTTTTAAACAGCAGAATCGGTTATACCGATATTGCCTGTGTAGTTGATGCTACTCTGCAGAGAGCTGAGCTTAAGGAACTTACCGATATTGAGGAAGTATTAACTCTTGATGAATCTGCAAGAGTATGGGCAAAGGATGTAATTAAGGATCTTTATTAAATGGCTTCATTTCTGTATCTTCTTGTCTGCCTGGGAATTTTAGTTACAGTTCATGAACTTGGACATTTTCTGGCTGCAAGAGCGTGCGGTGTAAAAGTTCTTCGTTTTTCCATTGGCTTTGGCCAGATTCTCTATAAATACACATCAAAAAAGACCGGCTGTGAATATGCTATAAGCGCCATTCCTCTTGGAGGCTATGTCAAAATGGAAGGAGAGAACACTCCTTCAGAAGATGAGGATAGTGCCTCAAGTAAACTGTCGGCTGATTCTTTTAAATCCAAGAGTGTACTTCAAAGAGCCATCATAATCTTTGCAGGTCCCTTCTTTAACATTGTTCTGGCACTTTTTTTATTTACAGTTGTCAATTTAATGGGAGTGTCTAATTTAACTCCTGTAGTAGGTGATGTGATCCCTGACTCAGCAGCATCTGTTTCAGGCTTTAAAAATTATGACAGAATCATTGAAATTGATGGAGTTAAAACCAAATCCTGGCAGGATATTGGCTTATCTCTCATCAGTGAAATCGGCTCAGACAGGAATTTCTCTATTAAGGTGACATCTGATTTTGGCAAAGGTCAGAGCCGTGATCTTAAGATGAATTTAGGGGCGTTTACCTTAGAGCGCGACAGTTCCGTTCTTGATCTTGTTGGTCTGCGTCCATGTGTTGGTATTGCATCTACCAAAATCAGAACCATTGTAAAAGATTCTCCTGCTCAGAAGGCATTTTTAAAATCAGGCGACATTATTAAAAAGATTGATGGTGTTGAGGTTGATTCCTGGTACCGTATTCAGGATGCCATCTCTCATTCAGACTTTAATGAACTTAAGTTTGTAGTTTTACGTGATGGCGATCTCTATGAAACAGCAGTCAAGCCTGAGGCAAAGACCTTAAAATCAGGTAAAACAGTACCTTTTGTAGGTATCGGTGCTGATGTAACTCCTGTTGAAGGTCTGGTTGAAGTAGTAGATTATTCTTTAGGACCTGCTTTTGTTAAAGCTTTTGATGACAGTCTGAGAATGTCTAAGATGGTGCTGGTATCCATATACAAGCTCTTTAACGGATCTATAAGTTCAGACAATATTTCAGGACCAATTTCCATTGCAAAAGGAGCTTCAGAAAGTGCAGGACTTGGTTTTGCATCTTTCCTGACATATCTTGCTCTCATTTCAGTTAATTTAGGTATTTTTAATCTTCTGCCGGTTCCAGTTTTAGATGGTGGCCAGTTAGTATTCTTAGGCTATGAGGCTGTAATGAAAAAAGAACCATCTGCTCAGGTGCAGAAGATTTTAACCTTAATCGGTCTGACACTGCTCTTATCTTTGATGGTTTTTGCAATCTTTAATGATATTCGTTCTATTTTTTAGCAAGGCCTGTTAAAAAATAATGGAATTTTCTTGAAGAAGTTTGATAAAACCATTGTAGAAAGTCTAAATTGTGCGTGTTATAATGATTTGTTTTTAAGAAGGTGCTAATTGCCTCAACCCATTAAATTTACTCAAAAAGTGTAAATTATGAGGTTTATAAGGTTACCGGTAAGGCGGTGGCATCAGTTCTGACAGCTTTTTTCTGTCAAATGTCACTGTTTATGAACAAACACTTTGGTTTTATGATGAAAAAATTTCTTACCTTAAAATTTACAGGTCTCAGCCTTGCTGTTGCTTCTGTTCTGACCTGTTCTGCAGCTATGGCTGCAGACACAATTGACAGCATTCAGATCAGAGGCTTGAATCGTGTTTCTAAAGGAGCTGTCCTTTTAGCTTTACCTATTAAAGAAGGTGATGTACTAACCTCTGAAAAAATTTCAGAAGCAATGCAGTCACTTTATGCTACCGGTGATTTTGATGATGTAAGCCTGTCACGCAGCGGTGATACTCTGTTTGTTAATGTAAAGGAAAGATCAACTATCGGTGCTATCGATTTTTCCGGTAATTCAAATATTAAAGAAGAACAGTTAAAGAAGATTATTGAATCTCAGGGTATCAGAATCGGCGAACCTTTAAATGTTCAGGCATTAAATCTGATTAAGAAGTCACTTGAAGATTTCTATCACTCTGCCGGTATGTATCAGGCAAGTGTAAATCCTGTATTAACTCAGCTTCCACGCAGCCGTGTAAACATCAAGATTGAAATTACTGAAGGCAAGGGTGCTGAAATCCAGCAGATTAACATCGTTGGCAACAAGTCATTCCCAGAGGACGTGCTGCTTGCTCAGATGGAGCTTCGTGATGATGTTCCATGGTGGAACTTTGTTGCAAATCAGCGTTATTCAGGTCAGAAGTTCGTAGGTGACCTTGAATCATTAAAGTCTTTCTACATGAACAGAGGTTATGTAAACTTCGATATTGAATCAACTTCTGTTGAATTAACCCCTGATCGCAAGCACATTTACGTAACTATCGCCATTAAAGAAGGCGACCAGTACACTATTGGCAAGACCTCTGTTCGCGGTGACACCTTAAAGTACCGTGAAGAGCTTGAGGCTGCTCTCGATCTTGATGAAGGTTCTACCTATAACCAGCATCAGATTACCTTAAATGAGAAGACCCTTGCTTCTGTATTGGGCAAGTACGGCTATGCAGACAATGTGGTTAAGGCTTATCCAATCATCAATGAGAAGGATAAGATTGTTGATCTTGAGTTTAATGTAATTCCTGGCAAGCGTGTAAACGTATCTCAGGTTGAAATTTCCGGTAACGAAGTATCTGATGATACCGTTATCCGCCGTGAAATGCGTCAGATGGACGGTTCATGGCTCTCATCTGAAGCTATTGAAAACTCAAAGGCAAGACTTAACAGATTAGGCTACTTTGAGGAAGTAAATGTAACCACAGAGAAGACTGGTGGTTCAGAAGATACCGTTGATGTGAAGGTTAACGTAAAAGAGCGTCCAACCGGCTCTATCTCTGGCGGTATCGGTTTAGGTACAGACTCAGGTATTACCCTGTCAGCTGCAATTTCCCAGAACAACCTCTTTGGCTGGGGTACTCATGCAGCCTTAATCTCAACCAAGAACGACTACCGTCGTCATATTGAGGCAAGTTACGAAGATCCATACTTTACCGTTGATAACGTTTCATTAGGTGGCAGATTCTATGTTGACCACTATAACGGTGATGACGACTCAAAGGTAGCTGACTACACAAACAATACCATCGGCTTTATGGCTAATATGGGCTATCCTATTTCTGAGAATACCCGTGTTAACTACTCTGCAGGTGTAGAACGTACCAAGATTAAGAACAATGGTGTGCGTTTTGAGCAGGCTGATCACTTCTTTTCCTTGTATGGTAAATCAGATGAAGGTACAGCCACATTCCGCAACTACAAGTTAGGTTTTGATATCACCCATTCAACTCTGAACAAGGGTGTATTCCCAACCGAAGGCGGAAGACAGAATTTCTCTGCAATGATTACTGCTCCAAGTTCTGATATCCATTACTACAAGGCAACCATTGAAGCTTGTGAGTATATCCCATTTGACAACTATCACGAGTACGTATTTACCGTACGTGGCAGAATGGGTTACGGTAATGGTTACAGAGAGAAGAACGGTTCAAAGGAAATTCTGCCATTCTTTGACAGTTTCTATTTAGGTGGTCAGGAGTGGTTAAGAGGCTTTAACCGTAATTCTATCGGTCCTAAGGCTTTATACCTCGATAAGAATACTGGTACCTATTACGAATCAAGTACTTCTGTTGGCGGTAACGCATTCTGGGCAGCAACTGCCGAGTTTATCGTGCCAACTCCACTGGTTGCTGAAGCATATAAAAATAATGTGAGAACTGCTGTGTTCTTTGATGCCGGTGCCCTGTGGGATACCCGTTCAAAGATGTATACCGTTGACTATTCAAAACCAGGCAGATATCGCACTTCATTAGGTTTATCCGTAACCTGGATGTCACCTATGGGTCCTCTTTCTTTCTCATTTGCCAAGGCTGTTAAGAAGTACAGCGGTGATGATACTGAAGTATTCAATTTCAATATTGGCGGAACATTCTAGTCATAGTAGGAGTAAAAAATGTACAAGAAATTATTATTAGCATCCGCATTTTCATTTGCACTTGCAACCTCTTCATTTGCTGAAGAGGCAAAGGCACCAGTAAATTCAGTTGCCGGCTCTGTAGGCGTTGTAAATGTTCAGCTCATCATGAATTCACTGCCACAGGCTAAGGCTCACGCAGAAGCTCTTCAGAAAGAGTTTGGCCCAAGAAGCGATGAGCTTAAGAAAATCGAAGAGCAGGGCAAGAAGCTTCAGGAAGCTTTAAAGACCCAGGAAGGTGAAAAGGCTATTGAGACTCAGAGAAAGTTACAGCAGTTACAGTCTGAGTTTGAATTAAAGGGCAGAGCATTCCAGGAAGACGTTCAGAAGAAAGAGCGTGAGATTGAAATGGAATTACAGCGCATTATGCAGAAGGCAATTGACCTTGTAGCAAAAGAGCGCGGCCTGCAGCTGGTTATCCGTGGTGAGGCAATTGTATTCGCTTCTGACGCAGTAAATATCTCTGATGAAGTTATCGCGCGTGCATCAAAGATCAAGCTTGCTAAGAAAGAAGACAAGAAATAATCTCAGTCACGTACTAAAATAGAAATAGTCAAAATATAAAAATAACCAGGGGCAACTTATGCTACTTAAAGAAATAGCTGAAAAGCTCAATGCTAAACTGGTTGGCAATGGCGATATTGAAATTACCTCTGTTGCCAATTTAAAGACTGCAACCGAAAGCCAGATTAGCTTCTTATCTGATCCTAAATATCGTGCAGTGCTGTCTGAGTCAAAGGCTGGTGCTGTAATTGTAAAGGAAGAAGACGTAGAACACGCAAAATCAGCTGTTTTAGTATTAAAAGATCCATATCTTGGATTTGCAAGAGTTGCTCAGTTACTTGATACTACTCCTCCAGTTGCTGTAGGCGTTGCACCTACCGCTTATGTTGAAGAGGGGGCTGTGATTGGCAAGAATGTAGCCTTAGGTCCTAATGTTTACATTCAGAAGGGTGCTGTCATCGGCGACAATGTTCAGTTAGGCGCCAACGTTGTTGTAGGTCAGAACGCAAAGATCGGCAACAATACCAGACTTTATCCAAACGTAAGTTTCTATCATGACTGTGTAATCGGTGACAACTGCCTGATTCAATCAGGAACTGTTATCGGTGGAGACGGTTTTGGTTATGCCAATGATAAAGGTCAGTGGGTAAAGATCCCTCAGACCGGTCGCGTGGTTATCGGTAACAGTGTTGAAATCGGTGCATGTACCTGTATCGACCGTGGTGCAATTGACGATACTGTAATTGAAGATAATGTAATTATCGACAACCTCTGCCAGATTGCCCACAATGTTCGTATCGGCTTTGGTACTGCTGTAGCAGGACAGACTACCTTTGCAGGTTCTGTAACCATCGGCAAGTACTGTATTATCGGTGGTACTTCCGTATTTAACGGCCATATTTCTATTTGCGACGGTGTTACTATTTCCGGTATGTGCATGGTTATGCGTTCAATCGACAAGCCTGGTGTTTACTCATCAGGTATTCCCGCACAGACTAACAAGGAATGGCGTATTACCGCTGCAAGAACCTTACATATCAATGAGATGTACCATCGTTTATCCTCACTTGAGGATCAGGTTGAATCTCTTAGCAAACAACTTGAAACAAAGTAATCTTTAAAGGGGAATTAAAGTGACTGATTCAGTAGAAAAGCATACTTTAGATGTTGAACAAATTATGAACCTCCTGCCACACAGATACCCATTCTTACTGGTAGACAAGGTTTTAGATTACTCTATCGATGGTGAGCACAAGACCTTAAAGGCTGTAAAGAACGTTACTTTTAACGAGCCTTTCTTCCAGGGTCACTTCCCATGTAAGCCAATTCTCCCTGGCGTTCTTATTTTAGAAGCTATGGCACAAGCTACCGGTATCCTTGCATTTACTATGGTTGGCAAGCCAAAAGAGGGCGAGCTTTATTATTTTGCAGCAATTGACAACGCAAGATTCAAGAGACCTGTAGTACCAGGTGATCAGCTGATTTTAGACGTTGAGTACTTCCGTGAGAAGTGCGGCATCGCTTCATTCAAGGGCGTTGCAAGCGTAGATGGCAAAGTTGTTTGCCAGGCTGATTTAATGTGCGCAAGACACTAATTGAATCTAATCAACGTTTCATTGTTAATTGTAAATAAGGGAAGATTACATTGACTCAAGGTGCAAATAATATCGACCCAAGCGCAAAAATTGGTTCAAATGTAGTTCTTGGCAACAATATAACTATTAAAGAGAATGTTATCATCGAAGGTGACGTAACCATCGGTGATGACTGTATTTTTGAGCCGTTTTGTGTTGTTCGTGGTCCAACCACAATTGGTAAGGGTAACCACTTCTACCAGTTCTGTTCAATTGGTGAGGCCTGTCAGGATCTTAAATATGCCGGCGAGCCTACTACCTTAACAATTGGCGATAATAACGTAATGCGCGAGCATGTTACCATGCACCGCGGTACCGTACAGGGTTTAGGAACTACCACCGTAGGTTCTAATAATCTGTTTATGGTAAATGTTCATATTGCTCATGACTGTGTTGTCGGAAATAACTGTATTTTCTCAAACAACGCAACATTAGCAGGACACGTTACTATTGAAGATTATGTTGTATTCGGCGGTCTTGCAGCTATTCACCAGTTTGGTCGAGTAGGCTGTCATGCCATGGTTGGCGGTATGGCTGCATTAAATATGGATGTTCCTCCATATGTAATGGCAGCAGGTCATTATGCCAAGCCATTTGGTATTAACAAAGTCGGTCTGCAGCGTCGTGGTTTTTCTAAAGAAGCAATCTCAGGTATTTTTCAGGCATACATGCTCCTGTACAAGAAGCATTTAACTCTTGAAGAAGCTCTTCCTGAGATCGAAAAGTTAGCTTCCGAAATCAAGGAAGTGCAGCCATTCTATGACTTTATCAAGTCAAATGGTCGAGGAATCATTCGCTAATGATTTCACAGGAAAATCCTCATCTATATGCATTAGTGGCCGGAGAAACCTCAGGTGATACCTTAGGCTCCGGCCTTATGATGGCTATCAAAAGACGTGATCCTTTAGCTCAGTTCATTGGAATTGGCGGACCAAAGATGGTTCATCAGGGAATGTTTTCTTCTGCAAACATGGAAGATCTCTCTGTAATGGGGATCACTGAAGTTCTGCTGAAACTTCCAAAGATTTTAAAAATCCGCAATCGTGTTATCAAAACTATCATTGAAGCCAAGCCTTGTGTTTTCATTGGTATTGATCTGCCTGACTTTAATCTCTATGTAGAGCAGAAAGTTAAAGCTCAGGGCATTCCTACTGTTCATTACGTAAGTCCATCAGTATGGGCCTGGCGTGAGGGCAGAATAGAGAAGATCAGAAAAGCCTGTGATGAGGTTCTGGCCCTGCTTCCTTTTGAAGAGGAATGGTACAGAAAACACGATATGGCCTGCACCTATGTCGGACACACACTTGCCAACTACATTCCTGTCAACATTTCAATGCAGCAGGCAAGAGAAAGAATTGATCTGATTCATCACAGTGTAGAGCCTGTAAAGCGCTATGTGATGGGTATTCTCCCTGGTTCAAGACGTGGTGTGATCTCAAAGATGCTGCCAATCTATGCACAGACAGCAAGAAAGGTTAAAAAGAAGCTTCCTGAGACCGTATTTATCTGCACAGTTCCATCATTAGAGCTTGCTACAGCCGTAAAGGATTTATGGCTTGAGGTGGCACCTGATCTAAGCCTGACCGTATTTGTAGGCAACTGTCAGGATGTGATTGCCTCATCTAATGCAGTACTGTTAACCTGTGGCACCATTGCACTTGAAACCATGCTTTTAAAGACTCCTTTTGCTGTTGCCTATAAGGTAAGCCCCCTTACAGCACTGATTGCAAGACGTCTTTTAAAGGTTAAGGTTTACTCTCTTCCTAACCTGATTGCAGGAAGAAAGGTGGTTAAGGAATTTATACAGGAAGACTGCACTCCACAGCTTTTAGCTGAAGAAATGCACAAGCTTCTTATTTTCGATAACATCCTGATGAAAAAGGAGTTTGAGGAAATCCACCGCTCAATGATCTGCAATTCAGATGAACTTGCTTGTGACGCCGTCTTTAAGGTGATTCACCGTCATTATGATGATTTACCACCATTAGAGAGTGATGCTAACATCGAAAACTCTGAGCCAGTGATAACCTCAGAGCCAGAAGAAGAAAATCCATCTTCAGACAATACTGATAAAGATAATCAGGCATAAATTTCATATATGGCAAAAGTTATTCTTCCGCCTTTTGAATATCCCATTGATCCTGCCATCTACAAGATCTGCGGTGCTGATGAAGCTGGCCGCGGACCTTTAATGGGCAATGTAGTAGCAGCCTGTGTGCTTTTAGATCCTTTAAATCCAATCTCAGGTCTTAATGACTCAAAACAGCTTTCAGAAAAGAAGCGTGATGCTTTAGAGCCAGTCATCAAGGAAAAGGCTTTGGCCTATGGTATTGGTCAGTGCACCCCACAGGAGATTGATACTTTAAACATTCTTCACGCATCTATGGAAGCCATGGTCAGAGCCTACAGAAACATGGTTTTAAACGGCATTGAAAAAGGCACGTTAAAAGAAGGTTTTATCTGCGATTTAATGCTTGTAGACGGTAACAGAACACCTAAAAACTTTGAGGTAAACACCCTTGCCGTCGTTAAGGGTGATGCCAGGGTTTCTCAGATAGCAGCAGCTTCAATTCTGGCCAAAGTTGAGCGTGACAGACAGATGTATGAACTTGATAAAGCGTATCCAGAGTATCAGTTTGCAAAACATAAAGGCTATCCAACTAAAGCTCACCTAGAAATATTGCAGAAACTGCCTATACTTGAATGTTATAGAAAGAGTTATGGCCCAGTGAAAAAATTGCTTTCACCAAAGACTGAAATTGACGAGCAGGAACTGTGGGTATAAACGTTTTTTTGATAATTCTGTTATTTTTGTAGTAAAATTAACAAAATTTATTTTGATCTTTTTTAGAGGTTAGGACGCTGTGATGAATATAAATTACTTAGAATTTGAACAGCCAATTGCAGATTTATTAGCTCACATCGAAGAACTCAAGCGTTTAAGCGCAGATTCAAGCTCAGGTGTTGATTTAACTACTGAATTAAATCAGCTTGAGAGAAAGAATCTTGAGTTAACCAAGAAGATCTTTTCTTCTTTAACTGCATGGCAGATTTCACAGCTTTCACGCCATCCAATGCGTCCATACACCATGGATTACATTGACAGAATTTTCACTGATTTCCATGAGCTTGCAGGTGACAGAGCTTTTGCAGACGATAAGGCAATCATTGGTGGTTTAGCTCGCCTCAACGGTCGTCCTGTTATGGTAATCGGTCATCAGAAGGGTCGTGATACCCGTGAAAGAACTCTGCGCAACTTCGGTATGCCTCGTCCTGAAGGTTACCGTAAGGCAATGCGTCTGATGAAGCTTGCTGAAAGATTCAATGTGCCTATCGTTACCTTTATTGACACTCCAGGTGCATATCCTGGCGTTGGCGCTGAAGAGCGTTCACAGGCTGGTGCTATTGCAGAGAGCTTAAAGTTAATGAGTGAGCTGACTGTACCTGTAATCTGCACTGTTATTGGTGAAGGTGGTTCAGGTGGTGCTCTTGCTATCGGTGTAGGTGACAGAGTAAACATGCTTGAGTACTCAACCTACTCAGTAATTTCACCAGAAGGCTGTGCTTCAATTTTATGGAAGTCAGCAGAGAAGGCTTCATTAGCTGCTGAGGCTATGAACATCACTGCTCCTAGAATTAAGGATTTAGGCTTAATCGATAATATCGTTAAAGAGCCTTTAGGTGGAGCTCACCGTGACTATGATGAGATGGCCAAGAACTTAAAGGAGCGCATCGAGACTGATTTGGCTGAGTTATCAAATATCCCAGCAGACAGAATCGTTGAGCAGCGTTTCTCACGTCTGATGAAGTACGGATATTGCTAAAATTAGATGCAGGCAGGATCGTAGATGATCTTGCCAATAGAATTATAAATACAATCAGCCCCACTAAACTGGTCGTTGGCCTCTCTGGTGGGGCTGATTCTACATTAGTGCTGCTGGTGGCAAGAAGAGTGCAGAAGTTAAATCCTGACTTTTCTGTACTTGCAGTTCACTGCATTCATGGCCTTGATGCAGATGATCCCATCTGGCTTACCCACTGTATTACCCTCTGTAACCGCGTCGGCGTACGTTTGCTAACTCCTAAGCTTAATATTGTTTACGGCTTTGGCAGATCTCCTGAAGAAGTGTCTCGTTCTGAACGCTACAATGCCCTCATAAAGAATATTAAAGATGGTGGTGTTCTGCTTTTAGGTCATCAGGCAGATGATCAGGTGGAAAGCTTCTTTCTGTCATTAAAGCGTGGCTCTGGTCCCTATGGTCTGTCAGGTATGCGCTATTACCTCAATGACGAGCGAGGGTGCATCATAAGACCGCTTTTAGAGCTTACCAAGGCTCAGGTGATTGATGTTATTGAAGCTCTTGGTTATTCACATGTCTTTGATATTTCAAATACCTATTTAAAGTTTGAAAGAAACTTTATAAGACTTAAGGTGCTGCCTCTTTTAAGAGAGCGCTTTAAAGGTGTGGATAATGCAGTTTTAAGATCACAGAAACTCTGTTCGTATGAGCATGATCTTGCCGAGCGCTATACCAAAGAGATCTTTTTTAAGCATTATGACAAAGACAGTCAGTCTTTTGATTTTGAAAATCTTGATTTAAATGATCTGCCTTTACTGACATCGCTTGTAAGAATGTTTGTAAAGACCAAAGAGGTTATGCCTCCTGAGTTTACTATCGTAAATGAAATTATATCCTTAATGAGAGGATCCCCTGATCAGGATGGCAGAATATCCCTTGAAAGATGCAGTGTACGCCGCTTTAGAAACAGAATTTATCTTGTAGAAGATACAATTATGCCTGATAAAGGTATATACGAAATCAAATCAGGTGAGAGCATAAAGCTTGGTGATTACCTTTATACATTAAAGGGCGATGATATGAAGGGCTCTTATCTGCTTGATTTTACATATTCAGGTTCAAAGGTGATTAAGCCTGTAAACCGCAATCACAGCCGTGAAATCAAAAAACTTTTTACTGAATATGAAATTCCTGTCTTTAGAAGAAGAGCTTTGCCTTTGGTGATAGAAAAAGAAAGTAATGAGGTTTTGCTTTTTGCAAATCTTGCAAAAACCAGAGACATCAGGCTTAGACTTGAAATTGAACTGACAAAAAAATAGCCCAATTTGATAATTGGGCCTTTTTAGAAAAATCATTATGAAAAAAGTCACCAGCTTCAAACGCATCAGCTGATAATACTTAGAGTATTCATTTCAATAAAAGTTCAAAAAAAATATTAAAATTTTGTAAATATTTTGTAACTGCTTATAAATCAATAAGATAATCTTTTACGTGACACAAAAAAATCAGCCCAGTATAAACTGGGCTTTTAATATCATTATGGGATCTAGAAACGAAGTTTTCGCTCTATATGATACTTAGAGTGCTATTAATAAAAAAAGTTCAAAATATTTTTAATTTTTTTTAAAATTTTTTTTAAATTAAATTTAACCTATTAAAATTAAAAGGAAAAATTAAAAAATTATTTTTCTGCAAAAGTGTCTTTTACTCTCATAATTAAGTAAAATTGAGATAGCTTTTAATTTTTTTTACTCGAGTGCCGCCATGGAAAACGAAAAACTCCCTTTAACCGTTGTGATCCTTGCAAGAAATGAAGCCGACAATATTGAGCAGTGCATTAAAACAGCTCTTTTTGCCGACGAAATTTTAGTGATTGAAAATAACTCAACTGATAATACTGTGGAGCTTGCACTGTTTTATTCAGAGATCTTAACGGCGATTATGCAGCTCAAAGAAACTTCGGTATTGAAAAGGCAAAACATGAATGGATATTTATGCTCGATGCTGATGAGAGAATTACTGAGGAATTGAAAGCTGAAATTGTTGATGCGGTAAATAAGAATGAGGATTTCTGTTACAAGGTTTCAAGAGAGAATCATTTTGTGCAGGGCAAGGTACTCCACGGTGATTTAAGACCGGACAGAGTTGAAAGACTGTTTAAAAAAATAACAGCACATTATGAAGGTCTGGTGCATGAGAGACTGCATTCGACTTCAAAAAGCAGAGAGCTTAAAGGCAGACTCATTCATTTTCCGTATAAAAGCTGGGAAATTCATTTGGACAAAATGAATCGCTACTCTTCGATGGTTGCTTTAAAGTACTTTGAAAAGGGCAAGAAGTGCAATTTCTTTGTGGATATTATGATTAAGCCTTACTGGGCCTTTATTAAGGTTTACTTTATTCATTTGGGTTTTTTAGACGGACAGCTTGGCTGGAATTTCTCTGTACTTCACTATATGTACACTATGGAAAAATATTTAAAACTGAACAGTCTTAATAAATTCAAAGGAAAAATCTAGACTAATTACATATACAGTCGGGTTTTTGAAAGCAATTTTTCCTATGTGGATATATAATTGAAATATGTGCCTGCAGGATTTAACTATAGAGAGAGCAAAATGATTAAGTTTTTGGATTTAGAGAAGATCAATAATCGTTACCGCACTGAACTTGAAGACAGATTTAAGGTAATTCTTGATAAGGGCTGGTATCTTCAGGGTAATGAGAACAAGATCTTTTCAGAGAATTTTGCATCCTACTGTGGTACACAGCACTGCGTAGGTGTGGCAAACGGCCTTGATGCTCTGACTTTACTTATCAAGGCCAGCGGCTTTGGTCCTGGTGATGAGATTATCGTGCCATCAAATACCTATATTGCAACCATCCTGGCAATTTCAAACAATGGCTGTACTCCTGTCCTGGTAGAGCCTGACATGGATACCTACAATATTGATGTAAACAAGATTGAAGAGAAGATCACATCAAAAACCAAGGCTATCATGGTAGTACATCTGTATGGTTATGCTGTTGCCATGGATAAGGTAAATGAAGTTGCAAAGCGTCATAACCTTAAGGTGTTTGAAGACTGCGCTCAGGCTCACGGTGCCATTTATAACGGCAAGAGAGTGGGAAATCTCTCAGACGGTGGAGCGTTCTCCTTCTATCCTGGCAAGAATTTAGGCTGCTTTGGTGACGGCGGTGCCGTAACCACCAATGACAAAGATCTGTATGAAAAGATTAAGGCAATTGCCAACTATGGTTCTCATGTTAAGTATCAGAACCTATACAAGGGCGTAAACAGCCGCCTTGATGAAATGCAGGCTGCGGTTGTGGATGTTAAGTTAAAGTATCTTGATGCAGACAACCAGAAGCGCCGTGAGATTTCAAAGTATTACCGTGACAATATCAAAAATGAGCATATTATTCTGCCTAAGGCCTATGCTGAAGAAGCTCATGTATGGCACGTCTTTGCCATCAGATCTGAAAGTCGCGATAAGCTGCAGCAGTACTTGACTGACAAGGGTATTCAGACTTTAATTCATTATCCAATTCCTCCTCACAAGCAGCAGGCTTACAGTGAGTGGAATCATGAGAGCTATCCATTAAGCGAAAAGATCCACAGCACTATTTTATCAGTGCCTATGTCACCAGTATTGACTGATGATGAGGTCGAGACTGTGGTTAAAGCTTTAAATGATTATCAGGGTTAAAAACTATGGGTGAATTATTACGAAAGGTAACCTTCCCGGAGCTCGGAGATGAAAGAGGCAATCTGGTGGTAATTGAAGGAGCTAAAGATGTTCCTTTTGAAATCAAGCGCGCTTTCTTTATTTATGGTTCAGATGACACTGTAGTGCGTGGCTGTCATGCCAACCGTCAGTCTGAGTTCGTGCTCATTAACGTGGCTGGTACTTCAAAGGTAATGGTAACTGATGGTGATCGTAAGGAGATTGTTGAACTCAATCATCCCCGTGACGGTGTGTATATTCCCCGCATGATGTGGAAGGAAATGTATGACTTCTCACCTGATTCCGTGCTGATGGTGCTTGCAAGCACACACTATGACGGAACCGAGTATATACGAGATTATGATGAGTATCTAAAAGAAATCAAAAAGTAATTAAATCTTATGAAAAAAGAGCTTTCTTTGTTATGACAGAAAGCTCTTTTTGGATGGTATCCTAAATCTCGCACGTAACAAATCATACTCAGAACACATTTATTAAAAAGATCTTGCACCATCTGCAAAGTAATTCTTGCCTGCTATACAGAATTTGAAAAACGTGTCTGTATTATGGGGGACAGCGGTTCGAGAAGTCTCGCCTACGACATAGTGAAGAATTATGTGAATGGAAAAATTGGAAAAATCGCTGCCGCTGATGTTGTTGTCAACTGCCCTAGACTTGGAAAATCCACAGTTTTAAGAGAGATAAAAAAGCTTATTAAGGAAGGTTTTCTGACAAAACAAGGTGGCGGCAGAAGTACATACTACATACGTTCAGACAGTAAGTAGAATTTTACTGGGGGTTTTATTACTCAAAGGAGACAGTTTTGTCTCACTTTTTCGTCCCAGGTATTCGCTATTCGTCTCAAATAAACAAAAATGAGACGAAATGAACAATAAATGGGTTAGTTACAGTTGTGTTAAATGTATAAATTGTTTACAATGTCTCTTAATATTTATAAGGTATTGTTGACGTTTATGAATAAAATCATTTCAATTGGAAAAGCTGCTCAAATCCTGGGAGTTCATGTTCAGACCTTAAGAAACTGGGAAAAATCAG
>ONCB01000149.1 GCA_900316175.1 uncultured Succinatimonas sp.
AAAATAAGTAAAGAAATTGATTTTTAAACAACAAATGTGGTGCTAGACCGCATTTTTAAGCACTTCTTTCGTTAAGAACGAACTGCAAAACTAGAGTTATTAACAGATATTTTCCTTTTGATCTTTAAGCATTATTTGTTATTATCTAAATATAACCTATTGAATTTTAATGAGTTATCAATAAATGATAGCTAAAACTTAAGTAGTTATATAAAAACTCTTTAAAAAATAAGTAGTTGATATATACATAACATTGCTTTAATCTTTTATATTAAGTTTATTTTGTTTGGTTCTACTATCTTTAAATACGTAGTAACAGTTCAATTAATAAAAATATGTGCACTTATTAAAAAAATGATGGGTTAATTTAACAAACGTCATAAGTGTCTACTATTCTTATATTAATCGACTACAGATTTTAGTTTCAATTTTCCCTAGTGGAAGTTAACAACAGATATGAGGTGTAAACGTGTCAAACGATGCAAAGCAACTGCTACATGATAGAGCATTGGCATACCATGAGAATCCAGTTCCAGGTAAGATTAAGATTGCTCTTACCAAGCCAGCTGAGACTGCTGACGATTTAACCTTAGCATATAGCCCAGGCGTAGCAGAGCCAGTTCGTGAGATTGCTGATAATCCAGACAATGCCTACAGATTTACTGGCAAAGGCAACAGCGTAGCTATCATTTCAAACGGTACTGCAATTTTAGGTTTAGGAAACTTAGGTCCTTTGGCATCAAAGCCAGTTATGGAAGGTAAGGCTCTGTTATTCAACCGTTTTGCAGGTATTGATGCAATTGATATCGAAGTTAAGCATAAGACTGTTGATGAGTTTATTACCACTGTTGAGTGTATTGCAGATACATTCGGCGGTGTAAACCTTGAGGACATTAAGGCTCCTGAGTGCTTTGAAATTGAGCGCGAACTTCAGAAGCGCTGCCGTATCCCTATTTTCCACGACGATCAGCATGGTACAGCAATCGTTACTACTGCAGGTATCTTAAATGCAGTAGAACTTCAGGGCAAGAAGATAGAAGACTGTAAGGTAGTTTGCGTAGGTGCCGGTGCTGCAGGTGTCGCATGCTCTGATTTCTTAATCAAGTGCGGTGCCAAGAAAGAAAACTTCTTTATGGTAGACCGTCATGGCGTAATCCGTTCAGATCGTCCTCAGTACAATAATGGTGAGAAGCCTCGCTTCATTAATGATGCAGGTCCTAAGACCTTAGAAGACGCTCTGCGTGATGCTGATGTAATGTTAGGTGTTTCAGGCCCTGGTCTTGTAACTGAAGATGAAGTTAAGCATATGGCTGACAAGGCAGTTATCTTCGCCTGTTCAAACCCTGATCCAGAAGTTGATCCAGAGACTATTGCAAAGCTCCGTCCTGATATCATCATTGGTACAGGTCGTTCAGATTATCCAAACCAGATTAACAATGTACTGTGCTTCCCATTCTTATTCCGCGGTGCTTTAGACGTACGTGCTACCTGCATTAACGATGAGATGATGAAGGCTGCAATGGAAGGTTTAAGAGCTGTTGCAAAACTCCCTGTTCCAGCAGAGGTTGTTAAGGCAGCTCAGGTAGATCACTTAGAGTATGGTCGCGACTATCTCATTCCAAAGCCAATGGATCCTAGACTCCGTCTGCAGATCTCTGGCGCAGTAGCTCGTGCAGCAGTTGATTCTGGCGTAGCTCAGATACCACTTCCAGAAATTTACAAGATCTAATTTCTGAAAAGCAAAAATAACAAGGCCTGTAAGCAGAGTTTACAGGCCTTTGTCATTTTAATCAGAAAAAATTATTTCCTTACTAGAAGTACACCGGTCTCTAGGTGCTCAGTATATGGGAACTGATCAAAGAAACTTAACTTTTCAATGCGGTGAGTCTTAGTTAAATAGGTTAAGTCGCTAACTAAGGACTGAGGTCCGCAGGATATGTAGATTACCCTATCAAATTTAGCAGTAAAGTCTAAAGCTTCCTTGTGCTCAAGTCCTGAACGAGGAGGATCGATAAGCAGGGTCTTAAAGTCGTATTCTTTGATATCAATATCAGCAAGTTTCAGACGGTTAAATTCTCTTACACCTTCAAGTGCCTGAGCTACTTCAACAGCTGAAAGTCTTGCAAGCTTGGTATTTTCAATACCGTTTTTTTCAATATTTTTTAAAGCGGTAAGAGTTGGAACTCTTGATACTTCAGTAGACATTACCTTTCTGAAAAGATCGGCAAGACAAACAGTAAAGGTTCCTGAACCGCAGTAAAGTTCAATAAGATCTACCTGTTTGCAGTCAGTACAGCAGTCTCTTGCAAACTGAACCATATGCTGACAGGCGTAAATGTTAGGCTGAGAAAAGTTTCCTTCAACCTGATAAAGGTAGAAATCCTTATCCCTGGTATGGATGGTTTCCAAAATGGTATTGGTGTTAACTAATATTTCTTGCTTTTTAGCTCTGCCTATAAAATCAACGGACAGACCATCCTTTTTGAAATCCTCTTTTAAGGATGCTGCAAGAGATTTGAATAACTCTTCATCGAGCTTTTTATGGTAGTTTAAAGCAAGTACCAGTTCGCCGGCCTGATTTGACAAGAAATCAGCTTCAAACAGTTTTTCAGTTAAATATTTATAATTAAAGATGTGCTTCTTTAAAAGCTGCATGCCGGTGTTGATTGCTTTTGAACCAACAGGGAAGGTCTGGAGTTCAATTCTTTTTTTGGGTTTAGTACCAGGCTCAAACATGCAGAAAGAAAAATCAGTTCTGTCCTCATTAAAAAATATGCAGAACTCTGTACGCATGCGATAATATTCGCTTGGTGATTCAAAAACCTGTGGTACTGGAATTTCAAGATTATTTTTTTTAAACAAATTAACCACAGTATCGATTTTTTCATTAAGATATTGGGTGTAATTGTCAGGATCGGTTGTTCCTATTAAGGTTTTTAACATAATCATTGGTCCTTTCTTTTAATAACATATGAGATCTTAAAGTGTCAGAGCCTAAAGTTAAAGTAAAAAGAGTACTTTTTTTTGATTCTGGTGTAGGCGGTTTATCTATCTTAAGAGAGGTAGAAAAGCTAAATCCTGAAATTGAATCTTATTATCTGTTTGATAATGAGTGCTTTCCTTATGGAAATAAAAGTGATGTGTTTATTATAAAGCGAGTAAGGGAGCTTTTGTCAGAGGCGCTGTCTAAATTTGAGTTATCTGCAGTGGTGATAGCATGCAATACGGCAAGCACTATTGTTCTTAATGTTTTAAGAGAATTTATGAAGATCCCTGTTGTAGGAGTAGTTCCTGCAATCAAACCTGCAGCTCAGATTTCAAAAAACAAGATTATAGGTCTTCTGGCAACACCTGGAACAATTTCAAGAGAGTATACCAAGAATCTGATACGTGATTTTGCCTCAGACTGTGAGGTGATAAAAATAGGAGATGCCAATCTAGCTGTGATTGCGGAGAATCGTCTTTCCACTGGACATGTTCACTCTGAATCCATTGCAAAGATTATAAGACCGTTCACTCAGATCCCTCCAGATGAAAGACCTGATACTGTGGTGCTTGGATGTACTCATTATCCTTTTGTAAAGGACGTTCTTCAGACTCTGATGCCGGGGGTTAATCTGATTGACTCTGGTGAAGCTATTGGCAGAAGGGTAAAGGATGTGATAGCTAATCTTCCTTTTCTTGAAGTAGATAAAAAGAATAACAAGGCCATGTATACAGGAATTCTGACCTCATATGAAGAAAGACTTAATATGGTCCGCTCCTTTGGTTTCAATGACCTTGAAAAATTCTAAATGTGATTCTTTGATGAGAAGGTTAAGAGCGCAATTGCACAATTACTATCAAAACAGTAGTCAGTTCTGTCCTGTACCAGAGAATTAAAAATAATGTAATTTTTGAAAATACAAAAGGAAGTTTGAAAAAACACTTCCTTTTTTTGTAATTATTAAAAATAACAAGACAATTTATTAAAGAATTCACAATTAAAACTGAAAAAATAATTGTTAGAAATGCGATAAAAAAGCCTTTTAAAAAATAGTAATAAAAAAAATTTAAAAAAATTAAAAAAAATGTTTGACAACGTATATAAAATCAGTAAAATGTGTTTCCGTTGTCACGCAAGACAACACTAACTCAAGCAGGTTAGTAAAAGTTCTTTAA
>ONCB01000015.1 GCA_900316175.1 uncultured Succinatimonas sp.
CCCAGCGGGTGTGTGCAATACCGATACTGCCAGGACAGCCTTTCTCTTTAACAGCCTGCTTTAGATTTACAACCTTACCGGTAGTCTTGATGCAGTTTAGTTCACCATTATCGATGGTACATAAACCTGCTGAATCATAACCGCGGTATTCTAAACGTGAAAGACCTTCTAATAAGATGTTAGCAACATTTCGCTGTGCAACAGCACCTACAATTCCACACATAAATTTACCTGCGATCCTTATAAAATGACAATAAGTCCATTGTATCAGATAATTTTCAAAGAGACTTGTTCTAAAAGCTTAAAAGCCCCTTTGTGAGATTATTTCTTATAATTAGCCCACTCTTCCCCCTTCAACTTATAGAAGTCAGATGACAGGAATTTCATGTAAAAAGCGTTTGTTGATTCGCCAATGAATGCTGTCTGAGGAAGATCGATAAAGATATCATCGGTAGTACACAGGGCTTTTTCTTTAGAGAAAACATTATTCTCAATGGAACGCTTGATTATTTCTGCAAGACTTAAATAACTGTAGCTGCCAGAAATTGCCTTTACAGAATTATTATCAGCATCATTATCTTCATCATTCCCTGACTTAAAGAATTTTACAAGTACAGGAATTCTGGTGATTTTATCGGTTGGGATTTCTCTTAGCTTTGCAATCTGCATTTTATCTCCGCGAATGGCGGCACCGTGCTCTGGCACTATGATAAGAAGGGTATTGCTTTTAAGCTTTTTTATCTCTTTGATAAAGTAGGACAGATTGTCTAACATCAGCTTGAGTCGAGGCTCATATGGCTGAGAATGGTTCTGACCTACAAGTCGGTTACCGTCATGCAGAGAGAGGAGATTCATAAAGGTCACGTTGTTTGAAACGTGGGTTGTTCTGATAGCCTGAATGTATGAATCAAAAAGACTCTTATCTGAATAAATCGGAGTTCCGTCAAAAGATGTGTACTGCTGACTTAAGAGCTTTGGATCATTAAGAGGAGGATTGAGACCTGCAAGTTTTCTTAAGGTGTTTAAATAGTCACCGTAAACACCGTTATGGTCAAAGAAGATTGAGGTCTGATAACCAATCTGCTCTAGAGAAGTCAGGAGCTCACATTCAGCATTTCTGCCGCTGTAAATTTCCGCTTCAGTCATCTGACCGCAGTTTGCTCTTAAAAGTCTTAAAGTAGCCGGCGTTGAGTAGGATGATACACAGTTGAAGTTTTCAAAGCTGTAATCAACACTTTTGAAGAGCTCATGTCCTGATAATTTTGAGGTAACAATGTCGTCATAAGCCATAGAGCAGATGTTGACAATTACTACATTAAAAGGTGTAAATTCCTGAGGGAGCTCGTGAGGCATGGATACCATGCGGTTCTTTTCCTTGTTTAAGAAAACCTCAAGGTATTTCTCGATATTTTCAGAGGTTGCCTCTCCAGTCTGAACAGGTATATCAATACTATCAGAGCCTGACTGAACTTTTGATGCTATCATCTCTGTGCTTGCAGGAGTAATTCTTGCGCTTATCTGGGTAATTCCCACATAGCATATTAGTGCAGCAACAACAGTTACGGTATACAGATAATCATAAACAAAGAAAACCACGATTAAAATCAGAATCAGCAGGTAGATTAACTCAATGTTTATGAAGTCGATAAAGATTTCTGCATAGTAAAAGAGATCGCTTATAAAATTACCTGTAAAATCAACTGTAAGCGATGATGGTGGTGGAAGGTAGCTGTCGTGATAGAGCAGCATTATACCAATAACTGTAAGCAGCAAAGAATACATTTTTCTTGGCAGTTTTTCTTTAAAGTTGCACATGCACATAATAAAGAACACTGCACTAAGCCCTACAGATAATTTAGTGTAATCTAAAAAGTAGAGTACAAATCTGTAAATAAAATAAACACTTGCTATAAGCCCAAGACGCAAGGTCAGGTTCATTGACAAACGTTGTTTTAAAAATTGATGAATAGAAAACGTGTTACTCTTTGTCATTTATGTCTGCTAATCTTTGTATTCTGTCCAAATTGAATCGATTTTCTTATAGAACTGACGGTTTCTGAAAACCATATAGGAAGCCTCTTTGTTTTCTCCAAGGAAAGCGCTTCGCTGCAGATCTTCAGTCAGAGCCTCTACGGAAATAATGTTTTCCTCATTAAAGGACTGCTTATCGATAATTCTTTTGATAATGTGTCCAAGTGCCAGATAACTTAAGTTATCCTGGTTGTTTACTGGTACAAGTCGACTCTTGTGAGATACGAGTTTTAACATGGCTGAACCAAGGCATAAACGCTTTGATGGGATCTGAAGAGAACCTTGTAACTGGGTTAAATCGCTTCTTAATGATGAACCATGACTTGGAATTAGAACCAAAAGAGTCATACGTGGTGACTTTTCTAGATCATCGATAAAGGTATCGAGTTCTGCCATCAGCTGTATAAGCTTTATATTGTATTCCACCAGGTTTTTACTATGATTAAGTCCGCTGTATTTCATGTAGGTTACAGTTGGATCAGGATTTCTTAAAGAATCATAGATATACTTTTTAAAAATGTTCAGATCACTGTCGCTGGCTGTTATAAAATCCGCGCCGATACCACTTTCAACATCGCGGATACCAAGAAAACTGTGGTTGTTGAGGAATGGTACATATTCCTTTGCCATTTCAGGTTCTGAGAATAAATACTGAGAGGTGTAGCCTAACCTGTTTAACTGTTTGAAGAGCAGACATGAATCATTAGGGGTGCCTTCTAGCAGTTCCTCACGACTCTTCTGTCCGCACAGAGAGTTTAAAAGGCGCAGACTGTGCTCTTTTTCATCAGTAGTTGCGGTGAAGAAGTTGGTCAGATAGATGTCAAAGCGACGCATGGCCGGATGAGAATCAGCCATGGATTTTGACAGATCTTCATTGGACAAGGAGTCAACATCTAAAAAGACAATATTGAATGCCTGATAATCCTCGTTTTCAGGAGCTTTGATGGTTAGCTTTCTTTTTCTTTCGTTTTCAAAGAAGAAATCAAAGTAGCTGTTTAAATTTGTCTGAGTAAAGTTGCCTCGCTGCATATCAATACCGTCATTAGAGATTTCTTTTTTCTCAATAAAGTCACCGGCATCTGCAACAATAATTTCATCATTTGCTGACAGCTGTTTTAATACATCCTGATTTATGAAGTTGACCGCAATCATAATGATGTAAACCATAGATACAGGTCTAATGTATATTGAAGCTAGTTTTACGGCGGCAATTGCCAAAGGCAGTGCAAGGATCATCCAGATGTTAATAAATTCTTTTGCAAATTCAATTACATATTCTAAAGAGAAATTCTGAAGATTGCTTTTCTGATTTAACATCTGCTCAATGGTTGGGAGGTAACTGTCCCTGTAGAAAAGGGCGAAAACAAGCACAAATACCAGAGTTCTGAAGCACTTGTTTATAACGCTCCACTTTACGTGAATGCAGGTTAAGGTAAATACGCAAAGGTTTAAAAAAGTAGAGAAATCTATAAATCCAAGCAGGTAAAGGCCCAGTTTAAACAGATACAATCCGTTATAAAAGGCGGTGCTTCTGAAACTTAATATACTGCTGTTGTTCATCATTTTAAACTGCTGTCTTTGTTTATAGATTTAATCTTTTACTGTTTTGTACAGTAATACTATTTTGTTTTCTTTAAAAAACTGCTGAAAGAGCCTGAATCTCTCAGATTGTTTTTTAAAAAGCTTTTTGATTTAAAAACGTAATTGATATGCTCGTAGTACCAGCAGAGAAAAAAGCCAATCGGTATAAATACAATGGCACACAGGACTGCAAGTTCAATTACATCACTAAGACCTAAGGAGTTAAACAGCATTGTGATCTCCTGAGAGTAATTTCTTGTTTATCTTTTTGTTTATATAAGGATTCTTTGCAATTGAATCTTCTTCAAGCGGTAACAGTGTTGAAATTTCAAATGGCTCTGGGCTTTCTTTTACCATTACAGCAAGCTCGGACATGCTTCTTGCCTTCTGCCTTGAGGCAAGTCTCTGTTTGGTGCTCTCAATAATCTGCTGCATAGCTGCATTGCTGTTAAAGTTCTGATATGGTTCATTCTTTAAAATATCCACTCTTGAGAGAATTTCAGAACGTGAGTAAACAGCATCGCATGAATCAAACAGAGTTGTTGGATCTGTGTTGAAGGTATGCTCAAGAGAAACAGCAAGCTCACCATTTCGGCAAGAAGGCAGATAAATAATAATTACATTTCCAATCAGAGTACCATAGTCTCCTGCTCGCTTTGGTTTAAACTGGCTTAAACACTGTTCTGCAAGGAGTCCTAATTTTGGTCTTAAGGTGATAAGAGTGCCGTCTACAGCAGCTTCATCCACCTTCTTTGAGAGCAGAAATTCTACCTTTGAGAAGAATGCTTCAGGCATCAAAAAGCCGTTGCCCTCTCTGTCTAAAACCTGATAATTATCAAGCATTTTTTCAAAGCTCATGGAAATTCGCTTTGAATAGCTGATTGCTCTTAGTGTTGGCAGCATAGTATTGATGTAGGAATTGTGTGATCCTGCGGTAAATACATAGTTAGCGCCACATGAGAGCAGGAAATGTTCAGAGTTTGCTCTGATGCCTGGGATCTTTTCAATTACCAGGATCTTTAAGGCATTACCTTTTCTTGTTCTTAACTCGTAAATCTGCTTTGCAGTATCATCAATGGCTTCACGTTTTTCGATAGCAAGGAAGATGGTTGCAGCTGATGCTTTTTCCATGGCCTCCGCTATGAGGTCAGATTGTGAACTGAATTTTTTGATGTCACTAAAGTGGTTGCTGTCAGGGGTAAACACGCTCTCGCAGACGTAGCATGTATTGGTGTCTGTTGATGCGAATTCTTCTTGTGCGGTATTTGGTATGGTGAAGCCTTCTTCTGTGAGGGTTATTTCATAATTACCCTGAGAGAAGGTTCCATCAAGTGCTCTCCAGTACAGAATATCGAGTTTCTGCATGTTTGGTATTTTGCTGATTGCTCCAAGACCTGAAAGAGAGCGATCTTCTTTTAAAAGACGGTTTGAAAGAAATGCACGGTTGTCACCATAGCCTAACAGCAGCAGGCTTACGTTATAGTTTTTAGCAAAATATGAAATATTTTTTAAGTATCTTAAACAGCTCTTCTGGCTGATTTTTGCAAGTGTCCTGTCATCAAAAAGAACAACAAATAATGAGTGTTCGTCGGTTGCATGATATTTGATTAAATCAGAAGGCAATGAATCTAAAAAGATATCTGTGTTTTTGCACTCATATACATGAGCTTTTACAGAATTCAGTATGGCATCACTTACCTGAGTCTGCAGAATATCATCTGTTCTGACTCCATCAAGTACAAGATATCTCAATGCGCTTTCGTTACTGTTTCTGGCAAGACAGTTTAAGGCAAAATTAACAGCTGTGTCTTTATCCTGAGCTCCCAGGTAATAAACACATCCTGAATTTATCTGCTGAATCTTGTCTAAAAGATTTGTGATTCCAAGTTTCATATTTTCTCTTTGCTTTAGCTAAATACTGCGTTACCACTCAGCGTATGGAACTGGTCCGTGTGGGGGCATGAATAAATCGCCCTCAAAGTCCCTTAAGTAGTATCTGAAATAGATCATACCGCTTACAGGGTTGTAATCATCTGATTTGACTGCATTAACCATTGCACCCAGAATCAGGTTTGATGTGATACGCTGTTCGATACTTCCTCTGATACCGCCACCGAAGGTAAAGGAGCTGTCTGAACCGGTTGAATCGTTGATATCAGGCATATATGACATTATGCGACCAGTCATAGGTGCACCGAGTGGATAACGGCTCTGTGCCTTCTTGTTGGCATAACTCAATGATATTACAGGCTCAACCATGTACGAGGTATTGTCATAGCGCCTCATATAGCGGACAGCCAGTGAAGTTCCAAGGTAAAGCTGCGGTGAATAATAACCGCCATGACCATAGGTATACTCACCAAGATTACGAGCATATCTCATAAACATGGCTGAAGGAGATATGGTTAATCTTTCATTTGGTCTGTTGATGTAGTGATAGTAGTAACCACCCATAGCACCAATCTTGGTATTGCTCTTTACACGGGTACCTTTTAAATATTCAAACTGAGTGTTGCCCCAGAAGCCTTCATTATCATTAAGGTAGTAGCTTGCAGAAATGGCAAGACCGTTTTTCTTGACAGCACCCCATTTGATGGCGGTATTGCCACTGTCATCAGGTACAATCTGACCTGACTCATCAACAAAGTAAGTGGTATCGCCAAAGTATGAAAGAACAGAATTGTTCAATACTCGTCTGTAGACAGATGGGGTTAAAGTCCATTTGCCAATTGAATAATCTACAGCTACACCGCCTACAATATCAGTGTATTTGGTTTTATTGCCTGAAATTTTTGGTGCTGTTCCGATATCAGCGTGCAGCCATTCATTATCAAAGCCAAAAGCGATACTGGTACCGGTTTTTTTATGCCTTGAATTATCATCGCAGCCGTTAACATAGCAGGAACCATACATATCGTTATACGATCCACCTGATAATGTTCCGGCATTAAGAGAGGTTGTATCAGTCTGAATGGTCGCAGTTCCGTCAAACAGAGGGAAGTTTACCTTCAGAATGGAGATTAGCCCTTTGTTGTCAGAATATCCTCCATGACCTGAATCTTTCAGATAGGAGATACCTCCAGAGATAACAATGTTCTGACGAACATATTCTTCTGCAGCACTTGAGGCTACAGATTGTCTTAACCAGTCTGTTTCAGGCTCGTCTCTGGTTCTGGTTGCACGGGTAAATTCCTTATCATCCTCATAATTATCATTACGGTGATCAAGAATGGCTAGGGCTTTTCTGTTGTTCTTATCGATTTCCTCATTATGAATTCCAGTCTTTTTAAGAATGCTGTTCATATTGCGGAGGATCCACGCTGTTGCATAATCATCTTCCTGATTGTAAGCGGAAGCTGAAGTTTGCATTGGCATATCTGAGCTCTCTTCAATATCGAGCACAGCAGTATCATATTTTTTGACTGCCCTGGCATATATTTCAAGAGCTTCATCATCATGTTTAAGATCAGATAAAATCTGACCTAATGCACGAGTGTTATCAGGGCTTAACTGAGTATCAGATTTTGCAAGGGATGAGGCAATTTCATATGCCTCGTTTTTCTTATCACTTTCAATCAGAAGCTGAGCAAGTCTGAGTTTTGTATACCCCTGATTTTCATCCATTTGAATGGATTTTTTGTAATATTCAATAGCTTTTTCCCTGTCATTGAGGGCATCATAAAAATTGCCGCACAAAGCTTTGGCATATGCTGCATCAATATCTTTAATCAAATCCAGGGCTTCTGCGGTTCTGCCCTCTGAATCGAGCTTGACCGCTTTTTCAATAATCAGTTCCTCTTCAATACGCCTTAAGGTATTTCTTATACCTTCATCTTTAGTATTTGCGTAAGGTTTGAGAATGTTGTAGGCCTCATTGAGTCTGCCGATTCTTGCCAGGGACAGTGCATAGGCATGGGCATAGGCAGGGCCTCTTTTGGCATTAGGATTTAACAGATTATATGCATCAAGTGACTCTTCTTTCTTATTCTCAGAATAGAGAGCTGATGAAAGTCTGTAGGCAAGCCAAGGGTTGGTATTATCAAAGCTGATTGCTTTGCGGTAGATGGTGGCTGCCGCGTCAAAATTGCCTTGATTTTCAAACTTTTCACCTTTTCTTGCAATTATATCTGCTTTTAATGCCTTTAATGATGCTGCAATACGCTGCTGCTCTGAGATGCTTTCATTTTTTGAATTCTCAATGGCAAGTGCACTATAGTGCAGGAAATTCTTTTCATCATTTAAAAGAGCATAGGAACGGGCAAGACCTACATAGGCATAAGGACTTTTTACACCAAGTTTTGCAGCCTCCTGATATCTGTTAATTGATTCTTGAGGTCTGTTCTTTAAAAGGCTTGCATCACCAGAATCAATTAAGCGGTAATATTTTGAATAAACAAGGATTTCTGTCCAGTACTCTGCATCTGGATTATTAGGATCAAGCTTGATTGCCTGGATAATATCCTCTCTGGCAGAATGAACCTTGGAATTATTATCAATATTTTTTATACCGCGGTTGGCATAGTAATTTGCTTTAAATCTGATAATGGTTTTTTTAACTGCAAATTTTAATGCTGTATCTCTTGGAATTTCATCTGCAATTCCTACTAGTCCACGGATGGCTTCGTTTTCAGATCCTTCGATATTTCCAAGCATCTTGTAATAACGGAAACGCAGTTCGTGTTCAACCGGAACTCCCATCAGATCATGAAGATACTTTACCGCCTCAACGTAATTACGATGATCTTCATGCATGGAGAAGGTCTGAAGCTTCAGTTTCATCTGAGGTGATGAGAGATCGTAAAGAGCGGTTCCCTGAACGCATTCATAACTGTCTTTTTCCAGCTCACAGAGCTTGTCTAAGGCTGCCTTTGCTTCTTCTCGGTTTTTTCCGCCTAATTTTACTTTGTAGCGGATAAATTCAATCAGATACTCCTTGGAGCTGGTACCTTTCACAAGACCAAGCTTTTGCAGTGCTGACAGTTCAATATTGGGGTTATACACATCCTTGGCAAAATCTGCATTTTCCTGAAGTTTTGCAATCTGAGCGTCTGCGCCTTTTTGTCTGTGAGGCAGATTATACTGCGGACGGTTAAACATCTCCGAGTGATCAGTCTTTGGTGCCTGAACAATCAGATCAAGAGGTTTAGCCTGTACGCACATTGAGCCTGCAATAAGTGGCAGAATGGCAAGTTTGTGTATAGTCTTCATAAGAATCAGTATTCTAAAACTAAGCTGCCGTCATGGCTGAATCTGAAATAGTGGTTGTCAAAGCCCAGAGCAAACATGGTCATTACCTGTGCATATAATTCATCTTTTTTGAATACGTGATTTTTGAGCACAGTTCTGAAGAAGTCTTTTTCCTTGTTCTTCTCAAGAAGCATGGTTGATGCCATGTAGCTTAATGTTCCGATGCCTCCGACCTTATGAGTATAAAGGTTGGCAACTTCAGGAACGTTCAGATCTTTTTCAATATCCTTTAACATATTCTCATATAAAGGGATGAGAAGTCTGCGGTTAGGATCACTTTCACAGGTAATACCAAGCCACAGATAGAAGCGCAGAGCATCCAGTGAACCAATGGAATTTATGCGAATTATCTGATCTCCATCCATGTTAAAAGTCAGAGTATCAGCTGCAAATCCATCACCGCTTCCTCTTACAACTGCAGAAACTGTGTTGTCATACAGTGACAGATAATCAATGTCATACTGACCTAATTTCTGCATTACAAACGGAGCAAAAATATTAGGGGTAATAGTAATTTCTTTTTTATCTGCCACATTGTTATATGAAGGCAGAATAACTGTTCCTAAAACAGGATGACCGTAGGTACAGGAAGACTTTACCATTGCTGCTATGGCGTCAGCCTTTTCCCTGTAGCTTTCATCCTTAAACATTTCGTAGGCGGTATATAAATCATAGGCAATAAACAGATTGGCTCTGGTCAGAGTGCCTTCTCTGTTTTCGTTCCCATTTTTATTGAGTTTAACTCTTGCATAAGGAAGATTTGATTTAATGTCTCCTTCGCACAGCGTGGTCTCAAGTGCAGATAATAGCCCGTCAAAACGGTTTTTATCCTTCTGAGTAAGAGCAAAGAGCATTACATATGAATAAATCTCGGAATTTACAAATTCCTCATTATTCAGATTGCTGATAAATACATTGTCCTTGGCTCTTGAACTCATAAAGGACTGGTACTGAGGCCAGACTCTTTTTAAATCAGCTGCATATGATGGAGTTAGTAAAACAGCACTAAGAGCAGATATCAGCAGTGTCTTAACAAGTCTTTTGTTATAAATCTTCATGTTAACCTCGTTTTAGTTCTGTTTACTGTTCTTTTGATAAAGCTCTTCTGCGCAGACGTGAAATCTGAATATGCTTTAAGAATCTGTAGCATAAGTAACACAGAATGATTGCAGAGAACAGACACAGGAACATCAGTACCCAAGGACTGTCAAGGAGCATGTAGTAAATTCTCTGGTACCATGGAAGGTTACCGAAGAAATAGGTCTCGCCTACATCGTAGCTGCGAACCTGCTCTGCCTTAAAGATAGCAACGGTTCCGTGTGGATCTGCAGGGGTTGAATTTAAAATCAGGTTTTTTGCAATGTTTGCAAGACCCTTGTCAGAATCTGCAATCAGAGCAACTAATGTTCTGTCTTCATTTAAAGGAGAGCGGTATGAAATAACAGCTCCAAGTCCTTCAGCACCCTTTGCAGTGATACGCTGATTAACGTCGCGTCTTTCTGTATCAAAATGGGTTGCATCAACCTCATTGAAAGAAGTGCTTAAAGCATGATATGCAGAACCTAAAACCAGAATTGAGTTGTCATCGTCTTTAAGTTCATCAGGTATATGGCCAACCACCAGGATGTCTTTGTTTTTGAAGGAATGCATTGCATCTTCATCTACCTTTGTGAATACATCAATGTCGTTGCAGCTGTATCCAATCTGAGCTGCAATTCTGGCTACGGTATTGAATAAAGTTGACAGTTTGGTTACATCGTTAGGATTATCAATATACACTGCTGTATTCTGCAGATCTGCGTAGATTGAGAATGGATAACCGCTCTGCCAGAAGAAGTTTAAGTTAGGCAGCTTGGTAAAGTGATAGATATCGGTAAAGTCAATTGATGAACTAGGATCAATTTCAACCTGATTTGGAATAGGTACCTGGGTTGTACACTCATTTATTTTTGAGGTGTAAACCATTGAATAATCAAAGTCGAAAGTCAGAGTATTTCTTGGGTTTAAAAATGAAGTATCAACCTTTGAACCGTTGAAAAGATTCAGGGTACCAAGAATTGGCAGATTCTCTGTAATAATATCTGTCTCTCTTTCAGGTTTTAGAGGATAAGATCTAACAAGGTGATTGTTTGTAATAAATCTTAACTGTGAAAGACCTAATGGACTTGGCTTGGTGTACTTGTAAATAAGGTTCATATCAATACGTGAACCGTTTACAAAGTACAGATCTGGTGGGAAGTTTAACTCAATGTTGATTGGCATTGGGTTGTAACCCTTTGAGCTTAACTGCTGATCATATTCGGCAAGAGAACCAAAGGTGATAACCTTTGAAGTGTCAGCCCAGTTTGGTGCATCATAAGGTTTGCGCTTTTCAACTTCCTCATAGTCATAAACCTCAGTCAGAGGTCCGCTTAAGAGAACAGTGCCGCTGGCTAATGCCTTGGCAGCTGTAACAAGCTTGTCTGAATCAGGAGCAGATACAATCAGCATTTTGGCTGACTGGGTACCAGGAATATCAGCAACTTCCAGACTTGGAACTTTAACTTCAGGATAATCCTTTAAAAATTCAGGCTTGTTTGAATTGGTTAAAAATACAATTGCATTACCACTGGCAGGAAGCTGGTCGATAAATGCCGGATAGTCAACACCGCGCCACTTGGTAATCTTTCCGCCGTATGATGTAACAATTGCGGCAGCCTTTAGCATCTCATTGTCTGAGTTTTGAGGCATTATAACTGACACAACTGATTTTTCATTGGTGTAGATATCAAAGAAAGGTGTAGGGAAAGCAGCAAGATCATTTGCAATGTTAAGTTTCTGCTTTTCAAGATGCAGAATTGACTGTGCAGAAACGTTCAGCCATATGGTTGAATCTACAGGATTTTCACAGATATCTGTATAATGACCGATAAAATCAAAGGTGATCTGGTTTTCATCTGTAAGAGCTCGAGACTCAAGTTCAATCAGTTCTGTTGTCTTAACACCTAAGGATTCTTTGGTAATAGGAATGGACTTGATTAAAAGTCCGTTTAAATGAATGTTAAGCTGAGACCTTACTGGAATGAGGCTTGGTGATGGAGTAAATACAAGCTCAAGTTTAGCATCAGTTACAAGTTCATCTCTTTTAATGGTGAATCTTACTGTTCTCTGAGGCTGCAGACCAGAAAGTGCAAGACCGCCTGTAGGATCAAGCCACTGCAGAGAGGAAATAGGGTAATGAACTCTGGTGACAGTCAGAGGTTCAACTCTCTGTTGCATGTTTGAAACAGCCTGAGCGCTTGCTTTCCCCGTATCTGCTTTAGCAGCATCCTCAGATGCCTGGGCAGAGAACAGAGTAAAAGAAGTTAATGCCACAAAGGTAGCTATAATGTTTTTTCTGATGTTATTGAGCATAGTCGGCTCCATTGTTGTCTAAATTCTGTGTCTCAGACTTGTACTGACTGTCTGAATCATTTGTCTGTTGCTGCGATCTTTTTTTCTGTTCCTCTTTTTGCTTTTTAATCTTTTCAAGAGGGTTTTCCTTAGAAAGATCAAGAGGCTGCGGCAGCAGACTGAAAAACAGTATCAGGGTGCTGATAATAAACTGTAAAACCTGCTTAATACCTACCGGGACGTTGTTTAACATCTTGAAGTAACCATTTAAACCAAATGTAATCAGGGTATGGATACCATGGAGCAGGGAATCCTGTTTCAAATCTTCAAAACTGTGTGACCAGCGGTCTGCACAGGCAAAGGTTGTTCTGATGTATTCGATGTTCTCTTTTAAAGTTTTAAGATTCAAAAGAAGTCCGAGTTTCTGTGAAGAACTGAATCGTATAGAACACTCAAAACGGTAATTGATGTTATTGTTATTAATATGGATATAAACTTTTTTGCCGATATCCAGAAGGTCGTTAATCTTAAGGGAAGAGGAACTGTACTCTGGCAGTCTGATACCAAGACCATCCTTAGAAAAATCGGTGATCTCCACATCAATAAGGTTTGTGCCATCATTGGTCTCAAACTCAATTTTTCCTGGCATGCTGCAGTTTACTCTAGGAGAGGTTCTGACCTGTCTTCGTTCAAGTGCAACAGCGGATGCTGCACCCAGAATCAGCAGGTTGTAGCATACCCAGGCCAGGTTTATAAGAATGATTCCTGGTTCTGAATATGGATCAAAGATAATGTTATAGATACCGACAAACAGGCCAAGGAAGTTTAATACGATAATAAAGATATAGGCTTTTGATACCGTCCAGTCAAAATAGGTTTCTTCATTTGAAGCGCCTTTTGCCGTTACGTTAAACTTACCGTGCTTTGGTGATATCAGTGCAATGAGAGTTGGTACCGTAATATACCAGGATAAAACCGTTTCGTATATTACACCCCAGAAGTAGAATCTCTTGTTTCCCTGAATTTTCTGATTGGTAAGGGTAGAGTGCACGATATGAGGAAGAACATACGCAAAAATCATCATGCCTGAGGCAAAGATAACGTAAATATTAAAAAACAGGAATGGCAACGGTGCGAGCAGGAAGATAATACGTGGCAGACCGTGAAGAAAGTGAATCATCGCGTTCAGGAAGCACAGTCGCTGAGGCAGTGTCAGTCCCTTTCCTGCAAGAGGATTGTCGATTCTGAAGATCTGCACCATACCACGGGCCCAGCGAATACGCTGATTGATATGGTCTGCCAGGGATTCAGTTGCAAGACCGGCAGCCAGTGGCATACTCAGGAATGCTGATGAATAGCCCTTTCTGTTTAATCTTAATGATGTGTGCGCATCTTCAGTTACAGTCTCAACTGCAATTCCGCCTATTTCCTCTAATGGTCCTCGTCTGATGATGGCACAGGAACCACAGAACATAGTGGCGTTCCAGGTATCATTACCTTTCTGAATGAAGTCGTGGAAAAGTGAGTTTTCTGCAGGCACTTCGCCTTTAATATCAAGGTTTTTCTCGAACGGATCATCTGAGTAGAAATGGTGCGGTGTCTGTACCAGTGCAATCTTCTTGTCATGTACCATCCAGCCCACAGTCATCTGCAAGAATGCTCTTGATGGAATATGGTCACAGTCAAAGATGGCTATGATTTCACCGTTTGTCAATGTCAGGGCATGATTGATATTACCTGCCTTGGCATGGTTATGTTCCTTTCTGATGATGTAGTTGACACCAATTTCTCTGCAGTAGTTTTCAAATTCCTTTCTGGTGCCGTCATCGAGCATGTGAACCTTTAATTTATCCTTAGGCCAGTCAAGGTCAAGTGCAGCCAGAAGACAAGGCTTTACAACTTCCAAAGGCTCGTTGTAACTTGGGATAAACACGTCTACTGTTGGCCACAGACTTACATCTTCTGGCAGAGGATAAGGTTTTCTGTCCAGAGTCCAGCATACCTGAAAATATGAGAGCAACAGTACCAGATAGGCGTAGATTTCCGCACACAGAAGGGTGATTGAGAAAAGTGAAGTTGTAAAATCTGTTAAAAGAACTGTCTGGGTTATACGCCAGTACATGTAGCGGGTTGAAATGATTGATGAGATGAAGATCATCAAAAGCAGAGCAACGCGACTGTTAACGGTCTTTAAAAGTACTGCCAGAATCCACATCAGCGCCACAAAGATTAACTGGTAGGCAACGTTAAAAGGTTGAGTAATAGCCAGTGCGGTACTTATAAAGGAAAGGCATATTAGAGAATTAAAAACTCTGCTGTTTGATTTTTTGTTCATTGCAGAGTGTTCATCATCCACATTTTTATGCAGGACGTAAATTATTTTTTCAGCTATCTTCTTAGTAGGATTTATGAAGTATTTTGTTGCGGCAACGCCAATAGAATGGCTTAAATTTCCGATACTTGACTGTTCCTTGTTTAACTGCTTTACAAAGAGCAGGAAGATTGTCTGAATGATAATTCGTACAGGGTCAAGAAATCTTGGGCGATCTTTTTTTATCTGTGGGTACAGATAGTAAAAATGCTCTCTTAGTGTCCTGTAAACGCTGCTTTCAAGTGGCAGAACCATATACACAGCTGCAAGAGCAATGATGTTGATAAGACAGACAAATTTAGGCACACCATTGAGTCTCCATCTTTTATAGGTGGAACCTAAATCAATTTCTTCCTGATCCTGGATTCTGCTGTCTGTCATAAGGTGGTATTTCCGTTTACCGCATTGCAAATCAGGATGATTTCAAACATTACTTTCTCGGTATCAAGACTGGCTGAGGATACGGAGAAGTATCTTGGATAAGGCATATCATATAAAAATGAATTCATTACGCTCTCATCATAGCTTATGTCTGAATTTAAAAGTGAATTCTTAATCTTTGACTCACGCAGTAACAGTACAATGTCAGTCATAATCTTTGATTTTCTTGTGACCTTGTTTAAAAGCAGGTACTCATTGTCCTCAATCTCTATTTCATTGAGTCTGTTAAGGCTGTTTCCTTCCGCTTCAAGGATGGTAATTGCCATATGGGCTTTTGCGGCAATGGCTCTTGCGAATGAAGAATTTCTCTGTCCGGCATCAATGATGGCAAACTCTATGCCCTGAGTGTTATTAAGAGTAGTTACAAGATCGCTGGCAAGTTCATCTGCTTCCTTCAGCCCTAAAAGCTCAAAACTCTTTCCTTTTGGGGCAAAAAGAACCCCGCCTTCATAGCTGAAAACAACGTTGCTTTTATTTTTTTGGTTGGAAAGGGATTTATGATTATGTACAGCATCATACCAGCCATATGAGGTTTGGGTATCGTCGTTTGCAAACAGAGAACAGACAGTTGCTCCTCTGTTTTCAAAGGCTCCATCCAGCACAATGGTTTTGATGTTTATTTTGTTAAGGGAATAAGCCAGAGCGGCACTTACTGAACTGGTGCCAACATGTCCGTTAATTCCCTGAAGCACAATGATATTCATTAAATTTAGTCTTTTGTTCAGAGCTGACTTTAGCTTTAAAAAATATTTTTTAATTTCATTGTCATTTTCTGCCACTGTTCTTTACAGTCATCAAAATGACTTTCGGTATGAAAATCAACATACCTTCCTATTGCGCAGTCATTGGCAATGCCCAGATCGCAAATGTCAGATGGCAGAGAAAAAACATTGTCAACTTTCTCTGAATAGATAGAATCAAGCTTTTCTTTTTTGATTAAAAAACTTTCTAAGGATAGTTTTGAACCAAGGCATCTTTTAATTTTTTGATGAATTCTTTTTTTATCTGCCATACCAGTAATAATTATTAAGCGCCTGTATCTATTATCGGATATTTATTCTAATTGAAAGAAGACAATATGCAAAAATGTAATCTATATTAACAATATTATAATTGTCATTATACATTGAAACTATCTTTTTCTATAACAATTTTTTAAGTTTGTTTGATACAGAATATCATAGTGTGTCATTATCTTTTTAATAAAGTCTATAAAAAAAGCTACTTATGCCTAATTATTACAATAAATGGACTTGTAATATATTATCAATTTATCATTAAACATCATACTCACATAATATTCATATATCATTTATATAATTCTAAAAATCAGATCCACTGAACTTTTATAAGAAAGTCTTTTATAAAAGATAAAAGAATAGAACTTACTGTAAAAATTAAATTTTATATTACAAAAAATTGATATTTGACAGAATTGTTATAGTTTTGGAAACGGAGATTATAGATTTGGTTAGAGCTGCCGTTTAATTGAGAATCAATAAAAATTTTCCGTTATGTCTTTATAACAAAACATAACGGAATCCTATTTGTGCTTTATTGCGGAAGTTCCTTTATTTTTTTATCTTCTTTGGTCGGATATAGGTGTTTTTAATTACAGTCTCTGCTCTCGTTAGAACTAAAGAATTTTCTTCCATTTTTGTATGTCTGGTTACAGTAGAACCTGCAGCAATGGTAACCCCCTTAGGAACTTCAACAGGTGAAACTAACTGAGAATCTGATCCTACAAATACGTCATCACCAATGATGGTCTTGAATTTATTTGCTCCATCATAGTTGCAGGTGATGGTACCGGCTCCGATATTTACATCCTTACCAATAATGGCATCACCAAGGTAGGACAGATGACCTGATTTGGTTCCTAACCCCAGGTGAGAGTTTTTAACTTCAACAAAGTTGCCAACATGCACTTCATCTTCAAGAACATTACCAGGACGCAGTCTTGAGAATGGACCTATGGTTGCTCTCTTCTTGATTACTGAATTTTCAATTACAGTGTAAGGAGAAAGAACGGTACCTTCATCAATTGAAGAATCTTTAATGATACAGCCTGCTCCGATAACCACGTTATCACCCAGGGTTACATTACCTTCAAAGATACAGTTGATGTCGATAAAAACCTCGTTGCCTGTCTTTAAGGTACCGCGCAGGTCAAATCTTTCAGGATCAGCTAAGGTAACACCGCTTTCTAGAAGTCTTTTTGCAGCTCTTCTCTGATACAGTCTTTCAACAAATGCCAGCTGAACCTTTGAGTTTACACCTGAGAGTATTTCAAAATCTGGTGCCACCATTAAAGGAACATCTTTGCCCTCTTCTGAGAGCATACCTGATAAATCAGTCAGATAATACTCTCCCTGATTGTTGTTGTTTTTAAGTTTTGGGAGGTACTCTTTAAATACGCAAGCTCTGCCGGTAAGCATACCGGTGTTGATTTCCTGAATCTTCTTCTGTTCTTCTGTTGCATCCTTCTCCTCAACAATGCACTGTAATAGTCCCTTTTCGTTGCGGATAATTCTGCCATAGCCTGAAGGTGAGTTGGTTACGGCTGACAGAACACACAGGTGGCTGTTCTTTCCTGCATCAACAAGTTCCTGTAAAAGCTCTACCGGTGTTAAAGGAGTGTCACCATATAAAACCAGCACCTGAGAGTCATCACTAACCTTTGGCATGGCACACATGACAGCATGACCTGTACCTAACTGCTCTTCCTGCTTGGAAACGGTAATAATGCTCTTTAACTCGTCTGATAAAGATTCGATCATCTTTTCAACAAGTTCACTCATATGACCTACTACAACATGGATTGCCTTAGGATTTAGAGCATAGGCTGACTCAATAACATGTAAAAGCATTGGCTTTGCTGCAACTTTATGTAAAACCTTTGGCAGAGGTGAATGCATTCTTTTACCTTTGCCTGCAGCTAGAATAACAACTTCTAAAGCCATGGTTATTTCCCCTTCTGATTTGAGTATTTTTTAAATGAATAGATGATGACACCGATGCCTAAAATAATAAATGGAATTGAAAGAAGCTGACCTACGTTCATCAGGTTGCTGGTGTCGTAATCTGCCTGTTCAACCTTAAAAGGTTCAAGCAGGAATCTGGCAGTAAAGGCCAGAGTAAAGAGAAGACCGAACACCAGACCTTCCGGGCGCTTCTTTGAAGCAAGGTATACGGTAGCTAAAATCAGGAATATAACAAAATAGGCGATACATTCGTAAAGCTGTACCGGGTGTCTTGGTATGGTGTCGCCGATAGCGGCAAAAATAACACCATAGGTATCTGAATGGGTAGGAATACCAAGAATTTCTGAGTTAATGAAATTACCCATGCGGATCATGGAACAGACTAAGGCTGTTGGTACGCACAGCATATCTGCAAGTTCTAAAAATCTGTAACTGGTTTTTCTCAGGAAAAGCAGCACTGCAATAAGGACTCCAAGGCAGCCTCCGTGGCTTGCAAGTCCACCCTCCCAAATCATAAGGATGCGGGAAGGATATTTTAAATAAAAATCAGGCTCATAGATAAAGCAGTGAGCAAGTCTTGCACCTAATACTGTACCAACAAAGATATAAACTAGAAGCTTATCAAGATCTTCGGTTTTATAATTTTTCTTTCTGAAAAAGTACTGCATAATACAGTAACCTATAATAAAACCAATAGAGAAGAGGAGACCGTACCATCTTATGGACAGTGGTCCTATGGAAAAAGCTATAGGATCAAGAGTTGAAACAAACATTATGTGCCTTTTCTGATAAAATTATGACATTTGTATTTTAGCAATAAATAAAAGATTATGATCGATATTACAGCTTCACAGTACATATTTTCCGTAATCGGAGTCACTCTGCTTGGCTTAGGCCTTATAAGCATTTTTGTTCCAAGACATTTTCGTCTTGGTGTCTTAATCATTCTGCTTGCAGATCTCTTTTTTGCAATTGCAATTGTATTCCCTAAGAAAGCTGCAGAGCTGTTTGTCTCGATGGGGGCTTCTGAAAGATTTCTCGCCTCAGAGCCTTTAATATCATCAATTATAGAGGGTATCGTTATTTATGCTTTAATTTATGTGGTTTATTTCCCTGTAAAAAAGCATATCTTCAGATCTGGAATTGAGAAACAGCCTGATAAAGCTAAAACAGCTGCTAAAAAGGAAAAGGCCGAGAATTCTGCAAAAAATGAAGATAAGGCTCCAGAAAAAACAGTTTTGGTTGAAGAAATTTCTAAAGAAAAGGCTATAGAAAAGACGGTAAAAGCCTCTTCTGGAGAAAACAAAGCTGATCCTAGAATTTTTGAAAAGTTAAGAGCAAGATAATGCATATAGTCTTTGCATCCATGGAAGAGGCTTATGAATTAGCCAAATCCTATGAGCTTTCAGTTATGGATGAGTGCAAAGATTTTACACCTGTCCGCAGAAAATCTTTTTTAAGTTCAAGAGCTCTTTTGCTTTTGATGTTAAAAACCTTTTATAACTGCAGACTAAACTCTCTTCCTCAAATGGTGAAGGTTTCAGGCGGCAAACCCGTCTTTTTAGAAAGCCGTTATCCAAATTTCAATATTTCCCATTCAAAGAATACTGTCTGTATAGCTCTGAGTTCAGAGAATGAATATGCAGGTATTGATATTGAGTATATAAAAGACAGAAAGAATCTTGATGGTCTTATTGACAGAGTTATGTCTGAAGATGAGAAAGCCTACATCAGGAGTTTAGAAGACAACGATAAGATAAAAGACTTTTTTACTGCCATGTGGACTGTAAGGGAGAGTGTTATCAAGGCATCGGGAAGGGGGCTTGTAGATATCCAGTCTATTTCGATTAACCCTGTAAAGGCAAATCTGTCCTACTATCTTCTTCCTTCCTCTCTAAAGGTGCAGACCGTACGCTTTGATTCACTTGATAAGTCGCAGTCTCCTTCATATTTAAGTTTTGTTCTTGGTAAAAAAGAAAGCCCACTTTTTTACACATTAAAAGAAGGCTCTTTACTTTTACTTGATAATTCTGACTTATCTTACTGTTTTTCAGTCAGTTAGTAGCTTACATGTACGCTCTTGCTGCCACAAATATCCATTAACCCTTCAATCAGATCGTCACTTGGAATAACTCTGAAAGAATCATCTCTGAGTCTTAAGAGCATATTGCCTATAATCATGCTGACTGTACAGCCTTTAACTACTGTCTCTGGTTCATTGGTATGCCTTAGAATGGCGTTAACCTCTTTTACAGAAATTCTGTTTCTCATGACAAGTTCTTCAATTTCATTGATGTTTTCATCAAGCATTTTCTGAGTAAAGTTTAAGGTTATCTTTCTGGCGTTATAAACTCTCAGACCTTCAAGGGTATTCAGCTCTTTGATTCTCAGTCTCATCTGACCTTCATCAGACATGGTTAGCATGCCTGATACGATCAGGATTAGAGGTGAAGGGATCTCATCACTCTTTTTGGCTTTGGCGCTTTTATCTGAAGAGAGCTTTTCAATTTCAGCAAATCTTTCTGCATTCTTTCCAAAGAGCAGAAATTCAAAGGTTCCTGTTCCGTCATCAAGAGTGATGGCGTAGAACTTATTTCCGTCTTTTGAAGACAGTCGCTGCATTACGTTAATAACCACGCCGCCTAAGGTAACAGCATTTGGCTGATCCATTGTTCCAGGGATCATATTGTTGATGGTGGTATCACCACAGTAATGGATAAGCTCTGCCTTGTATGGATCGATAGGGTGACCTGAAAGGTACAGACCTAAAAGCTGCTTTTCATGGAAGAGTCTGACCTTATCTGACCAGGTCCTTTCATTTACGTATTCTGGTCGTACCTTGGTATCCACAGCCTCAAGCATGGCAAAAAGATCGCCCTGACCTGATTCTTCATTGCCGGTCTTTTGCTTGGCGTAATCAAGTGCTCTCTGAATCGATGCGAGCATCTTTGATCTGCTAGGACCGATTGAATCAAGAGCTCCACTTTTTATAAGGGCTTCCAAAGTACCCCTTGACAGGTAGTTGGTACCAACACGGTAAACAAAGTCAAAAAAGTCTGAATAAAGACCATTCTTTTCTCTTTCTTCAACAATGTGGTTTACAAGGTTTTCACCAACGCCCTTGATTGCAGAGAATCCGTAAATTACATTACCCTTTAAATCAACTCCAAAGTAGAATTTACCTGAGTTTACATCTGGAGGGTTTACATCTACACCAAGTCGATGACATTCACCGATGTAGGAGATGAGCTTTTCAGTCTTCATACAGTCTGCGGTCATCATGGCAGCAAGGAATTCAGCCGGATAATGTACCTTTAGATATAAAGTCCACCATGCTACCAGCGCGTAGGCTGCTGAATGTGATTTGTTAAAACCGTAAGCTGCAAACTTCTGTACCTGATCGAAGATCTGCTTCATAACAGCAATATCTTTGTTTTTCTTTTTGGCGCCTTGAATGAACACATCAAGCTGCGCTGCCATTTCTGAAGGGATCTTTTTACCCATGGCTCGACGCAGAATGTCTGCACCGCCTAAAGTGTAGCCTGCCAGTACCTGAGCAAGCTGCATAACCTGTTCCTGGTACACAATAACGCCGTAGGTGGAATCTAAAATTGGTTTTAAATCAAGATCCTGAGCTTCAGGAAGAGGATAGCTTACCTCTTCTAATCCATGCTTACGATTAACGAAATGATCCACCATTCCTGACTCTAAAGGTCCTGGACGGTATAAAGCAACCAGCGCTACCAAATCGTCAAAACGGTCTGGCTGCATACGGCCAATGAGCTTTCTCATACCGGTAGATTCAAGCTGGAACACTGCAGTAGTTTCTGTTTCCTGAATCATCTTGAATGATTCTTCATCATCATATGGGATTGCTGCAATGTTGATAGGAGGCTTGCCTTCACGAGCAAGTTTTGCATCAATCATGGTCTTGGCATCATCGATGATGGTAAGGGTGGTAAGACCTAAGAAGTCAAACTTAACCAGACCTGCGTGCTCTACATCCTTCTTGTCATACTGGGTAATTGGCTTGCCGTCAGAGTCAAGCATGATAGGAGAGAACTCAGAGATTCTGGTAGGTGAAATAACCACACCGGCAGCATGCTTGCCGATGCTTCTTATTACACCTTCAAGTCTTGCTGATACGTTAATAAGTTCAACTGATTCCTTATCATCGTTTAACTTTGCCTGATTGTAGAACTGAATAAAGTCAGGTGCCACAATATCTTTTGGATCGGTAATAGGTTTACCCTTTTTATCAAGACCGAAACAGGCATTAAATGTGGTACCTGGTGTTTCTGGAATTAAGCCTGCCACACGGCGCACCTGACCTAAAGGCACACCGATAGCTCTGCCTACACCCTGAATTGCGGCTTTTGGCGCTAAAGTACCGAAGGCAGCAATCTGGGATACAGAAACCTGTCCATCCGGACGTCTGTAGTGATCTACTACATGTTGCAGCGTCAAATAACGTTTTCTCTGACAGAAGTCAACGTCAAAGTCAGGCATTGAAACGCGCTCTGGGTTTAAAAATCTTTCAAAGAAGAGGTCAAAACGCAGAGGGTCAAAGTCGGTAATGGTAAGAGCATAGGCTACAAGTGAACCTCCGCCGGAACCACGACCAGGTCCTACTGGAACTCCATGGTCTTTGGACCACTGAATAAATTCCATCACGATGAGGAAGTAGCCTGGGAATCCCATCTGAATAATAACGTCAAGTTCTGTCTTTAATCTTGCGTCATATGCTGGTCGCTTTTCAGCTCGTTCTTTGGGATCTGGAAACAGGAATTCAAGACGCTTTTCAAGTCCTTCCTTGGATTTTTGAATCAGACACTCGTCAGTTGAGAGATCACCTGTGTCATAACGGGGAAGTCTTGGAACATCAAGTTCAATTTCAACATTACATCTTTGTGCAACGGCTCTGGTGTTCTGTAAAAGCTCAGGCAGATCTGCAAAGAGCTCTGCCATCTGCTCTGGAGACTTTAAGTACTGCTCTGGACTGTAGTTTCTTGCGTTGTCTCTGTTTCCTTTCTGCACACCTTGCTGAATGGAAACTCGAATATCATGAACGTAGTAGTCTGTAAGTCCATCTGCAGGAATATCATCAGGACCGTTCATAAAACGGGTGTCATTTGATGCTACCGGAATAAAACCGTATTTAATACAGAGATCTAAAGCTGCAACCTCGAATTCACCTTCGCCTTCACGATTGGTTCTGGTGATCTCAAAACAGAAACGATCACCATAATATTTCTTATAGTTATCAAGGCGTTCTTGAAGTTTTACCTTATTATCCTCTCTTAGGAAAGAGGCAATATCACCTCTGAATCCATTGAGCATAATAATGCCTTCAGAGTACTTCCACAGATCTGATACTTTTGCACAGACATCAGCAATATCAGGGCTGCCAGTGTCAAGCCAGGCTGCAGAGAGAATGTCATACAGATTCTGTTTACCTGTAGAATTCATGGCAAGGAGGGTGACAGAGAAGATCCTGTCTTTCTCTCCTGGTTTTGAATCTTCCTTTACCTGCAGATCAGCACCCATAATAGGTTTGATGCCAGCTCCATAACATGCGTTATAGAATCTGACAAAACCAGCCATGTTGTTAAAATCAGTAACGGCAATGGCTGGGATCTTAAGTTTATCGGCTTTCTTTACGATATCACCCACGTTCTGCAGACCATCATTGATGGAGTAGCATGAACGCACGTGTAAAGGAATGTATGACAGCTGCTTATCCATAGATACTTTCAAAAATTTACTAACTAAAGTTATTTTACCAAATACTGCTAAATGGTATTTACTTTTTCTTTCGTTCTATTAAATATATCTATTTTTAAGAAAAAAAAGGCTCATCTTGCGATGAGCCTTATGTGTAACAAAATAAGAAACTGTATTACTTTAATTTCTTGTAGGCATTGATTAAGCCATTGGTTGAGCTGTCGTGTGATGAGATAACATCAGCACTTTCTAACTCAGGAATAATCTTCATGGCAAGCTGCTTGCCCAACTCAACGCCGAACTGGTCGAATGAGTAGATGTTGAGGATTGAGCCCTGAACGAAGATCTTGTGCTCATACATGGCAATTAACATACCTAAGGTGCGAGGAGTAATTTCCTTAACTAAGAATGAGTTGGTAGGACGGTTACCCTCGAATACCTTGAATGGAACGATATCCTTGTACTCAGCCTCAGCCTTGCCCTTTGACTTGAACTCAGCTACTACCTGCTCTTCAGTCTTGCCGAATGCTAAAGCTTCAGTCTGAGCGAAGAAGTTTGACAGTAACTTAACATGGTGGTCACCGATTGGGTTGTGGCTGCGTGCTGGTGCAATGAAGTCACAAGGAATTACCTTGGTGCCCTGGTGAATTAACTGGTAGAAAGCGTGCTGACCATTGGTACCTGGTTCACCCCAGATGATAGGACCGGTTTCGTAGTCAACTTTTTTGCCGTTTCTATCGATGTACTTACCGTTTGACTCCATGTTACCCTGCTGGAAGTAAGCTGGGAAACGGCTCATGTACTGATCGTAAGGTAAGATTGCCTCTGACTCAAACTTGTAGAAGTTGTTGTACCAGATACCAACTAAAGCGAGGATAACTGAAAGGTTCTTCTCAAGTGGAGCATTTTTGAAGTGGCAGTCATACTCGTAAGCACCCTTTAAGAATGCCTCGAAGTTGTCAAAGCCACAAGCTAAAGCGATTGATAAACCGATTGCTGACCATGATGAATAACGGCCACCAACCCAGTCCCAGAACTCAAACATATTGTCTGGATCGATACCGAACTCTACGCAACCCTTCTCATTGGTTGAAAGAGCAACGAAGTGCTTGGCGATGAACTTCTCATCCTTAGCCTTCTTTAAGAACCAGTCACGTGCAGTGTGAGCATTGGTCATGGTCTCTAAAGTTGTGAAGGTCTTAGATGCGATTAAGAATAAAGTGGTCTCAGGATCGCACTTCTTGCATACCTCAGCAATGTGGGTAGCATCAATGTTTGATACAAAGTGAGCCTTTAATCTGGTGTGATAAGGTGTTAAAGCCTTAGTAATCATTACAGGACCTAAGTCAGAACCACCGATACCGATGTTAACAACATCAGTGATTTCCTTACCGGTATAGCCCTTCCACTCGCCAGAGATTACCTTCTCAGAGAAAGCCTTCATCTTGTCTAAAACAGCCTTTACGCCAGGCATTACATCCTTGCCGTCAACTAATACGCTGTTGCCTGAGAAATTACGCAGTGCGGTGTGAAGTACAGCTCTGCCTTCAGTGCGGTTGATAATCTCACCTGAGAACATAGCATCGATGTTCTCTTTTAACTTGGTTTCTTTTGCAAGGTCGAGTAACAGATTTAAAGTGGTCTCATCAACGATGTTCTTTGAATAGTCTGCAACGATATCACCGTCAGCGATAGTAAGTGAGTACTTGTCAAAACGGGAAGGATCCTGATTGAACAGATCCTTTAAGGTGCGGTTTTTGGTTGCTTCAAAGTGAGCGGTAAGTTTTTTCCATGCCTCAGTCTGAGTTGGGTTAATACCGTAGAACATTCTGTCATCTCCTTGATTTAGACGAAATTCCTGCTTTTTGTAAACTTTGCACAGTTGAAAAAAGCTAACACATTTTAAACATTATAACTTATAAGAGACCTAATTGCACAAACTCAAAGAAAACGGTTTAATATTGTTCAAGCTAATAGGCTTTTAGCAAAATTTGTAAATGGTCAGAATTAAATTTCTGACCTATTATTTCTGAGCCATGTACCATGGCATCAATTTATCCAAAACCTCATCAGAAATTGAGTGAGATTTATATCCAGTAATCGTACCTCTATGATCTTTTTCAAATTCGATTTCATCGAGGTGTTCAGTCATCACTGTAATAGC
>ONCB01000035.1 GCA_900316175.1 uncultured Succinatimonas sp.
TTACGTGCGTGATCCTTGAATCGCAACTTTGAAATAAAACTGGTTGTAAAAGAGCACTCTATCAGGCTAGCTGATGATTATTTTTGATCGCTATTTTTTTGTGATGGCGATCGGTATCATTTGGTTGTCGTAATTAAATAATACATACGTATAATGAATTTAACAGAATTAGATCTACAATAGAAATAAGAGCAGCATTTATAGGAGAAAAAAATTATGCTTAAATTCTACAAATGCCCTCATTGCGGCAACTTAATTGCAATGATCAAGGATTCTTCAGTTGTTCCAGTATGCTGTGGCGACCAGATGATGGAACTTAAGGCTGGTGTATCTGACGGTGCTTTTGAAAAACATGTTCCTGTTTTTACTATAGATGGATGTAAAGTTAAGGTAAATGTAGGTGAAGTAAATCACCCAATGACCGCAGCTCATCTGATTGAATGGATTGCCATTGAAACCAATCAGGGCTGTGCCTTAAAACATCTTACTGATGAGGATACTCCTGACTCTGAGTTTGCTTTAAGTACAGACGAAACACTTGTAAGGGTTTATGCCTACTGCAACCTTCATGGTCTCTGGCAGAAGGATGCTATTTAGTTAAGTGGTTGCTGAGTTGTTTATTACGCTGCTCTGAAGGAATATACAAAAGGTTATTTTTTAAGGGATTGATACGTATTTTGTTCTAAACTTCATATCGGCAAATAGACTTGTATCTATTGAAAAGGGGGTGCATTGGCAACCCCCTTTACATTTTTAAAATCCCCTTATCAGAGATTAATCTTTTATTTTAACTATCAGAACAATAGTAAACAGATAGTTAAATCTTGAGTCTTTCACCATCTAAAGCAGCATATGTGAGCTTTTCTCCTTCATAGCAGAGTTTTAATGAAAAGAATGGATGGTTTTCTAAGAGCAGTTGTAAAAAGATCTTGTCTCCTTCCCAGATTGGCAGGTTCATGACCTTTGATTTAGCCACCCACTCAAGATCACCTTCAGGACAGTCTTTGGTAAGTGAACCTTCATAATTATCAGCAGAATAAAGAAAAATATATTCTGAACCAAATTTGTCTGATACAAAGGTGATGACTCCGCGAAGTTTTTTATTAAGCGGTTTTATTCCGCACTCTTCTGCCATCTCTCGTTCAATACATTCATCAGGAGATTCTCCATCCTCAAGGTGTCCTCCAATTCCAATCCACTTATCCTCATTGATATCATTTACTTTTTTGGTGCGGTGAAGCATCAGATAGCAGTCATTCTGTTCAAGGTAGCAAAGCGTTGTAAGGTTATTGCGGTAATTCATGATGATAAAATATGCCTGTTAAGTAAAGAAAAACCGGTCAGAGACCGGTTTTATATGATTAAGATAAACTACTTCTTTTCAGGATTAGGATAGCAGCCTAATACCTTTAAAGAATTGGTGTATTCTTTCATCTGCTCTAAAATATCCTGCATTACAGAGCTGCTTGCATTAACTTCCAAATCAGTAAAGAAGATCTCCTCCCAGGTGTCAGACTGAGCATTGATCTTTGGTCTTGAAATGAGCTTGGTCATGTTGATGTTGTGCTCTGAGAATAATGACAGGACCTTGATTAAAGAACCTGGCTGATACTTCTTAACGCTGAAGGTTAATGAAGTCTTAGCTTCAATGTTATCTGGTACTGTAATCGGATTTAACGCAATTACAATGAATCTTGTGTAGTTGTTGGGATTATTTGAAATGCCGTCAGATACAGCCATAAGATCATATAAATCTGCTGCCATATGTGAACCGATTGCCACGTGGGCCGGATCATTTTTCTCTTTAACTAAAGTCATGGCCTCAGATGTTGCCTTGGTGTAATGAACTGTAGCATTTGGCAGCATGTTCTTGATGAAGGCTGAACACTGAGCTACTGGCTGAGGGTGTGAGTAGATATCTGTGATCTTATCAAGTGAGCAGCCATCCACTCCTAAAACAGCATGATCGATAGGTACTAAAAGCTCACCTACGATTGAGGCTTTGGTGTCCTGAATCACATCCAGAACATCATTGATTGAACCAGAACTTGAGTTTTCAATTGGCAGTACACCATATTCTGTCTTACCGGTTTCAACCATGGATACGATTTCACTAAAGCCTGGGCATCCGGTTGCCTCAACCTTGCCTTTAAAACCTTCAAGATACTTTCTTGCAGCAACATGAGAGTAGCTTCCGGTATTGCCAAGGTAGGACACGGATGTGTCGCGCACGATGCCCTGATTGTTGGCTTTAGCTACAATGTAGTGGCGTTCGATGGCACAGGTGTTGCTCATGATGAGTTTATAGACATCTGAGATATATGAAGGTGGCAGACCTAAATCTTCAGCCTTCTGTCTTAAGGTCTTAAGCTTTAAAAGCTCTCTTTTGGCGTCAGTGATGCTCTGATTGTGTACAAGCTTGTATTCGGCAATATCGTTTGCAACTTCCATTCTTTCCCTGAGAAGTTCTAAAACCTGAGTATCAATTCTGTCGATATCGTCTCTGCACTGAAGTAAATCTCTCATAAATGATCCTGACTGTATACAATCTGATGTTCAAACATTTATATGTATTTTACAAAATTTTGCACGCAAAAAGAATTATGAAGTTTTACAAGATCACAAAGATTAAGTTAAATTCTTTTTGGGATGGAGAAATCTTTGGCACTTAAAACAAAGATGCCTGCAAAAGCAGGCATCAGTAAAATGGAGGTTACAGCTTTTAACTATTCTTCACGGAGCTTTGCTAAAAGCTTTAAGATTTCGATGTATAACCAGCAGATGGTTACTAACAGGCAGAAAGCATTGTAGAACTCAAAGTGCTTTGGAAGACCCTGATCTACGCTCTCCTGGATCTGCTCAAAATCGAGAATGAGGCTTAATGCGGCAACAGCACAGATCACAACAGAAATCAGGATTGATAAAGGACCTGATGTTGGGATAAGGTGAATGCTGAATAAACCTAAGATGAAGTTTAACAGGTATAACACACAGATACCCATGATGGCACTGGTGATTACAGCCTTGAACTTCTGTGTTGGTACGATAACCTTGTACTTCCATAAGGCAAGCATGGTTAAAACTACAGTAAAGGTTGCCATTACAGCAGTTGATACGATGCCAGGGAACTGAAGCTCAAAGATTGCTGAAATTGAACCTAAGGCACCACCTTCTAATACAGCGTAAACTGGTGCGGTTACCGGTGCAAAGTTAGGCTTGAAGCAGGTAACCAGGCACACAATGAAACCTAAGATACATGAGATGGTTACAAGGCCGGTAGGCATGGTACCGTAGTTTACCATCTGTGAAATAGAGTAGTTCATGCTCCATACGCCTACTAGGAGGGTAAGAGCAACTAAAAGAATAGACTTGGTGGTGGTACCTGATATGGTAGCGCCAGCTTCAAGTCCACCAAAGTTAACGCCAGCTGCATTTTTCATTGCAGATAAGGCTGGATTTGATGACTGCATATTGTCTCCTTATTAAGATCGCAAAAGCGAACAGTTACATAAATACCTGTTTCCTATTATACTTATAACTTAAAAATGTTATAAAAAACTTAGCTAAAAAGTTGAAAAAATTTTTTATTTTTTACTGTAGATCTCAAGGTTTTGACCTTTAATGCGAAAAATCCTGATGCAGTTATTTAGAAAAATATTAAAGAGTGAATTATGAGCGACTGGAAAGATATTATCGGCACCTTAAAACAGAAAGATCATTTTAAAAATGCCTTTGCCTATCAGAAATCCTTAAGATCTCAGGGGGTGACTGTTTACCCTCCTGAAAAAGATATGTTTAATGCTTTTGTGTATACAAATCCGGATAACCTTAAAGTGGTTATCATAGGTCAGGATCCGTATCATGAGGAAGGGGAGGCCATGGGCCTTAGCTTTTCTGTACCTGTAGGGATAAAGATCCCTCCATCATTAAGAAACATCTATAAAGAGCTGACTCTTGAGTATCCATCCTATGTGGTGCCAAATCACGGTAATCTGATTGCCTGGGCAAGACAGGGCGTGCTCCTGTTAAACTCAGTTTTATCTGTGACAGCTCAGAATGCCAACTCCCATGCCGGCAGGGGATGGGAAGAGTTTACAGACGATGTGATTAAAGAGCTAAGTGAAAAACTTGACGGCCTGGTATTCATGCTGTGGGGAGCTTCAGCCATTAAAAAGGGACAGGTCATAGACAGCAGCCGTCACCTTGTTTTAACCTCCGTCCATCCAAGCCCGCTGTCTGCTCATCGCGGCTTCTTTGGCTGCGGTCACTTTATAAAGGCCAATGAGTATCTTGAAGGTAAAGGTAAAAAGACTGTTGACTGGCAGCTGCCAGAATACCTCTGCGGCAGTGAAGAGCTTTAGCTGAATAATAAAACATACGTAGCTGACATTTTCGGAAATGCAAATAATTTACTTGTATTAAATTCTCTAATATCAAAAAGGTGCACTTTTTGAAAATTTTGTGCAAATTTGCAAAAAAGACACTACTCTAACTCTCTGAAAATAAAATAAAAATATAATTATAACAAATTGTTATTAGAAACTGACATTTCAGATAGATAATGACATTTTTTTGGGTCAACTTAACAAATTTGATAAAAATTCAACTCTTTATGAGTTGATTTATTTTTTTATGAAATTAAATGACTGAAATATAGTAATTATTTTGTTAAGCGAAAATTTTAAATAACAATTTCTTATTAAGTCCATTCATTTAATTAAATGTGAGTTAAATCACACACGAAATGGATATCATTTTGATATCATAGCTATGCTATGTAGTTTAGATGATTCATGCTTTAATGAATCATCAGGATGATAGCTTTCATAAAGGTGAATTGATGGATGACTGGCTGGATTAATATCCAGAATTTTTCAGTCATCCTTTTTTTCTTTAAATTATTAAAAATAATTATATAAAACAGTATATTAAAATATACTGTCACTGCCTTTTGTGTCTAAGAATTTCTTTAATACCTCTGCGACATTAAGCAAACCGCAACTGTCGTAAACATTAGCGCAATTGTGTGCATAAATTGATCTATTGCGATTTACGTTTTCTAAACTCTTGGATAATATTTGCTCATCTTTAAGTTCATCAACGCTCATTACAACACCGAGATTAAAATTTTTTACAAAATTGCCACATCCTTTCTGGTTATCTGCAATCTCAACATTGATGGCCGGCAGCCTTGCCAGAATTCTTTCAACAAACATCCCTCCACATGCTCCTACAGCAAGATCGGTTTTTTCAAATTCCTTTAAGATGTCGTTGCAGTGCCTGAAATGTTTTATTTCTCTGATATCCTTTAAAAGCTCAGTAATTTTGTCATGATCAGGATTTGAGATGCCTGAATAAACGGTTATGTCATATTCTTTATAAAGCTGAGCCTTTATGATGCTTTGAACTGTATATAAGCAGGCATGGGCAGGATCTGATCCTCCAAAGTTTACCAGCACTCTTAATTTTCCTGACTGTGAAGGGGTGGTTTTAATCTTTGCAAATTCTGGCTTTATAAAGTTATAGTGATAGCCGACGCACAAAAGAGTATTTTCAGGAACCAGCCCTTTATAATTTAGTTCAGTCTTGTCTCGTCCCTGATCAAAGAGCACATGGCACAGGTGCCTTCTTTCAAGATCATCAATGACGGCTATTTTAAAGTCCTTAAAAAGCTCCTTTTCAAAGTCATAATCTAAAAAGTAGTGATCAATGAGGATAAGATCAGGAGATAAGGTTTTAATTGCTGATACAAGTTCACAAACCTTGCCTCTGATGATGCTTTTATATTCAGTGGCGAATGCTTCAAGCTCTGTTGAGAGTGAGTCAGTAAAAAGATAAAAATCGACACCATCAATATGCCTTAAAAGAGATTTGACTCTCATAAGGTGTCCGGTGCCGATATCCTTGTCAGCTTTTAGTACAACTGCTAATTTCTTATTCAAGATTAAGCTCACTTACAGCTTTACTCATGGCACAGGCATAATCCCAGTCTTCCATGGTATCAATATCAATTACTCGGTGTCGTGGCATTGGGAATGCCAGAGCCCTGGTCTTGTTTTTGCCGGTCATGAAATCATCGGTATAAAAATAGAATAGACCGCAGTCCTGATAGCATTTTGGCAGATCCTGAGAACGGCAGGGGGCAAACTCTGGCTCCCTGTATTTTAACAGACCATCTTCATCCAGTACAAAAGCTCTCTGAATTGGAAAGGAGAATTCACAGACTGAGGTCAGGCTCTGAGCCTTAGAGCTTTTAAGTTTTTCAAGAGCCATGACTAAATGCTTTGGCAGCAGCAGTGGGGCAGTAGCGTAAATACAGCAGACTCCATCAAACTTTTGACCTGTTGCCTTTAATCTTTCATAGGCATCTGCCATCACATCAAAGGTTCCGGTATAGTCATCAGCAAGCTTTTTGTCTCTTAAGAAAGGAACCTCTGCTCCATATTCTTTTGCAATGGCGGCAATATCTTCATCATCAGTAGATACCACTACTCTGTCAAAAATACCGGAGCCAAGTGCTGCTTTAATGGCATAGCTTATTAAGGGCTTTCCGTTAAAGTCCTTAACATTCTTTCTTGGAATTCTTTTAGAGCCGCCTCTGGCTGGAATTACCGCAAGATATCCCATTTATCTGTCCTCATCAATAAGACCCAGCAGAGTTGCAGCACACATCTGCATATCAAGCTTCTTAAGCTTAGGGTAGAGTGGAATTGACAGAGTTCTTTCAAAGAAGTATTCAGCCCCTGCAAGAGGCTCATACTTCTTTAAACTCTGATAGTAAGGATGACGGTAGATTGGCAGATAGTGGATCTGCACACCGATACCGCGTGATCTTAAGGTATTATAGACAAAATCACGTTTGTTAAAGGGAATACCTACCTGATACAGATGCCATGAACTTATATTGTCATCATTGTCAGGTACGGGCAGAGTAAGATTCTTGTCATCAGACAGAAGCTCGTGGTAGTCACGGGCAAGCTCGCGGCGTTTGAACAGGAAACCTTCAATCTTTGATAACTGAGTGATGCCTAAAGCTGCCTGCAGATCTGAGAGTCGATAGTTAAAGCCCAGTGACTGCATTTCATAATAGAAATTAGGCATGCTCTTATCAAAGAGTTTTTCTCTGTCATGTTCGATACCATGGCTTGAAAGCACTCTCATGGTGTTATAAAGCTTTTCATTATTGGTAAGGCACATACCGCCTTCTGCAGTGGTAATGATTTTAACCGGGTGGAAGCTTAATACAGTAATATCTGAATAGGTGCAGGAGCCAATCTTATGGCCTTTATAGATGGCACCTAAGGCATGGGCTGCATCTTCAATCAGATAGAAGCCATACTCGTTTTTTAATCTGTTTATTCTTTCAAGATCAACCGGTCGGCCAGTCATATGTACAGCCACCACAGCCTTTGGCAGTCGGTTTTGCTTTTTGGCCTCGATAAGCATGTTTTCAAGACAGTCAACGTCAAGATTACCGGTGTTTTTATCAACATCAATGAAATCAACATCAGCGTCAAGGTAGCGGGCGCAGTTTGCTGATGCTACGAAACTTATGGCGCTTACAAAGACTCTGTCACCCTTTTTAAGGCCGATGGCGCACATGCAAAGATGCAGTGCTGAGGTACAGGAGTTAACGCCTACAGCATATTTTGCTCCCACGTAGGCGGCAACCTGTTCTTCAAAATCTCTAATGAGAGGACCGCAGGTAAGATAACCGGAGGTAAGAACATCTCTTACAGCCTCCAGATCATCGTTATCAATTGTCTGAGTGCTGTAAGGGATCATTATTTCACCTTTTCAAGAAAAGCTCTTATCTCATCTACATTCATGTAGACAGGGTTGTTAAGTGAGTTGTACTCAAAGCCGTATTCAACAGGATGTCCTTCTTCACCGACTTTAGTAGTGTTGTAGGCCTCATCAGAATTTGCACTGGTGAAGGTAATCGATGGCTTGATGATATAGAAGCTGTTAAACTCAATGATATGCATTGAGTCATCCTTAGGGCACATCAGCTCATGGATCTTCTCGCCAGGTCTGGTGCCTACTTCCTTTTGTGGAATATCAGGTGCGATGGCTGTGGCAAGATCAGTGATTTTGATGGATGGGATCTTAGGTACAAATATCTCACCGCCATGCATTCTTACAAGAGCTTTTAATACAAAGTCCACACCTTCATCAAGGCTGATCCAGAAACGGGTCATCTTTATGTCGGTAATAGGTATATATTCAGCCTTTTCAGCTACAAGCTTACGGAAGAAAGGAACCACACTGCCTCGTGAGCCTGATACGTTGCCATAGCGTACTACAGCATATCTGGTTCTGCCTTCACCAACTAAATTGTTGGCAGCTGTAAACAGTTTGTCTGAGCACAGCTTGGTGGCACCATAAAGATTGATTGGGTTTGCTGCCTTGTCGGTTGATAAGGCTACTACCTTGTCAATGTTGTTGTAAAGGGCAGCTTCAATTACGTTTTCAGCACCGTTGATGTTGGTTTTGATGCATTCCATTGGATTGTATTCAGCGGCAGGAACCTGTTTGATGGCGGCTGCGTGAATTACAATATCAACACCTTTCATGGCAAGCTTAAGTCTTGTCAGATCACGTACATCACCGATGAAATAGCGCATTTTCTTTGAATATGCACTAAGACGCTGCTGCATTTCATACTGCTTTAACTCATCTCGTGAGTAGACAATAACTTTCTTTGGATCATAGTTATCCAGCACAGTTTTTATAAACTTGTTGCCAAAGGAGCCGGTACCACCTGTTACCAGAATGGTTTTGCCTTTGAGGTAATCTGCGATGTTTTCAAAGATGTTCATTAAAGCTCCCTAGTTTGATGCTGCAATATTGTATTTTTTCATTTTTTCAACCAGAGTGGTTCTTCTTAAGCCTAAGATCTCTGAGGCTTTGGCAACCACGCCGTTACTCTGTGATAGAGCCTGCTTAATCATATTGATCTCAATATTTGAAACCATATCCTTAAGGTTGATGCCATCAGGTGTCAGCGTTGGCATAAAGGCCTGAGCCATATCATTCTCGCCGTCAATAACCGGCAGAGGAGGAAGCTCAATTGGCTTGTTGTCAGCTTCTTCAACATTGAAATCTTCAAGATCGCTGTCACCTGGCATTGGCACTGAGAAGTTATCTAAAAGTGCCATTCTCTCGGCATATGGATCATCCTCAAGCTTTCCGCCACGATAGGTTACTGGCAGATCCTGAGTATCTACCACCTCATTTGGATGGAGAATTAAAAGTCTTTCAACAAGGTTTGAAAGCTCTCTGACGTTACCTGGCCACTTGTTTGACATTAAGGTCAGCATAGCGCTCTGGGTGAATCTTACTGTAGCATTCTGCTCCTTGGAGTGACGGTTTACAAGTTCCTGAACTAAAAGAGGAATATCGTCAGCACGGTCACGCAGTGGAGGAGTATCAATTGGGAAAACATTAAGACGATAGAAAAGATCCTGTCTGAAGGTCTTATTTTCCACCATCTTCTCTAAATTCTGATGAGTTGCGGCAATAACTCTTACATTAGCCTTAATTGGCTTGTTAGAGCCCACTCTTTCAAACTGGCGCTCCTGCAGAACACGTAAAAGCTTTACCTGCATCTGCAGTGGCATGTCACCGATTTCGTCTAAGAAAATGGTACCGCCTTCAGCCATTTCAAAACGGCCTACATGGGCACTGATAGCACCAGTGAAGGCACCTTTTTCATGACCGAACAGTTCTGATTCTAAAAGTTCTGCCGGGATCGCACCGCAGTTTACTGGCACAAAAGGATTCTTTTTGCGGTTTGATAATTCGTGTACAGCTCTTGCTACTACTTCCTTACCGGTTCCTGACTCACCTAAAATGAGTACGCTGGCGTCAGTTGATGCTACCTGTTCGATAAGACGTCTTACATTGGTAATGGCCTTGCCCTGACCTACAAGCATTTTAATTAAGGCTGCAGCACCCTGACCTGAACGGTTTGAGAACTTTCTCATGGTTCTGAAGGACTGGCAGTAATGAAGCAGTGATACGATTTCATCGTAGTTTGGATCATTACCGATGCGGCCTAAAAGATTAGGATAGGTGGTTAAATCTTCTGAATTGTCAGTGCACAGCAAGAAGGCGGTATCTTTGTGGGCTGATAAAAGCTCTGCAAAGGAGACGTCGCCTGCGTCACCTAAAACGCAGAAATCAACAACTGCCTCTTCTGTATCAAAGTAGGACATGCAGTCCTGAACTTCGCCGCTTTGGCAGGACAGACCTAAAAAGGAAAAGATAGTTTCAAGAGACTGTCTTTTCTGTCCATCCTTTTCAAGAATTAAAAGATTTCCAGAGAATTTCATGGTGTCATCCTGTTTTGTAAATGCCAGTAAATTTATACTTATTTTTTTGCTGTAGATTTTTTGACACTCTGTTAAGCTACCTTAATCTTACTACATACAAGTGCAATACGACAAAAAATTGACGTAACAATAAGTAAAAAATATACCATTATTGTTATATTTTGTGATCTGTGTAAAATTGTTTTGGAGCACTTTTTAAATCACAAAGTGCTTGTCTAAGCTCTTTTGCTAAATATATGAGCAAAATTCTTATAATAATGAAATTCATCTGACAAAAAAAATTCAGTCAAATTTTTGAATGATAAAAACTCCAGTTTGTTTTGTGCTGTGGCTTAAATATCACACTCTTTAAAAAATCCCATTTTTGCCTTAATTGTTATGATTTTCATATAGATATATTTTGGCACGCAACTTGCTTTATTCTCTCTGTCCATATTTGTGTCAATTTTCAGTCTTAATTTATTGACGTTTATTTAAAAAGCATTTTTAAGGTGAGCCATGAGTGATGATTTAGTAGCAAATACCTCCCTTAAGAGCCCTGATCTGGGCCTTATCGGTGATCACCGTGGTTTATCCAAACTGCGTCAATTAGGCCGCGGAGGCAAAAAAGAGCAGGCTTTGGCTTTAAAGGCTGCAGCAGAGCAGTTTGAATCCATCTTGAATCAGTACTGGGTAAATGCCATGCGTCAGACTAATGATGCCATTAACCCTGACTCACCACTTCATTCAAAGTATTCAGGCTTCTTTGATGACATGCTCACTCAGCAGCATATCGGTTCTATGGTAAACAAAAGCGGCATGAACAAAAACTCCATGACCTACCTTATCACCAAGCAGTTTGCAAAATCTCTTGGCGATGAAGGCAAGGAGCTTATGAAGGAGCTTGACAAGATGACTGTATCTTCATCTTCTCACGGTTCATACATCGCAGGCTCTAATGTCAATGCCGCCAGAATTCCTACAGTTCGTGAGTTTACTGATGAAAGAGTAAATGTAAAAGACAGCATTGCAAACTTAAGAAAGATGTACGAAGGTCTTCCAGATCCTGCATCCATGAAGGACTTTGCCTCAGAAGAGGACTTTGTTGAGAAGATGATGCCTTATGCCATTAAGGCTGTTGAAGGCATGGGCTTTAATCCTCTGGTATTAGTTGCTCAGGCAGCTCTTGAGACCGGATGGGGCAGACACGTATCTAAAGGTAACAACTACTACGGTATCAAGGCAAATTCATCCTGGAAGGGGGAGAGAGAAGATCTTGCTTCAGACGAATTTGAAAACGGTAAATTCGTCAAAGAAGTGTCATCATTTAGAAAATATGCTGACGTTTTAGAGAGTATGAAGGATTACCTAAGCTTTATTAAGGAGAATCCTCGCTATCAGAATGCAGTCGACAAGAGCTTTAATCCTGATGAATATTTCTCGGAAATTCAAAAGGCTGGATACGCAACCGATCCAAACTATGCAGACAAACTGAAAAAAATTTCACGCAAAATTGCATTTATGGCATACAAATAGCATACAGATATATGAAGAGGAAAAAAAGGCAAAAAATTGCCATAAACGGGGAATAAATTATGTCAAGTTTAATCGTTACTGGTAAGTACGGTGTTCTGAACTCACAGAGACTTCTGAACTCTACTTCCAATAATATCAACAATGTAAGTACCGAAGGTTACATCCGCAAGGATACCATTACTTACACCTCAGTTGTTAACTGGGGCGTGGGCGATACTTACACCAGACGTATTTATGATCAGTATGTACAGCGTCAGTTATTCACTGATACTGCAAACTCCGCTTATTATCATGCATATTCAGAGGGTCTGAATGTAGCAGACAATGTTCTGTCAGATCCTGATATGTCTATTGCAAACTCAATTTCAAATTTCTTCGATTCTCTTTCTACTGCCACCGATTCCCCAACCTCTTCAGGCAGTAGAGAGACTGCTTTGGCAAAGTTAAGAGACGTAGTAACCCGTTTTACAACAACTTCAGATAATTTACTGTCATCTTTAAATGATGTTAATGCAAAGATCCATGATTCTGTTGATGACATAAATTCATATACCAAGGCTATCTGCGATTTAAACGATGAAATCAGAACTCTGTCAATTTCAAATACAGAGATTCGCAACGAAGTTTACATGCAGATGCTCGATGAGCGTGACCGTCTGGTTGGCAAATTAGCAGAGCAGGTTTCAATCAATGTTCAGACTCAGCAGGATGGCACCTACGATGTTTACTTAAACTCAGGCATGCTCCTGTGCAACGGTGACACCTATGCAATCTTTGATGCTGCAACTGATGCAATGGATCCAACCAAGACCAATATCCATATGTCATTCAAGTGCCGCGTTGATGGTGCTAATGAGGATAAGACCAACGTTAAGATGACCTTATCTGATATGGGCGGTAAATTAGGCGGTCTTATCAATTCAACTGTTGAGCTGCGTCAGTCAATGCGTGAGCTTGGCAAATTATATGTATCACTTGCTGATGCTCTTAACGAGCAGAACAAGGCTGGTTTTACCTTGGATGATGTTGCAGGTCAGAACCTTTTAAACATCAAGGATGTATGGGCAGTATCTTCAAATCCTGCTGACAGCATGTTATGTACTTTCAATGAGAATGAAGGTGAGAATGTTCAGGGCTTTGACTTTTTAGTTAACTGCGCTGGCGGTGAGATGAAGCTTTTTACCGTTGATTCATTCGGTCGCAAGACTGACATTACTGACAAGTATACATTTTCCGGTACTGATACCAGCATCAACTTAAAGGATTATGGCATTACCCTGAACTTTAACAAGTCTGTTGATACCTTAGTTAACAACAAGACAGAGTTCTTTGTTCAGCCAACACTGCTTGCCGGATCTACCGCTTCAGTTGCAATTGCAAAGCCTGAGGATTTTGCCTTTGCTTCAGCTGTAAGAACCAGAACCGGTAATGACAACTATGGTAATGCAACTATTTCATTAAGCCGTATTTCAAATACCGGCGACAACTATGGTGTTAAGGTAAATGAGATTACCGGCAAGCCAGAGTTCAATGCCAAAGGTGCAGCATTAGTAAAGATTGAAAAGGATGCTGACGGCGAGCTTTGCTACAACGTATATGCAAAGGACGGTTCTTTATTAGGTCAGGCTCCTGGCAGCTGCAACGGTGTAAACGTATTTGAAAATGCAGTTACCTTAAATGCTGACGGCACCAGATCAACTACCAAGATTGCTGATCAGGGTTACGATGTAAACGTAATTGGTACCATCAAGGAGAACGATAGCTTCACTGTTGAATTAAATGAAGGCGGTCAGGCTGATAACTCTAACGGTATCGCTTTAGTAAAATTAAGAACTACTCAGTTAGTTCACACCACAGGCGGTGAAAAGACATCAACCATTACTGAGAGCTATTCAAACCTGTTAGCTCAGGTAGGTTCAGCTGTTTCATCAGCTAATGCCAATGCAGAAGCTGCTGATGCAAAGCTCGAGCAGACCACCGCATTATATGAGTCAGACTCTGGCGTAAACCTCGATGAGGAAGCTGTAAATTTATTACAGTACCAGCAGTCATACCAGGCCTGTGCAAAGATTATTGAGGCATCACAGACAATCTTCAATGCGCTGATTGCTGTAATGTAAGGGAGAGATAAGAGATGAGAATTTCAACAACCATGCAGTTTACAAGGAATCTGAATTTCATTCAGAGATCAAATTCCTCTGTAGATCAGGCTGCAAATAAATATAATACCGGTTTGAAGTTCCAGACTGCAGGTGAAGATCCAGCAGGCATGTCTTCAAAGGTTAAGTATGAAGGCTCTATCGCAGCTTACGATCAGTATAAGGCTGACGGTATTTTAGCTGATAACGCCTTATCTGAAGAAGAAACTGCCATGCAATCTCTGTGGGAAGCCTTATCAAGCATTTATACCCGTCTGCAGCAGTGTATTGACGGTTCAAACGATCAGTCAAGTATGAATGCTATTGCTGACGAGATTGAGCAGATGAGAGATCATTTATTCAATCTTACCAACACCCAGAATACCGAAGGTGAGTACATCTTCTCAGGTGCTGACAGCTCAAGACCTTGCTTTACTTTAACCTCAGACGGTCACTATACCTGTCAGGCTGACGGTTCAACCCGTTCTGTACAGGTTGCCCCTAATGTTGCTGTTCAGGTTTCAGACAGCGGTCTTGATATCTTTGAAAACTGTAAGCTTGCCTATGAGATGAGCTATAAGGATGCAACCGGCGCATCAATGGCAACTCCTGATATTGCCTATGGCGGTGTATCAGATTATGGTGATTTTAATGATCTCTTTGAACAGTATTATTCATCAGCAACTGGTGCTGCAAACCAGCTGAGAATTGAAGTTACCGCTCCTGCTGGCGATGCAAAAACCTCAACCTTTGAGCTTTATGATCCAGCAGGCACCAAGATTTATGAAGGTGAAGTCAAGTCAAACGGCTACATCGATGTAAAGGGTATGGAGTTTGAATTAGGTTCTCCAACCTATGCAGGCACCATCAATATCGATCTTAAGAAGCCTCGCAATGACAACATCTTAAACCAGTTAACCGATATTGTAAGCACTATCCGCAACGAGGGTATGAACAAGTCTGAAAAGATTGGTGCTATCACCAGAGTTGAAGAAGACGTCAATATCGCAATGACTCATTACGATTCATACCGCGGTAAGATCGGTGCAAGACAGAACACTATTACTGATGTGCTTCAGTCAAACGAAGCTTTATCAAACATCAAGAAGGAATCAAAGGCTAACGTATCTGAAATTGATGCTTTTGAAGCAGCATCCAATTTAGTTGTAGCTAACAACCAGTTAACTGTATCACGCCAGATTTATTCAAATCTGACCAAACAATCTTTATTTGATTATATATAATTACATATAGGGGATGAGAAAATGATTAACAATGTATCTTTAAACAATGCCGCAGTAGCTTCAACCACTACTACTTCATCTGTTGTAAAAGCTGAGACTTCAGCAGAGGTTAAGGCCAAATCTCAGGTTAATACCGGTGCTTCAGCAGTTGTAGATCTGCAGTCAAATGTTGACAAGTCAGAGAATACAAGCTCAGTTAAGGTTGATGCTTCAAATGCCAAGAGTATGGTAGCTGATATTACAGCTTTACTTGGTCGTTCAAACGGTAACTTTCAGGCCAACCTGAACGGCTTTGACGCAGCAAGACTTCTTGCCTAACCAATAAAAGTTTCTATTGCATATTTACGGGCTTTTCACTTCAGGTGCAAAGCCTGTTTCTTATCTGAATAAATACTTTCCTGCCATGTATTGTCTTTGGTTTTGTGGCTTATGCATATCTGAGATTCTGATGAAAATGAATCGCAAATTGTCTTTACGATAATTTAACGAATTTCAGTGATTCCTTAACAAAGATCAGTAAATAGATTAACAATACCACTTTAAATTGGTTCTAAAAATCAAAGAGATAAATTGCAATTAAAAAAAATATGAAGGAAATTGCAAAAAAAAAATTAATTTTTACTAAAGTTGCTCTAAGAATTGTCCGATAACCTAAATACGAAGAGGTGTAATAATTCACCCAGGAGAGAGAAAAGTTTTTAAACTCCTCAGCTATAGAGGGGGGGACTATTATGAGCGATACGACCATTACACAATTCTCACCACTCACTAATGTGCAGTCATACATGAAGCCATTTGAGTCTGAAGAAGAGAAGACCAATGTTTCTAATGTAACTAAAGTTGAGTCTGGTGATGACAGAAAGAATAATGTTTCTTCAGCTAAAAAAGAAGAAGAGGTAGTTTCTTTACAGAAAGCTTCTGAAGAGAATGCTGCTGAGGAAAAGATTGCTGAAGAGGAGCATGAACCATCAGCTGCTGTTCAGGAAATGATGTTAGAACGCCAGGTTGAGATTGCAAACGATCTGAACCGTCAGAACATCGGTCTTGCCTTTAGTGTGGATAAGACTTATGGATCTGAGTCAACTATTGTTAATGTAATTGATCAGAATACAGATAAGACTGTTCGTCAGATCCCTTCTGAAGAATTTTTAAAGCTCTCTCAGCGTCTGCAGGAGATGAAGGAGAGTCAGTTCGTTAGCCCTACTGAAAAGGAAACTGTCTTAAAAGGCATGCTCCTTGATGACCAGGCTTAGCGCACAGTATATATATCACTCAGAATTGAACCACTCCCCGAGAGTGGTTTTTTTTATCAAAATTGTTTAATGTGACAAAATCTGTTTAAAAAAAATGGTTTTAGTCCGATAATATAATTATAATAATGAACATTTCGTATACTTGATTGCAGGAGATCATATGTACGGACGCAATTTAAAAGCTTACAGAAAAACCAACCTTGAAGCTGAGTTATCTGTTGCAGATCCTCACAGAGTCATTCAGATGATGTTTGAAGGTCTGATTGAAAGATTATCTCAGGCTAAAGGTGCGATTTTAAGAAATGACTTGGAATACAAGTCAGACAGAATTCCAGTTTTGGCTGACAGAATGTTCGCTTTGTATGACTATATGAAAGAACTTCTTGCAAAGGCTTCAGTATCTCTTGATGTTGCTCCGATTGATGAGGTTATCAATCTGATACTTCCTATCAAACAGGCATGGGATCAGATCCCAAATGACATCAAAGAAGAAACCAATCAGAAAATTCTTAATGATCCTAATTATTAGGAATTTAAATGCCTGGCTTTAGCCAGGTTTTTTTTTTGTCTTTCGTTGTTTCTTTATCCAACCTAAAATTCACATTTTGTTCTTATCAAATTCTGTTTGAGAGATAAAAAAAGGGAGCACTCTGTGCTCCCTTTTAAATATCTGTTTTACTGTTAGATAGTGTGAACTGACATGGTGTTGGTAGTGCCTGATGGTACTAATGCACCGTTAACCATGATAATCTGGTCGCCAGCCTTACCTAAGCCTAACTCTAATGCTAACTTCTTACCTAATGCGAAGAACTCATCAGTTGAGTTGATACGTGCAACAACCTTTGGATATACGCCGCGGGTTAAGCATAACTGACGTGCAGTCTTCATGTTTGGAGTTAATGCTAAGATAGTAGCAGTTGGGTTGAACTTACGGATGGTACGTGCTGAAATACCGTGCTCAGTTGCAACAACGATAACAGGTGCATTTAAGCTGTAAGATGCTTCTACAGCAGCTAAACATGCTGCATCGTTTACTGACTGGTTAGCATTGAACATTGGTAATACTTCATCAGCATTATCATCGCAGTATGAGTCAGTACGCTCACAGATTGCGTTCATAGTGCGAACAGCCTCACGTGGGTACTTACCCTTAGCTGACTCACCTGATAACATAACTGCGTCAGTACCGTCTAAAATAGCGTTGGTAACGTCACCTGCTTCTGCACGGGTAGGACGTGGATTCTTGATCATAGAATCTAACATCTGGGTTGCAGTGATAACTGGCTTGCCAACTTCGTTACAACGGCGGATGATTCTCTTCTGTGCGAAGATAACTTCCTGAGCTGGGATTTCAACACCCATGTCACCACGGGCAACCATGATGCCGTCTGCAGTTTCTAAGATCTCTTCGAAGTTGTCTAAGCCTTCCTGGTTTTCGATCTTACAGATGATCTTGATGTCGTTACCACCGTTAGCGTCTAAGAAATTACGAACTTCTAAAACGTCTTCCTTAGTTCTGGTGAAAGAAGCTGCGATGAAGTCAACATTTCTCTCGATACCGAACTTTAAGTCACCCTTATCCTTTTCTGATAAGAATGGCATTGAAATGTGGGTATTTGGCAGGTTAACGCCCTTGCGCATACCTAAGTTACCGTTGTTTAAGATCTTGCAGACAACTTCCTTGTCATCTTTCTTCTCAACAACTTCTAAAGCGATTAAACCGTCGTCTAAAAGAACGGTTGAACCAATCTTTAAGTCCTTGGCTAAGTTTGCATATGAAACAGCAATCTTCTGCTCGTCGCCGAGGTATGAAACATCAGTAGTAAGGGTGATTAAATCGCCCTCTTTTAAAGCCATCTCATTGTCGCCGATCTTAAGATCGCCGGTTCTGATTTCAGGGCCCTTGGTATCTAAAAGAACAGCAAATACTTTACCGGTCTTTTCCATGATAGCTTCGATGCTGGTGATACGACCGCCGTGCTCTTCAAAGTCACCATGTGAGAAATTCAGACGCATTACGTTCATGCCTGAATTTAATAACTGTTCCATGATTTCACGTGGCTCTGACTTAGGGCCGATGGTGCAGACCATTTTAGTCTTTTTCATATGTAGGCTCTCCTGAGGGAGTTAAAGATTGATAACGTTAAAAAATTTGTGCAAATTATAACAGAAAAAATGAGATATGAACGTTATTTTTTAAACAACGCTAGGAAAAATCGAGCTTAAATTAAAGCTCGATTTTTCTATATTACTTCATGTTATTTGTTTAAAGTTTAGAACAGCTTAACGTAAATTAAAAGCTGTAAACCTAAAGTCATAAATGAAATTGCTGCAGCGGTGCCGTATGCAATGTACCATGTCAGCTTTGAGTGAATGCCGAAATCATGGCTTGAGTGATGCATTCTGTGTAAAGCATAGAAGCTTAATAAGAAAACAACACCAAATACAACTAAGCTAAGCAGCCAGTTACCGAAGATTGCGGTAACCTGAGTGTAGTTTAAGTACTCAGTAATGCCGTCGCCGTAGAGGCCAGCTGCAATAAGAACTACCATAATTGCTGGTAATACCATTGCTGCAACCATACCGCCAGCACCGAACATTAACCAGTACATTGGCTCATCTGAACGAGTAGGAAGGAATTGACGCATTCTTCTTTCTCCTTATTTGGTTAAGTAAGCAACAGCAAGGATTACTGCAGTTGCGCCAATTAAACCAGCATATAATGCAAGCTTGGTTACGTACTCTGGTAAGAGCTCGGTTGAGTTCTTGTTCATGAATACGCGAACAGCCTTAGGCATTAAAGCAAACCAGGTTACTGCGTGGAACAGCTGTGATAATAAAATCACAACGTTTACTGCGATAACTACAGGGTTACCTAAGAATGAGCTTACGTACCAGGTAAATGGAACGATGTCAGCAGGCTGAGTTGTAGCTGCTTCAAGATTGCATAAAGCTAACATGAAAATACCAAATACGATCTCTAAGGTAGCGAATAATGCTAATACAGCGGTACCTTCACGAACCATGTAGAAAACGTAGAATGGGTTCTCAAGCCACCAGGTCATCTTCTTTACTGGTGGATTGTATGGCTTACGGAATGATTTAACTTCACTCATTTTTAGTGCTCCGGTTTAATCATGTTGAATACGTAGTCAGTAGCACTCATCTTCTTACCAAGCTGAATAGCTGATGAAGGATCAACATGCTTTGGACATACTTCTGAGCAGTAACCAACGAATGTACAGCTCCATGCACCTTCCTCTGAATTTAAGAATGGAGCACGTAACTTAGCACCAGCATCACGGTTGTCAACGTTGTAACGATATAATAAGGTTAACGCTGCAGGACCGATGAACTTAGGGTTGAGCTTGTACTGTGGGCAGGCTGCATAGCAGCAACCGCAGTTGATACACTGAGCGAACTGTAAGTAAGCTTCCATCTGCATAGGAGTCTGCTTAAAGTTCTTGTTAAGAGGCATATTTGCGTTCTTTGCATCAGGAATGATGTAAGGCTTGATGCGCTCAATCTTCTCAATGAGGTCTGATAAGTCAACAACTAAATCTCTCTCGATAGGGAAGTTAGCAAGAGGCTCAATCTTCATATCCTTGCCCTCATAGTCACGTAAGAAGGTCTTACATGCTAAGTGAGGAACGCCGTTAACCATCATACCACATGAACCGCAAACAGCCATACGGCATGACCAACGGAATGACAGACTTGGCTCGAAGTTATCCTTGATGTAGAAAAGAGCCTCTAATAATGAGGTACCCTCATAGTAAGGAACATCAAAAGTCTGCTCCCATGGCTCTTTGTCCTGTTCTGGGCGGTAGCGAAGAACAGTCATCTTCATAGTCTTCTGCTTTTCCATTATTTAGCCTCCTGTGCCTTTTTTCTAGCGGCTTCTGCAGCTTCTGCTTCAGCACCGTATACACGCTTAGCAGGCTGGAAGGTTGTAATCTTAACGTCACTGTATTCAATTCTTGGCTCATCACCTTCGGTCTTGAAAGCTAATGAGTGCTTTAAGAAGTTTACATCGTCACGCTGCTTGTAGGCACCGTTAGGGCCGTCTAAGCGCTGATGTGAACCACGTGACTCTTTACGGTTGATAGCTGAGTGAACCATACACTGAGCAACATCTAAGGTGTAACCTAACTCGATTAAGTTCATCCACTCGGTGTTGAATACACGACCGCGATCGGTTAAGCCAACATTTACGATGCGCTTCTGGAGGCTCTTTAATACATCAACAGTCTTCTGCATTGATTCTTCTTCACGATAGATACCAACGCCTTCTTCCATTGACTGACCCATCTCGTTGCGGATCTTAGACATTGACTCGGTGCCCTTAACGTCGAACAGAGCAAGAGCACGCTTCTCAGCAGCTTCTGCCTGACGGGTTAATTCAGCTGAATCGTAGTCCTTAACCTCATGAGCTCTCTGAGCCATTGCGTCACCACCGATCTTACCGAATACGATGGTCTCAACTAATGAGTTAGAACCTAAGCGGTTTGCACCGTGAATACCAACAGATGCACACTCACCACCAGCATATAAGCCAGGCATACGGGTTGCAGTGTTGCCATCGGTCTCAATACCACCCATGGTGTAGTGAACTACTGGACGTACTGGAACTGGACCCTTAACTGGATCAACACCTGAGTAGGTCTGAGCTAATTCACAGATAAGTGGTAAACGCTCATGTAAGTACTTCTCACCTAAGTGGGTTAAGTCTAAGTGAACTGCCTCACCTAAAGGATACTTAATGGTACGGCCTTTCTTTGACTCGTTCCAGAAAGCCTGTGACAGACGATCACGTGGGCCTAACTCCATATACTTGTTCTGTGGCTGACCAACTGGGGTCTCAGGGCCTAAACCGTAGTCCTGTAAGTAGCGGTAGCCATCCTTGTTATAAAGAACACCACCCTCACCACGGCAGCCTTCAGTCATTAACAGACCGCAGCCTAACAGACCAGTTGGGTGATACTGAACGAATTCCATATCACGCAGAGGTACACCATGACGATATGCTAAAGCCATGCCGTCACCAGTTACGATACCGCCGTTGGTGTTGAACAGATAGCAACGACCTGCACCACCGGTTGCTAAGAATACGCACTTAGCGTTAATCTGACGGAATACACCGTTCTGTAAGTCGTAGCAAACTACGCCACGGCACTCACCATCTTCAACTAATAAGTCTAAAACGAAGTGCTCGTCAAAACGCTGAATTGATGGGAACTTTACAGAAGTCTGATATAAGGTGTGTAACATGTGGAAGCCAGACTTATCAGCGGCGAACCAGGTACGAGGTACCTTCATACCGCCGAAACGACGTACGTTAACGTCACCGTTTGGCTTACGGCTCCATGGGCAGCCCCAGTGCTCTAACTGGTATAACTCCTCAGGTGCCTGACGAACAAACTTCTCAACAACATCCTGTTCACACAGCCAGTCACCACCAGCTACGGTATCTTCAAAATGTTTCTGATATGAGTCGTCATCGCGAACTACACCAGCTGCGCCACCTTCAGCGGCAACAGTGTGAGAACGCATTGGGTATACTTTGGAAATAAGTGCAACGCGAAGTTTTGGGTCAGCCTGTGCAACTGCAATAGCAGCTCTAAGACCAGTACCACCAGCACCCACGATCGCAACATCGGCTTGATATTTTTCCACGTGAATCTCCTAAATACCAAAGGTTGTTTTGCCAAGGTTGACAAAAGCCTAAGGTTAGCAAGCAAAAAACAACATAATTATAACTGTAATTATTCAGTTTATCTTCTTTCTAAAATGTCAAATTGATTAACATTTTGAAAAATAAATAAAAATATTATCTAAAATACTAGACTGATATCCAGTATTTTAGAATGGCACCCAAAATTAAACAATCATAGCCTGACCGAGTTTTACGATCTTTCCTGATTGAATTTCTGGTGGCAGTTCACCTGTGCCGTCAGGCCATAAACAAATAACTGTTGAACCGTACTTGAAATAGCCAATTTCATCACCAATCTGATAATGAATCTTCTGATCGTCATAGGTCTTAATCTCAAGACCTTTTCTTCTGACGATTGTTCCTTCCCAGGATGTATGGATAGAACCTACAAGAGCAGCACCCACCATAATTACAGCCATAGGACCTAAAGCCGTCTCAAAGATACATACGAGTCTTTCGTTGACAGTGTACAGATCTGGCATATGGGAAATGTTCTTGCTTCCTACAGGGAAGAGTCTTCCTGGAACATGAATTGTCTTCTTTAAGGTGCCGTTGATAGGCATATGAATTCTGTGATAGTTGGCAGGGGAGAGGTATGTACACTCATATCTGCCATTTTCAAAAGGCTGTGAATCCTTTACATCGCCGCCAACTAATGCCTTTAATGAATAATCAAGTCCCTTGGCCTGAATCAGTCTGCCCTGAGAGATTTTTCCTGCCTGACCGATGGTGCCGTCAGTTGGAAATACAGCCTGGCAGTCTTTTGCAATTGGTCTGGCATCAGGACTCAACTGTCTGATGAAAAAGTCGTTGAAGGTTTTGTATGTCTGAATGTCCTTGTTTGCAACTTCATCCATATTGATATTGAAGCTTTTAATGAAGTTTTTAATAAGGAACTGTGTAAATTTGCCCATTTCCTTGTCGGTCAGTTTTGCAGACCATGAGGAGAGGGTAGTAAAAGGTGTAATGAATTCGACAGTCTTTAATAATGCTGTTGTAAATGACATAAATACTCCGAAAGGATCTCTTTTAAGATCGTCATTTAGTAAATTATAGAATACTCTAGTTAGTTCAAAGTGTTAATTTTAGCAAAAAAACAGCATAAGTCCTGTGCCTTATATCAAAATTAATCGTTCTTTTGCCAATCCAGGAAATTACTTAAAATGTACTCATGTCATTGAATGAAGTAAGAAAGCTATACAGGCAAGTTGTATTTGTTTTTCGCTTCAAAAGATCCTATAAGTTGTTTTAAAAACAATTCAACAATCTGGGTAAATACTTGATATTTTTTCCATACCAGATACGTTGGAGTGGTCAGTTTTGGATACAGGGGGATCCAAACAAGCTCGCTATCATTGATGATCCCCTTATACGAAAGCATTATACAAACATTTTCTTTCACTAATATACTTCCGTTATAGGCAAGATTAACAGTGTCTGTTATTCTAAGTTTATCAACTTGTTCTCCACACCATTTAGTTATTTCTTCAGATAATCCTTGAGTTGATACAATCAAACTCTGGTCCAATAGATTCTCAAAAGTAATCCTTTCCATTTTTGCCAGAGGATGATCTTTTCTGACAACTATGCCCCATTCGTCATTCGCAGGATATCTGATGTGATTGTATTTGCTAAGATTTGGTATGCCGGAAATAATAATAAAATCAAGAATACCTCTGTCTAGCATTTCCTCAACCTGAACTGTCATACCACTTATTATGTGACATCGAAATCCAGGATAATTCTTTCTAAATGATAGTAGTTCTTTTGCAAATATATCCATGTGGTATGATTCTAGTGCTCCAACATGAATATCTCCTCCTGTAATATCATCCATGGTTTCAAATTCCATTTTGGTTTTTTCATAAAGTGAAAGAATATCTTCAGCTCGTTTGCGAAGTAGACTGAGTAATATAGAGAGCATTAGCTGCCTTAGTCATATTTCCAATTCTGGCAATCTGCAAAAAATTTTTTAAAAGCTTTATATCCATATCTGATTTTCAGCTCCAATATTTGTTTGATAAGTGCTACATATTGATTTGATTGGTTATTCCAAACGGGAATAATACTTTATGAAATTTTACCATTAGTAATAAAGACAAAGTAGCGATATATATATAAATTAAGGTGTGATCTTGATAATCGTGGCAAACTAAAAGTTCTATCTGATCAATAAAATTCAGTTAGCTGCAAAATCAGTCATTACTGACACAAGCAACAGTCAATCGAAAGGAGAAAGCCTATGAGATTCAATCCACTTATGACTGCAATCTTTACAGGAGCAATATTTATGGGAAGTGTAGATGTTATGGCCGGTGATGTCCCTGTATCAGTTGTTTCAGCGGCCTCAATGATGAAACAGTCTTCAGTGGAAACACTCAAGGATGATACACGTGTTTTCAATATCAACAAGAATATTCAGGTTTTTAAAGTAATGTTTACAAATCGTTATGGATTTGATGTTGCAGGACATCTTTATTTGCCTAAAAACTTTAACTCAGACCAAAAATATAAAGCATTGGTAATTTCTGGACCATTTGGCGCTGTAAAAGAACAGTCTTCTGGTCTTTATGCTCAGGAATTGGCAGAAAGAGGATTTGTTACTTTGGCTTTTGATCCATCAATGACTGGTGAATCTGGTGGAACTCGCCGAGACATGGGGTCACCTGAAATATTTACTGAAGACTTCAGTGCTGCTGTTGATTTTATTGGCAACCTTAACTTTGTCAATCCAGATGAAATCGGTGCAATCGGTATATGCGGTTTGTCTGGTATGGCCATCACTGCAGCATCAAATGATGTTCGTATCAAAGCAGTAGTAACTTCTGCTATGTATGATATGTCAGAGAGTATTAGTGATCACTACAAAGGTGCATATTACACAGATGAACAACGCAGTATTGTAAAGAAACATCTTGCACAAATGCGCGACAAAGAGGCTAAAAGTGGAACACTTATTCGTGGTGCTCATGAATTAGGTGTAGATGCTAATGGTAATATTCAAACCTTTAACACTATGTTCCCAGATACATTACCAGCTGATGCAGATCCAATAAGTAAAGATTTTTACGGATATTATATTGGCCGAGCATATCATCCAAGAGCTATGAACTCAAACACATCTGCCTGGGATGCTACTACAGCGTATGGCTTCTTTAACTTTAAACTGATGGATAACATAAAGGAGCTTTCTCCTCGTCCATTGATGCTTATAACTGGTGATAAAGCTCATTCAAAATATTTTTCCGATAATGTTTATAAAGAAGCAGCTGAACCAAAAGAATTGGTCGTAATTAAAGGGGCAACTCACGCTGATCTTTACGATCAAATGGATAAAATTCCTTTTGATAAAATTACTAACTTCTTCAATACAAACCTGAAGTAGTTCAGGTTTGCCTATATATTTTGTCGGTTGAGTATGCGCTAATCAATATTCATACCTTGAATGTTTAGACAAATTTAAAATATTAAGGTTGTATAAAAATTAAAATAAGTAAAAGGAATGCAGTTTCATATGCATTCCTTATTTTTACTTATACTGTCAGATAATGTAAATATGTCTTTGTGTTATTTGCAATACCAGAATATTAAGAAAGATGGTAAAGATAACAGGAAGATTTTTGCAAGCATATCCTGAATCAGATGATACCTTTATCTTACGGTATATAAGCTTTCGCAAAACAGCTGTGACCTGATTGTTAAAGATGTTAAAGAAAGTTTTTAAATGATTCTAATTATTTTAAGACATTAGGAAATAAAAAAATCCTGGCTTTTAGCCAGGATTTTATTCTGGCTAAAAGCCAGGATTGAATGCTTTACAAGTTAATCTAGGTTAAATCTTGAACTTAGATACGATTTCAACAAGCTTTTCAACTTCAACATTGGTGCTGTTGATATCTTCGTGAACTCTGCTTACTTCCTCATGCAGCATATGGCAGCCGTCAGTGATGTTCTTCATGTTTGAAGAAATCTCAGCTGTTGCTGTAGTCTGCTCTTCAGCAGCAGTTGCGATCTGAGTGATTTGTGAACCAACTTCAGAAACTTTATTGGTAACCTCATGGAGAATGCTTTGGAGTTCACCGGTTTCTGATGAAAGACCATCCATTACATTTACAGAAGCCTGCATTGCCTCATTTGCAATGTTTGAATCGTTCTGAATCTGGGTCACCATGCGGGTAATTTCCTGAGTTGATGCAGAAGTTCTTGATGCCAGAGCACGTACTTCATCTGCTACCACAGCGAAGCCCTTACCAGCCTCACCTGCACGGGCAGCCTCAATTGCAGCGTTTAATGCAAGGAGGTTGGTCTGAGATGCAATGTCGTCAATGGTATTAACAATAGCGCCAATCTTCTGTGCCTGTTCTGCAAGTTTCTGAACCAGAAGAGCATCGTCCTTAGACTTGATAGCCTGATTTTCAAGTTTCTCAATGGTGTCCTGAACGCGGTTAATACCGATGGTGGTGCTGTTGGTTGAACTTTCAGCTGTTAAAGAAGCGTTTTCACAGTTATTTGCAATGTCTGAAGTGGTTGAAACCATCTGATCAGAAGCTGCTGCAACAGTAAGAGAATGAGCCTGGTTTTCTTCAGCTGCCTGAGCCATATTTCTTGAGGATTCGCCAATGGCACTCATGTTCTGACTTACCTTTGAGGTTACTTCCTGAATTTCAGCAATTGAAGTGCACCATGACTCTCTCATCTGCTCTAAAGACTCGATAAGTACTTTGAATTCGTCCTGTCTGCCAGTTTGGATCTTCTCTGAGAGATTGCCAGAGGCAAGAGTCTTTGCAATCTTAAGAATACGGCTGATACTATTTACAATCAGTCTTGGAATGGTCAGTACGATGAATACAGCAACGAGTAGCTCTAATACAGTTACGATAACAACTGTATATAAGGAAGATGGGTCAGCAATCTCTTCAACTGATGTCTGAGCAGCCTTAATCTGGTAGCCGTTTACAATCATGATGTTTGCCTGGATAGAGGCAAGATCTCTTGTTAGCTTCTTTTCATAAATAGCTTCAATAGCTGCTTTATCACCATTTTTTGCTGCAGGGATAAACTCAGCGTCAAGAGTTTTTATAAGGTTGTTTGCTGCACTCTTAACTGCGCCAATCTCGGTCGGATAACGGGCAGTCTGTAATTTATCAGCAGCAACCTGTAAGTTGCTCTTTATTGTATTTAACTGGCCTGAAACAGAATCGAAGGAATCACCATCGATAATCTTCATACAGATCTTGTTGATTTCAGCTGCAGCATCTGCTGAAACTCTGGTTCTGCCATAACGCTCTGAGAGGGTGGTATGAACAAAACCTGCTACATCAATAGATTTGTTTACTGCTGAAATTGCAACAATAGCAAGGAAAATAGATACGCCAATTAAAATTAGGTAGCTGACAATCAGCTTCGCTTTAATAGAGTAGTTTTCAAATAATTCATTCATAACTGTAAAGCCTTATATAAAGATGAAATAAAAATTAGTTCATTAACCAAACTAATCTAATTATCGGCGAGAGTTATGAATTTAGTAGTATTTTGTTATTTAATTTTGCATAATGTCACAATATATAAAAATTGGCTGTCAATACTGACAGCCTTGTATTGTAAGGAAAAGGTCTTTTTCAGGATGGAATTAGTACTTGAAGTG
>ONCB01000061.1 GCA_900316175.1 uncultured Succinatimonas sp.
TTTAAAGATTTCAATATCATCTTTTTTAAACTCAAGGAAGTTCAGTCTTAATACTGGATAGGTGTTCTCTGACCACTTATCGTAAATCCAGGTGTCCTTAAAGTATGGCTCTACTCCATACTCAAACAGGGTGCCAATGGTATCTAATGTTAATGACTTACCAAATCTTCTAGGGCGGGAGATGAATATTTTTCTGTGACTTCTTAAGATGTTGAAAATATAATCAGTCTTATCAACATAGATATAATCATATGCATTAAAGTCACTGAATAACTGTCCTTCTGCAATAGTCTTCATCCTGATAAACCTGTTAGTGCTGTTTTTACCTTTACTTATTTCATTATACATAATTTACACCTTTAATTTTGTGAATGCCGTCTTTGCAATGGTCACATAGTATAAAGGCGGAAATTTTCTTTATTTTGAGCAAGTGAGTAATCAGATCCTGATGCTCAGATCTGATTACATTAAAAGGCTGAATCAGAGGTTAAGTTCATTGGCCGGGTTGATTTTTGCAGCCTTATGCGCTGGATATATCGAAGCTAGAGCTCCCATTAGCAGTGCACAGCTTATTACAATGAGAACATCTGTAACATCTAATACTGAAGGTACATAGTTTATAAAGTAAATGTTTTCATTTAAAAGATCAAAACCAAACCATGCTTTAAAGTGAGATGTTACATAAGGAGTAACTGATGCGATTATGCAGCCTGCGAGTACTCCGCTACCGGCACCTTTAAGTGCGCTTAAAATACCCATCAGGGTAAATGCTTTTCTTATAAGTGAACGGTTTGCTCCCATAGTCAGTAATATAGCTATTTCATGTCGCTTTTCACTTACTGCCATCATTAGATTTGAAACAATATTAAAGCATGCTACTGCTATAACCAGGATCATGGCAATATACATTATTCCACGGATCATATTGATGTCATTGTAGAGCTTTCCCTGAGTTTTAAGCCAGCTTGTATACTCAGTGTTCTCATCAATTTCGCTGTCGGCACTGCTTATAATTCTGTCAGCCTCGAGCATATCCTTAACTTTGATATGTACGGCATTGGCATTTTTAAGTTTTGAAAGCTTTAATGCCTGATTAAGGCTTACAAAGGCAAAATTTCCATCAAGATTGCCTCCGGTTTTAAAGAATCCTGCTACCTTCAGAGGCTGCATGGTCATTCTGCTTAAACCATCATTACTCATCTGCGCACTGATTACCGACAGATTAACGCTGTCGCCTTTTTTAAGGTTTAGCTTTCTTGCTATGGCGTATCCTAAAATAACCAGATTATCCTCAGTATTGAGCACTTCTGCAGGGCAGTCCATAAATCTGTCTATGGCAATTACCTTTTTCTCCCTGTCAGTATCAATGCCAAGGACCAGAGCTGGTGCAAAGGCTGTTCCCTGAGAAAAGGCGCCGTTAATTTCAATGACTGGAGATACAGCCTCTACACCTGTGGCTGCAGACACTGTGTCAAGAACAGACTGGAGGTTGGAAAAACCTTCATGGTTATTTGTCTTAATCTCTCCGCCTGGGACTAATGAGAGCACCCGGTTATGAAGTTCATATTCAAAGCCGTTCATGGCAGAAAGACCAATGATGAGGGCACAGACACCAGTACAGATGCCCATGGTTGAGGCCATGGAGATGAATCTTGCCAGAGGACCAAAGCGCTTTGATTTTAAAAAGCGCAGTGCAAGTGTAAGACTAAAGCTCATTGCTGTCGATCACTCCGTCTTTCATTACATAAGTTCTGTCGCATAAGGCTGCCAGCTGATTGTCATGGGTTACCATCACAACCGAGAGTTTTTCCTCACGCACAAGATTTGTAAACAGGGTGAAAATCTCATTGGCGTTATGTGCATCAAGGTTGCCGGTAGGCTCGTCTGCAAGAATTAAGTCTGGTTTATGCACCAGAGCTCTGGCGATGGCTACTCTCTGTCTTTCTCCACCGGAAATTTCGGTGGTAAGATAGTTCAGTCGGTGGGAGAGACCTACTTTTTCAAGATATTCACAGGCTCTTTTGTCAGCCTCACTCTTTGGTACATTGCCAATTAAAAGAGGCATCATCACATTCTCTTTTACAGTGAAGTCACCAAGCAGATGATGGAACTGATAGACAAAGCCAAGATTACTGTTTCTAAACTGAGCTTTTTTGGATGCAGAAAGTCTGGTAAGGTCAAGATCATTAAACAGAATCTGACCAGAATCTGCAGTGTCCAGGGTTCCTAAGATATGCATGAGAGTACTTTTGCCAGAACCAGATTTACCGATAATGGCGGTAAGTTCACCTTCATAGATATCAAGATTGACGTTCTTTAAAACATCTGTCTTAACCTTGCCTTCGGTATAGGTCTTTACAATATTTTTTGCTTTTAAAATAATCTTGGTCATTTTAGCCTCTGGTAAGGTTTTCAACAGGATTGGAGCTTGCAGCCTTCAAGGCAGGGTAGAGTGTAAATAAGAAACTCATCAGCATGGAACCAAAGCCAATTAAAAGCAGGTTGGAAATTTCAATGCTGACAGGAATTTCACTCATGGCCGTATTCATGCTCATAACGTTGGAAATCACTGCTGTAAGAGGAATGCCGATAGCTGTTCCTGCTAATGTTCCTGTAAGACCTGAAAGCAGTCCTACGGTTAAAAAAATGGTAAGTATTTTTTTATTCTGCATACCAAGACTCTTTAAGATAGCGATGTCTGTAAGTCTTGAACTTACGGTCATGGCCAGAGCTGAAAGCATATTAAAAGCTGCCACCACAATAATCAGGCAGAGCATAATGATCATTGAGATTTTTTCCATGGCAAGAGCCTTGAAAAAGTCTCCCTGCGTTGCGGTAAAGTCAGAATGCTCAATCCCCATGGAATCAAGCTTTTCATTAAGTTTATCAAGCATAAACGGATCGTGAAGGAAAAGCCTGAAAGATGAAGGTTCTCCCTTTAGGTAGAACAGCTTTCTTACATCCTCATAATTGCCAATTACTGGACAAATGGCATTTGAATGGGTGCTGGCAAAATAATCTGTGAATTTAAAGAGTCGTGCTCTTGGTGTAAGACCCATTGGGGTGTAGCGGGCATTGGTGGTTGAAATGAGCTTTACCCTTGAATTAAGTCTCATATCGAGGTTGTAGAATATGGCGGCTGCACCGTTGAGGTTGTAGCTTCCTTTTGGCGGAATGAAAGGCAGTTTTAACTCTTCAAGGCTGTGTCCGTCTCTTAGCATCAGGTTTTCTGTATCAATTCCCTCTAAAAGAGCAAGTCCTACGGTTTTGTCTGTCTGCACTAAAACCTGATCTTCAATATAGGGGCATACTGCGATCACATTATCAAGATGTAACAGTTTTTCTGCATTGCTCTTATCTGTTTTTACTGTTACGTGAGCAACATTGGTTAACGTTTTGTTTTTCAGGCTGTTCTGCAGTCCCTGCATGATGCTCGTGTCGATAATAAGTGCGGCCACGCCGATGGCGATGCCGACAATTGAAATAATCGCAACGAATGTGGCAAATTTATGAGATTTGCTTTTAAAGCCAAATCGCCTTGCGATAGTTAGATTTAATGAATAGAAAAGTGACACTTTATTACTCTTACATAAATAATTTGAGCCATTATATCATTTCTTGGAACAATTTTTTTTGGATCAAAAAGATGCCATTTTGCTATTTTTATGCACAAAACAGGGGAAACATTTTTTAATAGAGTTCATATAAAAACAGAATGGATATAATTGCTTTAAATTAAATATAACAGAATTATAATCATTGAATTATTTGTTATATGCAGAGCTTGAAATTTTAAGGAGTCGTTATGCAAAAGACTGGTCTTGAAATTGCTGATGATGAACTGGATCTCCATCAGCGTACTAAGAAAGATAATTTAAAACAGCATCATTCTGAAGCTGAAAAAGGCTGTGACAAGATTGACAATGAACTGCAAAAAAGCAGGTTAAAGCAGGATCCGGACCGATAAGTATTTTTCTGTAACAAAAGAGTAAAAATTATATTAAAAAATAATATTCTGATTTTTAATAAAAAAATACTTAAGCAAACAATCAGAACTCACCTTTTTAAGCATTCTCCCTCATATATAGTATAAATATTTCCATATCCTCGATAAAAATGAGATAATACTCAGTTATCTATATTTTATTTTTGTAACTTCAAGTCAATTTAGATACTGGTATATATCGATGGATAAACTAGAAGAAGCCAAATTATCTGGCGTAAAGGCAGCTAACGAAGCACAGGATTTACAGCAGTTAGATGCTATCAGAGTAAATTTCTTAGGTAAGAAAGGTCAGTTTGCCTCTTTCATGGCTGAACTTGGCAAACTCTCAAATGAAGAGCGTCCTCAGCGTGGAGCCGTAATCAACGAGGCTAAGCAGGCTGTTGTTGCCGCTATTGAAGAGCGTCGTGCTCAGATTGAAAAGGCTGCCTTAGAAGAGAAACTTTCAAAGGAAACAGTTGATATTACTCTGCCTGGCCGTGCCCCATCATTTGGCAACGAGCATCCTATTTCACGCACCATTGAAAGAATCAAGGAAATCTTTGGTTCAATGGGCTTCTCTGTAGTTGGCGGTCCTGAGATTGAAGATGATTATCATAACTTCGATGCTTTAAATCTGCCTCCTAACCATCCTGCCCGTTCTTCACAGGATACTTTCTCTGTAGAAAACGGTCTGTTATTACGTTCTCAGACTTCATCCGTACAGGTTCGTACCATGGAGACTCAGAAACCGCCTATCAGAATTATTGCTCCTGGCCGTGTATATCGTAACGACTATGACATGACCCACACCCCTATGTTCCATCAGGTAGAAGGGCTGTTAGTTGAAGAGCACACTTCTTTTGCTGAGTTAAAGGGTGTTTTAAACGAGTTCTTATTAAAGTTCTTTGAAGAAGAGCTTGAAGTTCGTTTCCGTCCTTCATTCTTCCCATTTACTGAACCTTCTGCAGAAGTTGATCTGCGCAGAAAGGGTGGCAAGTGGCTTGAGGTTTTAGGCTGCGGTATGGTACATCCAAACGTTTTAAAGAACGTTGGTATTGATACTGACAAATACGTAGGCTACGCCTTCGGTATGGGCGTTGAGCGTCTGACCATGCTTCGCTATGGTGTAAATGATCTGCGTGCATTCTTTGAGAATGACTTACGTTTCTTAAAACAGTTTGCCTAATTAACGGATAGATAAAATGATTTTCAATAAACAGTGGATTGACGAGTGGGTTGAAAACGACCTGAATGCAGAGCAGTTATCTGACATGATCACCATGGCAGGTTTGGAAGTAGACTCTGTATCTGATGTAGCTGATAATTTTGACAAGGTTGTGGTGGGTAAGGTTTTAGACTGCGTTCCACATCCTGATTCTGATCACATGCACTTAACTCACGTTGATGTGGGCGAGGCTAATGGCGGTGTATTCCAGATCGTATGCGGTGCACCAAACTGCCGTGAAGGTTTAAAGGTTTGCTGCTCTTTAGTTGGCGCTCATGTAAACGGCATCACCATCAAGAAGGCAAAGCTTCGTGGTGTTGAGTCAAACGGTATGCTCTGCTCATATAAGGAGCTTGGCATGGCTGAAGAGTCTGACGGTATCATTGAGCTTCCTGAAGATGCTCCATTAGGTATGGATATCCGTGAGTACTTCAAGCTCAATGACAAGGTGATTGATGTTGATTTAACCTCAAACCGTCCTGACTGTCTTGGTATTTCAGGTATTGCCCGTGAAGTTGCTGTGCTTTTAGGTAAAGAGTTTAAATACCCTGAGGTTAAGGCAGTACCTTGTGAAATTGACGATGTATTCCCTGTAGAGCTTGAAGATTCAACTTCCTGCCCTCGTTATTTAGACCGTGTTATTCGCGGTGTAAATCAGAAGGCTAAATCACCTGTATGGATGGTTGAAAAGCTCCGTCGCTGCGGTATCCGTTCTGTATCTCCAATCGTTGACGTAACCAATTACGTAATGCTTGAGTACAGCCAGCCTCTGCACTCATTTGACTTAAACAAGCTTCACGACAAGATTGTAGTACGCAAGGCTAAGAAAGATGAGCCTATGACTGTACTTTCTGGTGAAGAGTTAAAGCTTCAGGATAATACTCTTGTAATTGCAGATTCTCAGGGACCTGTAGCTATGGCAGGTATCTTTGGCGGTTTAAATTCTGGTATTGATGAGAACACCACTGATGTTCTTTTAGAGTCAGCTTTCTTTACCCCTGATGCAATCAAGGGCAGAGCAAGACAGTATGGCCTTGATACTGATGCTTCTCACCGCTTTGAAAGAGGCGTTGACCATGCAAATCAGCTGCGCGCTATTGAAAGAGCAACTGCTCTTTTAATTGAGATTGCTGGCGGCAAGGCAGGTCCTGTAAACGAGGCTGTGGTTGAAGACAAGCTTCCAACTCACAATCCTATTACCTTAAGAATGTCAAAGCTGACTAGAGTTTTAGGCAAGCAGATTGATGAGAATACTGTATTTAACATCTTAAAGAATCTTGAGTTAAATCCAGAGAGAATCGAAGGTGGCTTTAAGGCAGTATCACCTTCATTCCGTTTCGATATTGAAATTGAAGAGGATTTAATTGAGGAAGTAGCCCGTATTTACGGTTATGACAACATTGAAAATGTAACTCCTGTAAGTGAGCTGTACATGGTTCATGAGAAAGAAGAGGTTGTATTAGACCGTCTTATCAAGAAGACTATGGTTGATGTTGGCTATAACGAGGCTATTACCTATTCATTTACCGATCCTAAGGTATTAAAGGAATTCTCAGATATTAAGCCATTAATGCTTAACACTCCGATTTCACCAGAACTTTCTGCTATGAGAACCAGTCTTTTAGCAGGTCTTTCTATCGTAGCCAAGTACAATGTTAACCGTCAGCAGCGTAAGGTTCGCCTGTTTGAGCAGGGATTGCGCTATATCATTGATGAGAAGGCAGAAAACGGCGTATCTCAGGTTCCAATGATTGCTGGTATCTGCGTAGGTGACGTTGAAGATGAGTCATGGACACAGAAGACCCGTGGCGTTGACTTCTTTGATATGAAAGGAGATGTTGAGACCTTATTAAACGTAACCAACAGATTATCATCATTTTGCTTTGTAAGAAGTTCTGAGAAGTGTCTGCACCCAGGTCAGAGCGCTGACATTATGTTAAACGGCGTGAAAGTTGGTTTTGTTGGTATGCTCCACCCATCTACTCAGAAGGCTTTAGGCTTCAAGCAGAAGGTGGGTGTATTTGAGATTTTACGTTCAGCAGTTGAGCTGCGTGATGTTCCATCATATGAGCCAATCTCAAAGTTCCCATCAGTTCGCCGCGACTTTGCCTTTGTAATTGACAAGTCTGTTGCTGTAGCAGATCTTGTAGCTCTCATACGTGAGGTTGGTGGCAAGGTTGTAACCGACGTTAAGATCTTCGACGTATTTGAAGATGAGTCTTTAGGTGACAAGAGATCTGTTGCAGTTGGCGTAATTGCTCAGGATGTTGAGCACACCTTAGAGGAGAGCGAGGTTGAAGCTCTTGCCAAGGCTGTTGTTGATGCTGCATCCGCAAAATTAGGCGCTGTATTAAGATCATAATCGTATAGCTGCACTTTTGTGCAGCTTTCTGTACAGAGGTAATATCATGGCTGAAAAACAGATGACTTCCTTTGAGGAAAAATTCAGAAAATTAGAGGAGTTAACCAGATCTCTGGAATCAGGTACTCTTCCAATCGATGAGGCTATTGTTGTTTACAGTCAGGGTATGGAACTTGCTGTAGAGTGCAAAAAATCTTTAGATGAAATGTCTCAGAAAATAGAAGACGCCAAGCTTAAAGCTCAGGAAGCTCTTTTAAACGGCAGGACAGAAAACTAAAGTTTTATTCACTTTTCATCACAAGGACATAAGCGTGGAATTAAAGGACTTTTCAAAGGATGTAGTATCTCGTGTAAATGCCTTTATGGAAAACTACATTAAAGGGTTTGACGATGAAGCAAAGACCTTAAAGGAATCAATGGCCTATGGTCTGCTTTTAGGTGGCAAGAGAGCGCGTCCTCTTTTGGTGTATGCAACCGGTCTTGCCTTAGGTCAGAGCATGGATAAGCTTGATTATCCAGCATCTGCCATTGAGTGCATCCATGCTTATTCACTTATTCATGATGATATGCCTGAAATGGATAATGACTCTTTAAGAAGAGGTCATGAAACCGTTCATGTTAAATACTCTCAGACTGTGGCTCTGTTGGCAGGAGATGCTCTGCAGACACTTGCCTTTGAGATTTTATCTGATGAAAAATCTGGTCTTTCACCTAAGGCTGTAGCTTCTCTGGTTCGCATACTCTCATCTAAAGCCGGTTATTCAGGCATGTGTGGCGGTCAGGCTATTGATTTGGAATCAGAAGGTCAGCATATCCCTCTTGAAAGATTAAGAGTACTGCATTCAAAGAAAACCGGAGCCCTTATCAGAGCTGCAGTTTTAATGGGTGCAGTTGCAAGTGAAAATGTCTCTGAATCAGAGCTTAAGGCTTTAGACGAGTATGCAGGTTTTACAGGACTTGCTTTCCAGGTCTGGGATGACGTGCTTGATGTTATCGGTGATACAGCCGTAATGGGAAAGACCCAGGGCGCTGATATCAGCCTTGATAAGAGTACCTATCCTTCCTTAATGGGGCTTGATAAGGCAAAGGAATTTGCTTTTGAATGTGCCCAAAAAGCAATTGATGCTCTGGCAGGACTTAATATTGATACTACAATATTAAAAGAGTTTGCCTTATTTACTGTAAATAGAGATCATTAAACTGTGACAGACCTGATTAGTACACCTTTATTAGACAAGATCCATTCTCCTAAGGATTTAAGGGAACTTGATGAAAGTGACCTGCCAAGGGTGTGCTCTGAAATTAGAGAATATGTGATTGATTCTGTGTCAAGAACTGCAGGTCATCTGGCATCAGGTCTTGCAGTTGTAGAACTGACTACTGCTCTTCATTATGTATTTAACACTCCTGATGACAAAATCATATTTGATGTTGGTCATCAGTCCTATCCTCACAAGATCTTAACCGGTCATAAAGAGGAACTTAAGACTATCCGCAAGAAGGATGGTCTGCATGCCTTCGTATACCGCGGTGAAACCGAATATGATGTGTTAACCACAGGTCATGCTTCAACTTCTGTTGGCTCTGCCCTGGGGCTTGCTGTTGCAAACCGCAACCGTCACTCTGAAAACAAGGTTGTTGCCGTTATAGGTGACGGCGCCCTGTCAGGCGGTGCCGCCTATGAAGGTCTTAACTGTGCCGGCTCTGTAAAAGATGTCGATCTGATTGTGATCTTAAATGACAATGAGATGAGTATTTCAGAGAATGTAGGCTCAGTTGCATCCTACTTATCATCGATTCTTGCAAGTCCATACTATGTAAAACTGATTAACGGTGGTAAAAAGGTTTTAGAAAAACTTCCTGCAATTCAGCAGTTAGCCTTAAAAGCTCAGGAACATGTAAAAGGTATGGTGATGCCAGGCACTCTCTTTGAGGAGCTTGGATTTAATTACATCGGACCTATTGACGGTCATGATGTAAATAATCTTGTATCCATCCTGCATAATGTTAAAAAAATCGGCGGTTTGCAGTTTGTTCATGTGGTTACCAAGAAAGGTAAGGGCTATGAGCCTGCAGAGAACAATCCAACCTTATATCATGGTGTTCCGGTTTTTGATCCTGATACAGGAGAATTTATAAAGTGTGAGAACAGAAAAGTCTGTTCTTTCTCTGACAATTTCGGAAAATGGCTCTGTGACAGAGCATTTTCTGATGACAAGCTTGTAGGTATTACACCTGCCATGCCTGTAGGTTCAGGTATGGTATCCTTCTCAAAGGAATATCCTCAGCAGTTTTTTGATGTAGGCATTGCTGAGCAGCACGCCTTCATCTTTGCCTCAGGTCTTGCCGCAGGTGGCATGCACCCAGTGATTGCCATTTATTCTACCTTCCTGCAAAGAGCCTATGACGGTCTGATTCATGATCTTGCAATTCAGAATCTGCCTGTTGTGGTTGCCATTGACCGTGGCGGTATCGTAGGTCCTGACGGTCCTACTCATCAGGGTATGTTTGATATAGCCTTTATGCGCTGTATCCCTAATCTGATTATCATGACTCCTTCTTCCTTAAATGAGCAGTATCTGCTGTTGAATACTGCCTACAAGAGCATGAAGCCTTGTGTGGTTCGCTACGAAAGAGCAAGTCTTGATGTGGAAGAGGAGAAGATCCCTTTGAGTGCCACTGTTGAAATCGGTAGAGCAAAAGTTCTTAGGCAGGGTAAAAAGGTTGCTCTTTGCTGCTTTGGCAGTATTGTTTCAAAGCTTAAGGATCTGTCTGACAGATACGATTTAACCTTAGTTGATATGCGCTTTGTAAAACCTCTTGATGTTGAGCTTTTAAAAGAGCTGGCAAAGACTCATGAGGCTGTCATCTCAATTGAAGAGGGCGTAGTTCAGGGTGGTATCGGTCAGGAAGTTTACTTTACCGTAAAACAGGCAAATGAAAAGGTAAGAGTTGAACTTTTAGGTTTAAAAGACGAATTTATTATGGAAGGTTCCCGCGATGAACTGTTATCAGAGCAGGGACTTGATGCAGCTTCAGTAGAGAAGCTTTTATTGGACATAGGAATTTAAAATGCCATCATTTGACATTGTATCTAAATTAAAGAAAGATGAAGTTCAGAATGCTGTTGATAACGCTAACCGTGAACTTCAGACCCGCTTTGATTTCCGTGGTGTAGAAGCTTCATTTACCTTTGACAAGTCATCAAATGAAGTGAAGCTTGAGGCTATGGAAGAATTTCAGATTCAGCAGATGGATGAAATTCTGCGCATGAAGCTTATCAAGCGCAACATTGAAGCAGGTTCTGCATCTTTTGGCGATATTACCCGTTCTGGCAAAAAGTCACTGCAGACCGTTTCCTTCAAGGAAGGTATCGATAAGGAGCTTGGCAAGAAGCTTTGCAAGATGATTAAGGATGCCAAGATTAAGGTTGATCCAAAAATCAATGATGACATCGTGCGCGTTACCGGCAAAAAGAAAGACGATCTTCAGGCTGCTATTGCCCTGGTTCGAGCATCTGATATCGAACAGCCTTTGCAGTATGAAAACTTCAGAGACTGATTAAGGAAATTAAATGACAGGAGTTTTACGCAAAGATCTTGTAAAAGATCTCTTTTCCAAAAAGATGGGCATCTGTCTGTGCCTTGGTTTTGCCTCTGGTATGCCTCTTTTTGTGCTTCTGTCTTTACTTGGCGCCTATCTTAGAAAAGAGGGAGTAGATCTTAAGAGTATCGGTCTTTTCTCCCTTATCATGTTCCCGTATACCTGGAAGTTTGTGTGGGCGCCTCTGGTTGATCGCTACAATCCATTCAATCTTGGCCGCAGACGCGGTTTTATTATTCTTTCGCAGTCTCTTGTATTTGTCTGTATTGCACTTTTAGGTGTACTCTCTCCTAAAGATCATCTTTTTGCCATAGCAGCTGTGGCTTCTGTCCTTTCTTTTGCTTCAGCTACTCAGGATATTGCCATTGACGCCTACAGAAGAGAAATTCTAGAAGACAATGAACAGGGTCTTGGAAATTCACTTTTTATTTCAAGTTACCGCGTGGCAGGTTTGATTCCTGGCGGACTTTCTCTAATCCTTGCTGATTTTATTTCATGGATGCAGGTATTTATCATTACAGCCGCATTCATGTTGCCAACTTTAGTTTTAAGCCTGTTCCTGAAAGAAGGTGAGAATCAGAATGCTCCTAGAACTCTAAAGGCAGCCATTATTGAGCCTTTTGTTGAATTTAAAGATCGTCAGGGACTTGTTTCCATGCTTTTGATTGTCCTGTTTGTATTTAGCTACAAGCTTGGCGACTCAATGGCTACAGCTCTTGCGACCCCGTTTTATATTGATATTGGCTATTCAATGACCACCATAGGTCTGGTTGCTAAGAACGCTGGATTATGGGCCATGATTATAGGTGGCATTTTAGGTGGCATAATTATGCTTAAAATCGGCATCAACAGAGCATTATGGCTTTTTGGTTTTGGTCAGCTTGTGACGATTTTAGGCTTTTATGCTTTAGCTTATGAGCATACAGTTCTTAATGCAGCCCCTCCTGTCTGGCTTTTTGCTTTAGTGGTGGTGGCAGAGTTTTTAGGTGCAGGTTTAGGTACCGCAGCTTTTGTTGCATTTATCGCAAGCAAGACCAATAAAGCCTATACAGCAACTCAGTTTGCTCTTTTAACCTCCTTAAGCGCTGTTCCTCGTACTTTCTGTAATGCAGCTACAGGCTACATCGTAGAATTTGTAGGCTGGGAGCTTTTCTTTTTAATCTGCACTGCTTTGGCAGTTCCTGGAATGCTGCTGCTACTGAAAGTTGCTCCATACAATCAGAAATCAGCAGACTCTGTCTAATCTTTATTCAATTTATGTAAAATAACTCTAGTTTCCCACATGGAAAATTAACTCAAACCTAGACTGGCTCTAGTGTTGAAGATCTTTAAAAACTTACATTGATTTATTTAAGGTGAAATGC
>ONCB01000151.1 GCA_900316175.1 uncultured Succinatimonas sp.
GGCGCTTATAGAACTAAAGAATGTTAATAAAACTTATGATACAGGAACAAACGCTGTAAATAATGCAAATTTTAAGATTGATAAAGGTGAATTTACCCTAAGGAAGTTTTATTCAAGACGACTTTTAAGAATTTTGCCTCCACTGTTATTCTGCTTTTTATTTTGTCTTTTTTTTGGATATTTTCTTTTAAACAGTACTGTATTTTATGAACTGTCAAAGGAAATTCTGCATACAGTTGTACTTGATGGCAACTATCGTTTTGCGTCAGATGGTGGCTATTTTTCATTAGGATCTTTTGATAAACCAGCACTCCATACCTGGTATTTATGCATTACCCTGCAGTTTTATATTGCCTACCCTTTATTTATTCTTCTAGCAAACAGAATTTTTGGAAGAAAGTATCTTAGCTATGTTCTTCTTGTAACCACATTTGCTTTAATTATTACTTCTGTTATCTGTGGAAGAAGTGGAGAGGGCTATCTTTTAACACAGTGCCGAGTTTTCTCATTATTTGTCGGTGGCTGTTTATTCTTCTATAAAGATAAGGCTTCACTTGTATTTTCAAAGGTGAATACCTTTGGATTAAGATTTATTGAAGGTATTTGTATTGCAGGTATTTTAATTGCAGTTTTATCGACAAGACTGGATAACGGACAGTGGTTTACTTATAACTCAGCTGCTGCAGTTATTTTTACATCTGTAATTATTCTTCTAAATAATCCAAAGACAATTTTAAAGAACAAGCTTTTAGGTAATGTTGGTAAGATTTCCTATTCAGTTTATCTCTGGCACTGGCCACTTATGATCTTCTATATGCGCTGTTCTTACAGTAACAGTGTTGTGGATAACATTATTTTGTTCCTGCTGATTGTGCTTTTCAGTACAGTATCTTTCTACTTTACTGAAAAGAAGGAAATGAAAGCTAAATATGTAATTGTGCTTCTGCTTTTAATTGTGGCTCTTGCAGAGACTGTAAAACATACAGATGGTAAAAACTATTTAAGTCAGTTTTTTGTAAAAGAGGCAACCCGTCAGGTTAATGATGATGTGGTTTTGCCTAAGAACAGAGAGCCTCAGGTTATCTATCAGCACGGATCTATGAGTGTGTATAAGTATGGCAGACAGAATGAAGTACCTCATATCTTTATAATTGGTGATTCACATGCTGATCATTACACTTATTACTTTAAGAACATAAATACCACTCCTGTATATATGGCAGTTCAGCATGGTAATATGGCTTATGGTCCTTTGTTTACAAATATCAACAAAGATACAAGCTATATCAAGCCTGAGCACAGAAAAGATTACTTTGATGTTTACAGCAGAATGCTGTCACTTCTGGCTCCTGGTGATAAGGTGATTCTCGCTAACAGATGGGATATTCATTATCAATTCTCAAATCTTGGATGGGATCTTACTGATACAGATAAAAACTTCTCAGAGTATCTTGTAAAGATGGTTAGAGATATTGATTATATGGTAAGTAAGCATCCTGAACTTAAGTTTTATATTGTAGGTCAGGGCGTTTTAACAAGTGTAATCGTTTCAGACTGTTTAAAGCTTGACCTGTCAGATTCATTCTTAAAGCACATCATCTCGAATGCTCAATGTAAGAATACTAAGGAGTATTTAGGTAAAAGATTTTTCTTAATAAACGATGCCTTAAAGAATTATGCAGATTCTAAGGATAATGTAACCTTCATTGACAGAACTGCGCCATTAAAGCTTTCAGAGGGTATATACAGAACTTATTCAGACAACAATATACCTTTATATTATGATGATAATCATTTCAGTTCAGAAGGTGGCATTATTGTTGGTAAGTATATTATGGGGATTGTTAACGGAGACAAGTAAAGTTAACAATATTCAATAAATACAGAAAGCTCTGATTGAGTATCATATAATTTAATCAGAGTTTTATTTTTTTAGAGTAAACTTTCAGGTTATTTATGAAATTTTTAGTAATTCTTCATATTTATTATGAATATATGTGGCAGGAGCTTAAGTCCTATCTTTTAAATCTTGAAGAAGGTTCTTATGATCTTGTAGTTACATTATCTAAAGAAAATGAAGAATTAAAAAAAGAAATTCTATTATTAAATCCAAACAGCAAAATTATCCTTTGTGAAAACCGTGGTTATGATGTCTGGCCTTTTATTAAGGCTTTAAACGAAGTTAATCTTGATAATTACAAATATTTGATTAAGCTGCATACTAAACGTGATCTGCCTAAGGATGTAAATATCATTATTGCTGACAGGTACTTCTTTAAAGGATCAAGATGGAGAAGTCTGTTACTTTCCTTTATCTCATCTAAAGATAATTTAGATAAGTGTGTAAAGACTCTTGATGAGAATGAATCTGTAGGTATGATTAACTCTAAGATGCTGCTTGATAAGACAAAGTTTAAGCAGCGCTTTAGAGATCCTCATTTAAAATACTGTATCAATGAGGCAAAACGTCTTTTAGACAGCATAGATGTTGACGTGAAGCCTGCCTCTTATGTTGAGTACATTGGCGGCACCATGTTCATTGCAAGGGCTGATATATTTAAACCTCTTTTAAAACTGGGACTTAAGGCTGAAGATTTCAGGACAGTTGAGAGGGATAATGAAAATGAGCTTGCCCATGTAATTGAAAGAGTTATGGGATGGCTCGTTACTTCAAATGGTTATACCTTTGATGATCCTTATACAACTAAAGAATTTTTAAAATCATTAAGATGGGAAAGTTTTGTCTGCAGAATACAGACTATTCCGATTCGACACAGACTTTTAAATAAGACCATTAGATTCCTGTTCCGCTGTGATAAAGTTGGAGATTACAGAGAAATCAGGGTATTTAAAATAAAGCTTTTTAAGATTAAGTGTAAAAAATAAAGTCATACATCAGTTGAAATCTTATTTAACTGAGGTTTCTTATTTATTGATATGGTCTTTGAATACAAATTTTACGCACTCTTCAAGCTCTTTGTAGGCAGGAAGTGAATCTAGCTCTTTTAAAGAGTCAAGAACACTCTCATAGTACCATTTCTGTAATGATACATCCTTCATATTAAATTTATTCCAGATATCAGGACCTCTTAAGGTAAGGTCAACTACAGTCTGCTTGAGATTTGAAAGTTTGTCGGCAAGGCAGATCACTTTAGCTTCATAGGATGATTCTTTTAAATGGTTAAGGAAAGCTTCTTTTCTTAATTTCCAGGATTCTTCCTTTGGTAGATGAACCATCTTATCTTCACTTTCAGATGCTACAAGATCTCTAATTTTTTTGCCAAAGTGTTTTTCTATATCATCTGCAGTATATTCTGTGTCTTCAACTACATCATGTAAGATTGCAGCAATTACAGCTTCATCACTAATGCCAGGTACTGAACTTACAATGAAGGCTGCTTCCATAGGATGGGTTATATAAGGCATAAATGACTGTTTTCTTGTAACTCCATCATGAGCATTAAATGCAAATTCAAAAGCATCAGCTAATCTTCTGGCATCCATAAATTCTCCTCATTACTCATTGGTATTCTAAATATAGAAATAAATCTCTTTTTAAACTTTGATCAATCTCTTATGAAAGTTAATTTATCATTTTGATTTAATTGTATAATTATTTCATTATTGAACAAATGTAACTGTATGAGATGATTATGGTAAGTGAAATTGTAAAAGATATTTTCTTTTTAGGTCAGAAATCAGTTCCTGCCACAAAGGATGATTTGGATGTGGCAGATAAACTTATTGATACTCTTGAAGCAAATAAAGATAAATGCGTAGGTCTTGCCGCTAATATGATTGGCATCAAAAAGAATATTATCATTGCAAATATTCATGAAAATTATGTGGTTATGTTTAATCCTGTAATTGTTAAAAAAGATAAAGAATATGACACCAGGGAAGGATGTTTTTCTCTAGATGGTGAGCGTGATTGCAAAAGATTTGTAATTGGTACGAAATAACCGAAAACTAATCCATTATGACAGTCTCACAGCAGACTGTCAGCTCATTAAAAAATCAGTGTGATTTGATTCACAAA
>ONCB01000085.1 GCA_900316175.1 uncultured Succinatimonas sp.
TTGATAATCAAAAATCGTATTTTAAAGAGCAAATGCAGTGTTAAACCGCATTGTTATCAGCATTTGGAGCTAAAATCCAAATGCAAAAGTTGAGTTAATTAGTTAATGACTATGGAAAAGACTATTGTTTTGGCCTCTGGAAATGAAGGCAAGGCCAGAGAGTTTCGAGCTATTTTAGAGCCAATGGGCTATAAGATTGTGCTGCAGAAGGAACTTAATATTTCATCTCCGGAGGAGACCGGTAAAAGCTTTCTTGAAAATGCAATCTTAAAGGCCCGCTATGCCAGTGAACAGTCTGGAATGTGGGCTCTTGCAGATGATTCTGGGTTGGCTGTGGATGCGCTAAACGGAGCTCCTGGCATATATTCAGCCCGTTATGCAGGAGAGCATGGAGATGAGAAAGCTTGCAACATCAAACTTCTGGATGCGCTAAAGAATGTGCCAGATGGAAAAAGAGCTGCCAGATACTACTGTGCTTTATGTCTTGTCCGTCATAAGGATGATCCGGTTCCTTTAACCGTGCTCTCTTCATGGGAAGGATCAATCGGCCACAATGAAAAAGGCTCAGGTGGCTTTGGCTATGATCCTCTGTTTATTGTTACCGGAAGAGACTGTACTGCAGCAGAGCTTCCTCCTCAGATTAAGAATCTTATTTCTCATCGAGGCAAGGCTCTTCAGGCATTAACCTACAAGCTTACTCATAACCTTTCATGACCGAAGACAAGCTTCCTTTATCTCTGTATATTCATTACCCGTACTGTATAAGAAAGTGTCCTTACTGTGATTTTAATTCCTACAGAAAGGACAGTATGGCCGATGATGATATCTATTTAAAAGCTCTTATTGAGGATTTTGATAAAAGCTCGGAGCTGATATCAGGAAGAAAGATAAACACTGTATATATAGGTGGCGGTACACCGTCCCTTTTTGGTGTCGGCCGTATTGAAAAGCTTCTATTAAAAATATCCCCATATTTAAGTTCTGATGCTGAAATTTCAATGGAGGCAAATCCTGGTACTGTCTCATTAGAGTCTCTTCAGGGGTTTTATAATGCCGGTATCAACCGAATTTCAATTGGAGTTCAGAGCTTTAATGATGAGCAGTTAAAGTCCTTAGGCAGAATCCATGACGGTAAAACCGCCATTGAATGCTGTAAAAATGTAATTAAAGCTGGCTTTTGTAATTTTAATGTTGATATAATGCACGGCCTGCCAGGACAGGATGTTAAAAAGGCTATGAATGATTTAAGCACAGCCTTTGATACTGGAGCCAATCACTTATCCTGGTATGAGCTTACGCTTGAAGAAGATACCCATTTTGGAAAACACCCTCCCAAACTTCCAACTGAAGATACATTATTAGAGATTGAAGAGTCTGGATTTGATCTGCTCTGCCGTAATGGTTTTAACCGCTACGAAGTCTCAGGCTACACTAAAGATAAAAAGTGCAGACACAATCTTAACTACTGGTATTTTGGTGATTATCTTGGAATAGGCGCAGGCGCACACGGAAAAATCAGAAGGGGAAGTGACACCCTAAGAAGAGCAAATGCTCAAAGGGTAGAGGATTATCTTAATGATGTTTTCTCTATCGGTTCTGACAGAATGAAATATCATGAGGTTGCAAAAGAAGAGTTGCCATTTGAGTTTATGCTCAACCGTCTTCGCGTTTTTGAACCTGTGAAATTTGATGAGTTTTCAAAAACCACAGCACTGCCTTTTTCTTTAGTTGAAGAAAAATTAAGAATATCTGCAGAAAAAGGACTCTTAATCATTCAGGATGATCACTTTTCCTTAACTGATTTGGGAAAACTGATGTTAAATGACATTCTTCAAATGTTTTTATAACTATAATTTATAAGAATAATAAATATTTAAAAATCAGTTTATTTAATAATAAAAGGACGAAAAATGAATAACGAAAAAAAGAGAATAGAAGCCTTATTAAAGTTAAAAACAGCACCTGAAGGAATGATTGAGAGTAATTTTGCGGTGGCTCTGTATGTAGTGGCCGCTCTCTATCAGTTTGACTTTTCCTCACCTTCAAATCTTGGCATGTGCTCAAGCCTTTTAGGTTCAGTAGGCTACAAGGGCGATTTGGGAAAGTTCTCTCAGGAAGATTATTTTAATACTCTCTCAGATCTGGAGGCTAAAGGTTCACTGGTTGCTCTGCCAAATGGTCATTCCTATGCAACTGCCGATGATATCTGCACTATTAAAGGCAAGGTAAGAGTTATTGAAAACAACCTTGTCAAAGGTTTTGAAAAGATCTACTCCTATGTGATAGATGATGAGGAAGGTAAGGAGTACACCCTAAATACCGATTATGTAATCCTGCCTAATGATGAAGTTGAAGCGATTATTACCAAAAGCTCCAATATTGCCTATGTAAAAAGAATAGTTAAGGTTCGCCAGTGTGTTTTAGGCAGACTGCTGCCTTTAGGAAAGAAACTGGTGTCACTGGTACCGGATGAGCCTACTTTAAAAGATCTGGCATTTAATTACGCAAATCCATCTGATCTTGGAGATGCAAAATCTGGTGATGTTGTCATTGCTGAAATTGTAAAGCGTATCAATTCAACCACCTTCCAGGTTAAGACTCGTCAGGTGGTAAAGGATATCGGTAATTTAAACAATATCATTGTGATGGCGGTTTTACGCAATGACATTCCAAATGTGTGGCCGGAGAATCTCGTTCGCTCATTATCAAGAATTCCTGATGCGGTTGATGAAAAAGAAGCTAAAGGCAGAGTTGATTTAAGAAATATTCCTCTTGTCACTATTGACGGTGAGGACGCAAGAGACTTTGATGATGCCGTGTACTGTAAAAAGGAAGGTTCTTCCTATCGTCTGTTTGTTTCAATTGCCGACGTATCAACCTATGTAAAGCCTGGCACTCTTCTTGATAAAGAGGCTATGAATCGCTGCAACAGCTGTTATTTCCCTAATTTTGTAATTCCAATGCTGCCAGAGAAACTCTCAAACGGCATCTGCTCATTAAATCCTGATGTGGACAGACTGTGCATGACCTGTGAAATGGTAATCGACAAACACGGTAATATCGACAATTATCGTTTTTATCCAGCAATTATGCGTTCTCATGCCCGTTTGACCTATAACGAGGCCTGGCAGATGATTAGCGAGGGTACAGCAAGATTTGAAGAGCATAAGGCTGTCATTGATGATGTTAAGGAACTTTACAATCTTTATGAGCTGTTCAAGAAAAACCGTATTAACAGAGGCGGTATTTCTGTTGAAAGTGAAGAACTTCACTTTGTCTTTGATGAGAACATGGAAATTCAGGGGGTAAAGCCTCTTGAAAGAAATGATGCCCACAAGCTTATTGAAGAGTGCATGATTGCGGCTAACGTGGCTGCTGCAAGATTTGTAAGTGAGCACAAGGCCCATACTCTTTACAGAGTACATGCAAAGCCAATGGAGAAGAAGCTGTCACTGCTTATCTCTCAGCTTGCAAGATTCGGTCTGTCTCTGCCTGGTAAAGATGAGCCTTCATCAAAAGACTTTATGAATCTTTCAGATCTGGTTGCAAAGCGTGAGGATGGCAAACTCATCAATGAGCTGATTTTACGCGCCATGTCAAAGGCTGAATACACTCCTGAGAACATCGGTCACTTTGGTCTTGCTTTAGAGAAGTATGCCCATTTTACCTCTCCAATAAGACGTTATGCTGATCTGCAGCTTCATCGTGTGATCAAATATCTTTTAGAGCATGACGCTCCATATGAGTGGGGAAAGATTGGTTCAAGATCATACACCAAGTCAGAGCTTGTAGCCTTAGGCGCAAAATGTACTCAAAGAGAGATTGCAGCAGAAGTGGCAGAGCGCGAGGTTGATTCAACCTTAGCCTGCATCTACATGGAAAAATTCATTGGTGAAGTGGTTGAAGGCACAGTCACTGCCGTAGCCTCATTTGGTGCTTTCATGCGTCTTGAGGATTTCGGTGTGGACGGTATGATTTACATTGGCAACTTTGATTCATACATGAACTACTCAGAAAGAGATCAGACCCTGGTGTCCCAAACTGGTCAGGTATATGCTGTGGGCAGAAAAACGCCGCAAAATAAGTCAAAATGCGCCTAAATCTGATAAAGAAAAGCTTTTAAAGAGCTTAAAGGATATCTCTCAGGCAAGAGAGGCAAATCCTGAGGATACTATCTTAAGACCTGATTTTGCCAATGCATCAATTGGTAAGGAGCTTATGGATAATACCTCTCCTTTAGGCATGAACAACATTAAGGTTTCAAAAAAGAACAAGAAAGGTAAAAAGTAAAAGCTTTTTATTCAGAATTCAATTAGTTAAAGGTATTAAAAATGCAGGTAAATTCAAAAAAAGCTAAGGCTCGTGAAATTGTATATGGTATTAACGCAGCCTTAACTGCCATCGAAAATGCGCCAGAAAAGATTACCGCTGCCTGGATTGTAAAAGGCAGAGAAGATGACAAGCGCATCAATTCACTGGTTCAGAAACTCATGGCTGCAGGTATTCGTCCTCAGGTTGCAATGCGTCATTCTTTAGATGAAAAGACAGAGAATGGTGTACATCAGGGTATTGTGCTTGAGGTAATTGCAACTCCTCCAAAGGATGAACACTTCTTAGAAGATCTTTTAGTTTCTTTAGAAGATGAAAAGCAGCTTTATTTAATCCTGGACGGTATTACCGATCCAAGAAATTTAGGCGCAGCCATGCGTTCAGCCTGGGCTGCAGGCGTTAAGGCTGTTATTGTTCCTAAGGACAAGTCAGCTTCTTTAACTCCGGTTGCAAGAAAGACTGCTGACGGTGCTGCAGAGCATGTTCCATTTGTGGCTGTAACCAATCTTGCAAGAACCATCGAAATGCTTCAGGAGCATAATGTTGAAGTTGTTGGTATGGCAGGTGAAGCTACCGCTACCATTTTTGACTATGACTTCCACAAGGCAACTGCACTTGTAATGGGTTCTGAAGAGAGCGGTATGCGCCACTTAACCCGTGAAAAGTGCGATGCTATTGTAAAGATCCCAATGGCTCAGGGCGTTGAATCATTAAACGTGTCTGTAGCTGCAGGTATTGCTCTTTATGAAGTAGTACGTCAGGATCTTGTAAAGAGCAGATAATCATCTGTTTCTTAAGATTAAATTAATGCCAGCGCAAAATAATGAGCTGGCATTATTCTTTTTATTGATTTCTTTTTATTTTTGAGTATAATATTTGCACTCAGTCGTGTGGAGTCATTCCACAAAGCTACCTTGTCTGATGTTGACTGATAAATCAGACTTTTACCGAAAGGGGCATTTTAATGCGTAATTATGAAATCGTTTTCCTGGTTCACCCAGATCAGACCGATCAGGTTCCAGGTATGATCGAGCGCTATAAGGGCGAGATCGAGAAGACTGGTGGTAAGATCCACCGTTTAGAGAACTGGGGCCGTCGTCCACTGGCTTACCCAATTCAGAAAGTTCACAAGGCAACCTACGTTTTAATGAACGTTGAAGCAGAGCAGGAAGCTATCGATGCACTCGAGAATGCATTCCGTTTCAACGATGCCATTATCCGTAACTTAATCATCAGAACCAACGAAGCAATCACCGAGCAGTCACCTATGATGAAGGTTCGTGATGATCGTCGTTCACGTGAAGATGTTAAGGTTGAAGCTGATGTTGCAGAGGTTGAAGAGACCGATGCAGTTGACGCTGAATAAGGAGATTTAAAATGGCTCACTACTATCACCGTCGTAAGTTCTGCCGTTTCACCGCTGAAGGTGTTACTGAGATCGATTACAAGGATGTAGCTTTATTAAAGAACTATGTTACCGAGTCAGGTAAGATCGTTCCAAGCCGCATCACTGGCACCAGCGCCAAATATCAGCGTCAGTTAGCAACCGCTATCAAGCGTGCACGCTTCCTGGCATTATTACCATATACCGACCTTCAGAGCCGCTAACAGGAGCTTACAATGGAAGTTATCTTATTAGACAAAATCGGCCGTTTAGGCGGTCTTGGTGACAAGGTTAAAGTACGTAACGGTTTTGCTCGTAACTACTTATTACCTTTAAAGAAAGCTGTTATGGCTACCAAAGAGAACTTAGCTAAGTTCGAAGCTGAGCGTGCTCAGTATGAGGCTAAGATTGCTGCAGAGTTAAAGGCTGCTCAGGATCGCGCTGACAAGTTAGCACAGGTTGCTAAGTTAGAGATCCCTGCAATGGCTGGTGACGAAGGCAAGTTATTCGGTTCAGTTGGTACCCGTGACATCGCAGAAGCAGCTTCAAAGGCTGGCGTAGAAATCTCTAAGTCAGAAGTTCGTCTTCCAGAAGGCGTTTTACGCACTGTTGGCGATTTCGAGATTGAGATTCAGTTACATGCTGACGTTAAGGCAACTGTAATCGTTTCAATCGTTCCAGAGAAATAATTCTATTTCTTATTTTAAAAACGGAGGCTTTAGTCTCCGTTTTTTTGATCCTGATGAGTATGGAATCTTTAATACCGGTTTTAAAGTGGGTTGGCGGAAAGAGACAGCTTATAAATAAATTTGTCCCTTATTTTCCTGATACTCCTTTTGAAATGTACTGCGAACCTTTTTTAGGTGGCGGTGCGGTGCTTTTTTTTCTGCATCCAGATAAAGCCGTTGTTAATGATGTAAACCCTGAACTCATTAACTTTTATGCTGTCTTAAAATCAGATTGTGAAGCTTTAATAGAAGAGCTTTCAACCTACGAGTACAATAAAGAGTTTTTTTATACCTTAAGAAATCTCGACAGAGATGCAAAATCTTTTGCAAAACTGTCTAATCTTAAGAAGGCTGCACGTACTTATTACCTTAACAGAACCTGTTTTAACGGTCTTTACAGAGTAAACTCAATAGGTCTTTTCAATTCTCCATTTGGCTCTTATAAGACTTTTAATCTGTATCCTGACAGATTAAGAATGCTCTCTTCTTACCTAAACAGTGCAAATGTACAATTTACCAATGGCGATTTTGAAAAACTTATAGATTATCTTCCTGATAATTCATTTGTATATCTTGATCCTCCTTATGATCCGGTTTCTAAGACTGCTTTCTTTACCAGCTATTCTCAGACAGGTTTTTCAAAAGAAGATCAGATTAGATTAAAGAATTTCTGTGATCGTTTAAATGAGCGCGGGATCCGCTTCATGCTCTCAAATTCAGCTACATCTTTTATTAAAGAGCTCTATAAGGATTATGATCAGAAGTTTTTTAATGCCAATCGCTCTATCAACTCAAAAGCCACAAATCGAGGTGGTGTAAAAGAGATTCTGGTTAGAAACTATAAATAATCTTTAGAATTTAATGTTCTTTTTTTGTAGAATGGTATAAACACAGGACCATTCTATGCATACACCAAACAATATTGAGCATCTAAAACCTTTTGTTAAGTGGGTTGGCGGTAAGAGTACCAGCCTTTTACGGCTTCTTGAGTATATTCCTTCGAATATTGAAAACTATGTTGAGCCATTTTTAGGATCTGGTGCTTTGTTCTTTGCGCTTAATTTTAAAAAGGCAATCATCAACGACTCAAATGAAGAGCTCATTCTTGCATATAAGGTCATCAAGGAGCAGTGTCCTGAGCTTATCATGTATCTTCAGTCACTCATCTATGACAAAGAGCTGTATGAGAAGATTAGAGCATGGGATAGAGAGCCTGATTTTAAACAGCGATCAGATCTGGAAAGAGCTGCAAGACTCATTTACCTAATCAAGACCTGTTACAACGGTTTATACCGTGTCTCCAAAAAGAATCAGTTCAATACTCCTTTTGGTAATCACAAAGATCCTAATATCTGCGATGTCAGAACACTGCTTGCGTGCTCTGAGTATCTGAATAAAACTCAAGCTGTAATTATGAACAAGGATTACGAAGCTCTTTTAGATGATATTCCTGAGGATGCTTTTGTATATCTTGATCCACCATATTTTCCTGTATCAAAAACAGCCAACTTTACTTCCTATCAGTCTGGCAAATTCAATTTCTCCGAGCAGGAACGTTTATATAACTTCTGTGTAAAGCTCCATGAAAGAGGTATCAGATTCATGCAGTCTAATTCGGATACTGAGGATGTAAGAGCTATTTACAAAAGATTTGATATTAAAGTGGTTGAGGTGTCGCGCCGCGTTAATTCTAATACTCAAAAGCGCAGTGCGGTCAATGAGGTTGTGATAACCAATTATGATCCTGATACCGGTATTATAAAATCTTTATAGAAAAAATGCCTGCAACTGCAGGCATTATTTTATTCATAGTCCCAAGGATCACCGTGGAAGTTCTTGACGTCTTCACGCTTTTTCTTTTCAGTTTTTACTGAAGATGATGGTTTTGGAGCTGTGAGCTTTTCAATTACTTCCTCATCATCTACCGGCTCAAAGTCGTCAATATAGGTTGTAGTGCCACTTTTGACGCTGTCTGATGCTACAACACTTGCCTCTTCAAGAGCATTAGTCTGTTCCTGTGAGAGGATGAGAGTCTGCTGATCAGAGAGCTCAGGGTTTTCCTCTTGGTAGGTTTTATTCTCTTCAATTTCGATAGAAACCTGCTTTGGAATGGTGATAGAAGCATTATCAGTAAGCTGTTTTGCAATAGGCTCATACTGTCTTATCAACTGCTGCTGCCTGAAGATTTCTGCACTGTCTGAAAGTTTCTTGATTGCAGATGTAAGCTTCTTTGGCTTATTAGATATATTCTTTGGCGGTGAGTTCTTTGCAATACTTTCAGGTTCTCCTAAAATTGCAGGCTGAGTATTCAAAAAGTAAATGTCAAAAACACACTTGATGCGGGCAAAGAATTCTCTGATATCAAGCTTGTTTGGCAGGAATTTTTCTGCATTTGGATTGATTGCGTTAAAGCCAATTGCATCAAGCTCATTGTTATCGGCAATGAAAAGAGCTCTTTCATTCTGGAAGCCCTGAGAAATCATGGTTACAGACTTTAACAGGAATACCTTTCTGGCTCTGATAACAGAGTCTAAAGTAGAAATACCGGCATTATCTGAAATGATCCTTTCTGCAGGAACACCAGCTTTAATCAGAGCCTGACGCATCTGCTTTGGCTCATTGTAATATTTTTCGCGATTGTCACCTGATACAAGAATGTAGTCGATCTTGCTGGCCTTGTACAGCTGTGAGGCTGCCAGAATACGGTAGTTGAAATACTCGTTTGGTGCACCTGACGCATATTTTGAGGATGTTCCAAGCAGCAGACCTACCTTGTTGTATGGAATATTGTCGATACTCTCGTAGGTTTTAAATGCATAACTTGAGATCCTGAAGCATCCTAAAACCACAAAGGCGATACCTAAAACCACAATCAGGGCACAGATATAGCCTATTGCCTTTAAGAAGCGCGCCAGGTCACTTGAAAACCCTTTTTCGTTCTGATTTAAATAAGTCATTTTCTGATTAAATAATATGTTTTACACAGGAAAGTGCTCCGACAGCTTCATAAATCTTTCTGAGGTTTTCCTCGCAGGAAACCTTTACTGGCACTGTATATGAAACATAATTACCTTTAGAACTCTTTCTTCCTTCATCAGTGATCTTCATGAATCCGTTAGGTTCAATATCTCTGATGACTTTTTCAACTTCACCAAGGGAATTTACTACACTAGCATCAACGATGACTCTAAATCCAATCACACTTGGATACTCAATCATCTTCTGCAGGTTCTGATAGATGTCACTCATAGTTCTTGCTTTCAAAAATTAAGATGAAAACCAGAGACTCTGGTTTTCATCGGATCATTTTTCTTTTTAGTTCTGCTCAACAGTATCTTCTTCGTCAGAGCTGAAGAACAGACATACCTTATCCCAGAGGGTAGAGAAGAAACCGCCTTCTGCGATATCGTTGTTAGATACTAATGGAACGCGGGATAAAACCTTGTTATCAACCTTAACTTCGATAATACCAAGCTTGTCACCCTTGCTGATAGGAGCAATAAAGTCGCTCTTCTTGTTTAAATGATAGCTTAACTTTACGTCGTTCTGTCTGCCGCGAGGAATTGGCACTGCAAGATCTTTTTCAATTACAAGATCAACCTTTGAGGTCTTGCCCATTCTTACAGAGCGGGTTAACAGAGTCTTGCCTGCAGTAACAGGAGTGTAGATCTCATAGTATCTGAAACCGTAGTTTAACAGAGCCTTTGAATAGTCTGCTCTTAATTTCTCTGACTTACAGCCGATCACAGCAGTCACAAGGCGCATGTTGTTTAAGGTTGCTGAGGTAACCAGGTTGTAGCCAACCTCTGAGAGGTGACCGGTCTTGATGCCGTCAACATTTAATGAAGTATCCCATAAGAGTTTGTTGCGGTTCATCTGACGGATGCCGTTAAACTTGAACTCTTTTTGTGAATAGATCTTGTACTCTTCTGGCAGGTCACGGATAAGAGCACGGCCAAGCTCAGCCATATCGTGTGCTGATGAGTAGTTCATTTCATCAAACAGACCGTGAACGTTAGAGAAGTTGGTATCATTAAGACCTAACTTCTGAGCATATGAATTCATAACCTGAACGAACTGTTCCTGAGTGCCGGCAAGGTGAATTGCCATAGCCACGCAGGCATCGTTACCTGACTGGATGATAATGCCGCGAACCAGATCGCCTACCTTGATGGTTTTACCAACTTCAATAAACATCTTTGATGAATCAGAGTATTTCTTTGACCATGCATCAAGAGGAATAATCACGTCATCATCCATATTAAGACGACCAGCCTTAATTTCCATGCCGATAACATATGAAGTCATCATCTTGGTTAAAGATGCAGGCCAGATCTTCTTGTGAGCGTTCTTCTCACAGATGGTCTTACCGGTGTAATAATCCATCATTACCCATGATTCAGCCTCAAATTCTGGTGCTGGTGGAATAACGATAGGAGCTGGGGTATTGCCAAGAGCTTCACTGCCTAATGGGGCGTTCTGGGCTCTTGCCTGAGCAAATGGATCTGGAATTGATTCATCGGCAGCAAATACCTGTGATCCCAGGAGTAGCGAGGCAACTAAACCTGCGCATAATGTTTTTTTAATTGTCATGATATTTCCTTTGTTTTTTACTTAATTAAATCTTTTTATAAAACAGTCTGAAAAGCCTCTGCCTTTAAGTGCGGAGAGAGCAGACTGAGCTTTTGCTTCAGTTAATGGACCAACAAGCACTCTGTTGATATTGTCGCTGTTAACCACAATTACCGGAAGCTTAATTCTTTGTTTGGCATCATTCTGAATTCTTGTTGCTAGTGTATCAGAATTACAGGCAACAAGCTGAATATAAATGCCTTTTAGCTTAACTTGCGCCTTGGTACTGTTCTTATTGGTGCCTTTATTAACCACTGAACCTGAGCTTGCAGTCTTTGTTCCTATAGCTTCAGGTGTGATGAGTGCTCCAGATGGAGTACCTATAGCATTTGCAAATGTGCCGTTTGAGTTTACCTTAATATATTCAATTCTTACTTTTGAAGTACCAGTACCAATCATCCCCAGGGCTCTGGCTGAACCTTCGGACAGATCGATAATACGGTTATCCACAAAAGGACCTCTGTCATTAACTCTTACAATCACCTTCTTGCCGTTTCTTAAGTTTGTAACTTTAAGATAGGATGGAAGAGGCAGATTCTTATGAGCTGCGGTATATCCTTTCTGGTTATAGATTTCACCGTTTGAGGTCTTTTTTCCGTGAAAGCCTGGTCCATACCATGAAGCGGTACCTTCCTCAATGTATGAGCTTGTACCGTTCCACACCATATAGTTTTTCCCAAGAACCTTATAATCCTTGTTGCAGCCACCTGTTCTCTGATATTCATAAACAGGTTTGGCTCCACCAATGCCGCTTATGTTAACTTTTTCCTTCTGCTCTTTAGGTCTGGTTTTATTTGGACCAGTACCATAAGAATAGCTTCCGCTCTGAGTATACGAGTTGCCGCCATTGTAAGATGAACTGGAACAACCGGTAAATGCCAGGGCTGCTGATACTGCTAAAGCTATTAAAAGGATTCTGTTTTTCATAAAGCGTTATATATATTTTGTGTAAACTGATTCAGAAAATTAAGGTTTTCTGCTGCGGTGAGCGGTCTTTACACCCTGATTGCGCTTAACCTGCTCGTAACCTAAGGCAATAAACTCTGAAAGCTCGTATACAGCACGTGCATACAGCTGAGAGGTATTGTACTTCATAATGGTATTGAAGTTGTTAAGTCCAATACTGTAACCCTTACTGCCGTCTTCGAGATCATAGGCAAAAAGTCTTACATTCTGATCGTTTGAAAGGTTTACCTTGGTGGTAACACCGGCATCATAAAGTTCTTTTACAGTAAGATCCCACTTCTTATCCATTAAAGCCTTTACGTCTGCCTTGTGAATATGAGCAGGGTAGTAGATGGCGCGGCCTTCCTGCCAGCCGTGTCCCTTGAAGTAATTGGCAACAGAGCCAATGGCATCAACCTTGTTGGTAAAGAGGTTAACATAGCCATCACCGTCAAAGTCAACTGCATAATCAAGATATGCTGAAGGCATGAACTGCCCCATACCCATTGCTCCGGCATATGAACCCTTGATGTCATCGTAGTTCCAGTTTTCTCTCTTGGCAAGAGATACGAATCTTGCAAATTCCTTGGAAAAATATGCCTCGCGTGGAGGATAGTTAAAGCCTAAGGTGTATAGAGCATCAAGAACCTTCCAGCTACCCATGTTCTTGCCAAAAAAGGTTTCAACACCGATGATGGCGCAGATAATCTCTGCAGGAACACCGTAGGTTTTTTCGGCCTTCTTTAAGGTTGCCTCGTTTTCAAGATAGAATTTTACACCTGCATTGATACGTGACTTGGTGATGAAAATCTTACGATACTGCCACCATGGTTTGCCCTCTGATGGTCTTGTCATTGCATCAATAATTTTCTGCTGTTTATGTGCTTTTGAAAGAGCATCCTTGAGATCTGCAACACTGATTTTTGCGTATGAACTTAAGGCATTCAGATCTGCCGCATTGGCGCTCAGTGAAGATAAGCCAATGCTTAAAACCATAGCTTTTAGCACTTTATTTAATTTCATGATATAACCTTATTTTTTTTGTTTGTTATTTTTGTAAATGGTCGGAAATAAAAATTTCTGACCTTCCTGTTAAGCCATATTCCATGGCATCAATTTATCAAGGATTTCAGAGGAAATTTTATGGCTCTTATAACCAGTAATTGTTCCTTTGGCATCCTTTTCAAATTCAATCTCGTTAATATGAAGCATCATTGT
>ONCB01000028.1 GCA_900316175.1 uncultured Succinatimonas sp.
GCTGGAACGATGTTGTCTGGTGATGGTACACTCGGTTTGGAAACAGGCGCAAGAAAGGCACGTCATGGACCAATCGTACGTAGGGTTTTATGCTCGATTCGAAACCGCTTCCAAGAACCAGGGCTCTTTGCTCATGGGCCCCGACTTCATTGTGGGCGACGACTTGGAAGTTGAGTTCAGAACAGAGGACGGACGCGTTGTCGCATGGTTGAAAAACAAGTTCGGTGCCGAGACCGGCTTCCTCAACGCAAACGATTCCCGCAAACTTCAACTCGCTGCGGCCCGCGACCAGAAGATTCGTGCCATCTTATCGTTCGTGGCCTATTCTGACGAACCCGACCCCGGCTTGTATTGGGGCCAAGTTGCTCTCTTCTGCTACAACCCTGCTTACGCTGAGCAAATGGATGCATTCGTTGATCGGGTTGCTGTAAAAATTGCTGAGGGAGTTCGTCCGGTCATCGATTTGGGCAGCAGCGGTGTTTCCAAGATTTTCGAAGAGACCGACTGGGTTCCCAATGACACCATTCCACTCCCTGAAAAGAAAGTTGGATCTGCTGTCCTCAAAGACCATCAATCAATGTCCGAAAAAATGATTGAACAGGGTCGGGCCGGCAATAAGGGCTGTTATACGATCAGTTGGATTTTCATTGCGCTGGTTGTGGTTGCGATCTTGTTCGGCCTTCATTCGATTGGTCTTTTCTAGTATTCGTTTTAGGGTAATCAGGAAGAAGAACGAATTGGGGTGCAGGTTCACACTGCACCCCAATTCGTTCTTTCTCTAGGCATTTTGCCTATTCAAGTGCGTATTCGATCAGTTTCACGCAGAGATCGGGGAAACTAATACCTGCAGCTTTCGCAGCATCTGGTAGCAATGAGGTCGCTGTCATACCAGGTATTGTGTTTGTCTCGAGAATCCAAGGCTTCCTATCAGCGTCGATGATGAAATCTGAGCGTGACACTCCCCTACAACCCAGTGCTTTATGAGCTTTGATCGCATAGCTTTGCACGAGCTTGGTCATCTCGTCATCAAGCGGTGCTGGGCAGATATGCTCCGACCCGCCAGCGGCATACTTCGATTCGAAATCGTACGTCGCACCTTTGAGCGGAACAATCTGAATAACTGGAAGCGCATATGCATCGTCATTTCCGAGAGCCACGCAAGTGTATTCAGGACCGAAGATGAATTTCTCAACGACTACGAGATCGTCGATTTCGAACACTGCTTTCAAAGCAGGTTCAAGCTGATCCTCTGATTGCACGATCTCGACGCCGATTGAACTGCCTTCGGTGGCTGCCTTTACAACGCATGGAACACCGATTGTTTCCTTGATGTCTTCGACATCGTATCCATCCGGTTTGTAAAGGGTCATAGAGGGAGATGTTGGGATGCCGGCATGCTCGTACAGAATCTTGGATTTTGCTTTGTCCATGGCGATGGCGCTGGCCTGAACACCAGGGCAAGTGTACGGAATTCCAAGAAGTTCGAGCATTCCCTGAAGGGTGCCGTCTTCCCCACCCTTTCCATGGGTGCAAAGGAATGCAACATCGAAATGCTCGTCGATAAGACGCTTCAGGTCTTCTTTGTTTGCTGGATCTATCCAAGTGGTGTCAAACCCTGCGGCTTCGAGAGCACCTCGTGCGCCTTCGCCAGATTTAATCGATATCTCACTTTTACATAAGATAGTATCTGCTCAAATTATGATATTTACTGTCAGCAATAGTCAGATTAACTTTAATGACGCTTATTTTATACAGAGTATTTAATCTTACTAGGTATTGAGGCTACATTACTGTTAGTAAGCTGCATTTTAAAAAGCATATCCCTTTGCACTTTTCCTTATGGTCTTAAAAAGAATGCTTTTAGATTTAACTTTCATATGAGTTAGTACGTAACATACAGAAATATCGTTAATTGTTAAAGCTAAGTAAATACTAATGATATGCGTGGTTTAATAGTGTATTACGGATCAAAAAAATTCATTTCTCCTATTTTATGTACTGTATAGTATCGGTTAAAGTATATACATTGAGATATTATTTGCTGTTAATAGAGGGTAGACTGTGACCATTTTAGATAAGCGCGTAAGGATAAAAAATCCTCATTCTGATCCTGAAAAAGATATAAACCGTGAAATTACTCTGATTGCTAATTCAGGTATTCAGTTTATCGACTTTGAATTCGACGCGCCTTTGAATTTTGAAGGTTCAGATGACAAAAAGCTTTATCCAAATTCAGTGGTAAAAGGTCAGTTTGTCAAAGTTGAGAACTACGGTAATCATTACGCCAGATATCAGCTTGATTCAAGTGGCACCAGGCTTATTATTCCAGGTACAGATGAGTCAGTACCTGATGGTCAGGAAGGAACCTGCTCTTTAAAGATGATTGATTCTTTAAAGCTCTATAATGGTGTATGGTTCCCAATTCCATATTTTTCAAAGGGACTTGAGACTGGTCCTAGCAACTGGGCTCGAGCCAGAATTGTCAACAAGTCAGAATTTGACAAGTGGGAAGAGGGTGGCGAGTATCATATTACTCTTGCCTTTGATACCCGTATCGATGATGAGAACTCAGCTCTTCACTGTGCTCCAACTTCTAATGATATCAACAATCTGTTTGATTTCAGAAGCGGTATTGAAGCTACAAAACTACTTAACAGCAATCCAAATGAAACAGCATCAAAGAGTTTCGTAAGAGAGTGGGCTTTAAGTATTTTTAAAGAGATTTATCCTTTAGGCCTCCCTCCAAAGAAGCGTGAAAGCTCTCTTCAGAAAGGAATGGAAGATGGTATATATGAATGCCATTATCTGAACCTTCTGGCATTCCTTGAGTTCTATTTAAGACCAAATGACATCAGACTCAAACCATTTGATGCAAGAATGGCATCATCAGATGACATTATTGATGTAAGTCTGATCCTCGATATCGGTAATTCAAGAACCTGTGGTCTGATTGTTGAAGACAACAAGTCCTCAACCTCCGGCACAGCTTCATTTAACAGCGCAGCTCCTCTGCAGCTAAGAGATCTTAATACTCCGGATGTAGTTTATTCAGGCTCATTTAACAGCAAGATTGAGTTCCAGAAACCAAACTTTGATTTCAATGCCTGCTCAAGCATTTCAAACTCTAATTCAGCCTTTATCTGGCCTTCAATGGTTAGAGTAGGTCCTGAAGCAATCAAACTCTCATCAAGAGTTCACGGTAATGAGGGTGAGACCGGCCTGATGTCTCCTAAGCGTTACTTATGGCAGATCGATCCAAGTCTTCAGCATATTGCATGGAACTTTAACAGTTACTACTATCAGATCCCAATGCAAAAGTGGGACGAAGAAAAAGAAGATGTATTCTTAGGCTATACAGTCTTTGACAAGACTGTGCAGTCTGCTCTTTACTCCCCAATTTCAGGTCTTATGGACCATACTGGTGAACCTCTGTTTGCTTCTGCTATCGGTACTTCCAATATTGAAGCAAAATACACCAACAAGGCTACCATGACTTTCCTGTTAGTTGAGCTTATTCTGCAGTCATTAAGTCAGATAAACTCAGAGTATTACAGACGCACCAAGAAAGATGAGTTCAAGCCAAGAAGACTCTCATCTTTAGTGCTTACAACTCCTCCTTCAATGCCAGAACTTGAAAGAGCTGTATTCAGATCATGTGCCTATGAGGCTGTAGGTCTTGTATGGAAGGCAATGGGTTATGACAAGACTCCGGTTACAGAGTTTAAGTTCAACAGTAAAAAGGAAGAAATGTTCCCTGCAGCTCCTAAGGTTATCTTAGAGTGGAACGAAACACTGGCAACCCAGTTTGTTTACCTTTACAACGAAACTCAGGAAGTCTTCGGCGGTAACTGTAAGGACTTTATCAAGTTCATTCGCCGTAAGGGTACTGCAGGCCGTGAAAATGAGTGCTACAGACCAAAGCTCAACAACAAGAACCCTGCTGACTATGTTTCAGCAAGAATTGCATCTATCGATATTGGTGGCGGTACCACTGATCTGGTAATTACCGACTATGCATATCCTGACAGAATATACGCAAGAGAAGATCTTGAAAAGACTGGTGAGTTCAGAGAGCTAAACGATCAGCAGTCATCTGTTGAGGTAAGAGAGGTTCTAAAAGAAGGCTTTAAGATTGCAGGTGACGATCTGGTAAAACAGCTCATCTGCGAAGAGATTTTAAAGCAGCTTGGTATGAGAGAGATGTCCAAGATTGTTGGTTCATCATCTGATGCTGATGCTACAAACCGCAAGAAGAGAGTGCTTACTGTAGAGCAGATCTTTGTGAAGATTGCCTACAGACTGCTTGACCGTCTTGAGGCTTTAGACAGACTTTCTCCTGATGTTATTGATGTGACAACTGAAGGTACTGTTGCTGACTTTATTACCGGTAACGATTACTGTGCAGCTGTTGATGGACAGAAGAGTGAAAACAGAAGAGTTTCCGTTGAATCTGTTGTAGATGATGAAGTTTTAACCTACATCGAAGAGCGTCTGCCAGGCTTTAATATCTTAAAGAAGACTCTTAAATTTGATATCTTCAGTATCAATCAGCGTATTGAAAGAGGCGGATACAGCATTTTAGGTGTAATCGATACACTCAATGCTTTAGTAAACGTATACGAGTGCGATGTGCTGCTTTTAACCGGCAGACCATCAAAGATCCCTGGTATCCGTCATCTGATTGAGCGTAAGTCAATTCTGTCTCCACGCCGTATTATCAGTCTGCATAAGTACTGCTGTTCTGGCTGGTACCCTGCATTCCTTGCAGATCATAACGGTATTATCACCGATCCTAAGAGTGCCGTTGTTGTAGGTGCACTGATTGGCTTTACCAAGATGTGCAATCAGAGCATGCTCACCAATTTCAGACTGAATACCAGACTGATGCCAACCTCATCATCAATGAGATATCTGGGCGTTATTGATAATAACTGCAAGATTTTGAACACAGGTATTTATTACAAGTTTGATACCGATGCTGAACTTAGAATTCAGAAGAATGAAGAGGCTCTTGAGCAGGCACGCCAAAGCGGTCTTGGTCAGGAGGAAATCAGGACCAAGGAACTAGAATTTGAGTATTCTAAAAAGAATCTGCTCACTGGGGATAGTGCTGGTCTTATGAAGATCGGCATGGATGATTCTTTAAAGACTGTTGATGGCAAGCAGTACAAGGAAACTGTACTTGAAGTTGATCTTGGTTACAGACAGTTTGCCGATGAGAATCTGCAGTCATCAATGATCTTCAGAATTGAGGTCTTAAAGAATATCGCAGATCTTGAGGATGTTAAGAAACTCTCTTTAATCCGTTTCCCATCATCTTCTGATACTGAGGTTAATGCTTCAGGCGAAGTGGTTGACGGTTTATTCTCACCAGAGGCTGAAAAGAAGCTTGAAGAGACATTCTTCTCCCGTCTTGTATTAAGAAGTGGAGACAAGTACGTAAAACAGGCCAAAGAAGTTTATGCTGCTGCAAGATCTGAAATTGAATCAATGCGCAATAACTCAGGTTCCGGAACCCTTGTATCTGAGGTGAGTGCAAGAATTGAGCAGGAAGCTATAGCTTTTGCTACCAGATCTCGTGATGAGGCAATACAGTCAAAGGGCTTTGTTGGCAAGCTGTTTTCAGGATCAAGCCAGAAGAAGGGTGAAGAGATATACAACCAGGCTTATGCTCAGTACAGACAGGAACACCAGCAGGAGATCTTCGATGCTCAGGATCAGGAACAGGCTGACGCTGAAGGTGAAGTACTCCGTCGTAAAAAGCGCGTAATCTTTGAATTCTCAAGGATCTTAAAAGCTTTCAAAGATGAGTTTACCAAAGCCTGTCAGGAAGAGCTTGATATAGTAACTCAGGCTATCAATGACAAGCATCTGTTCAGACTTAAGCTCACCACCTCTGAGAAGGAAGAGTCAATTAGGAAAAATCATCCTATTTATAATTGCATTAAGTTTGTCAATGAGGAAGAGCAGTCAGACGATGTATTCCTGATAGCTATTGAAGAGGCAGAAGATATTGATTCATTCGATCCAATATCTGTTTCAGATGCACATAAGTATCTGACTTTAAGACTGAAGACCATCACCGGTGATTCAGATGCATACTGGAACCATTCAGGTATCTTGACTAAGTAAGGAATTTTTATGGAACAGAAATACGTAAATAATACTCTTAACGAACTGGCAAGAGCCTGCGATGAGTGCATTGAATGGGTTGAAAATGTCTCTGAACCAGAAGTTAAGAAGCTTGCAAACAACCTTCAGATTAAGTTGTGTAAGTTAAAGAACAATGCTGCAGCAGCCCATACTGTACTGCCAAGCAGTGTTTCAATCGGTGTGTTTGGTGCCTCCCAGGCCGGTAAGAGCTATATGGTTTCAACTCTGGCTTCAAAAGGCGGCGGTGATGGTCTGGTTGCTGACTGGGATGGTCAGACTGTAAGCTTTATTAAAGATCTAAACCCTCAGGGCGGTGATCGTGAGGCAACCGGTATTGTTACCCGTTTTACTCATGATCAGGCTTTCAAGTGTCCTCATGGTTTTCCTGCTTCTGTAAGAGTTTTTTCAGAAACAGACATTGTAAAGCTGCTGGTCAATTCCTATTTTGCTGATATCAATTTCAAGGATGACAATGCCTACCTTGAAGAGCGTAACAATTTCTTTAGAACGCTCAATGACAATGAAGAGCTTTTCCGTGAACTTGAACATTCTGATTATCAGCTTACTGAGGGTGAGAACAATTATGTCTCTGAAGCTGACATCGTATCTTTAGCTGAGTATGTATCAACTCACTCTGGCGAAACTGTGCTCAAAGAGTCAAGCTATGATCCTGACTGCGCTTTCTGGACTAAAGCCCGCAAGAAGGTGACATCGTTAAATCTAAAAGGACGCAGCAAGTTATTCTCTGCCCTGTGGTTTAATATGCCTGCCTTTACCAGTCTGTTTGAACAGGTGGCAAAAGAGGTTCTTCTCTTAAAGGGTGCTTCAAGAGTGTTTGTTCCATTAGAGGCTTTCTCAACTAAAGGTCCTAATGGTCTGGTTCAGCGTGATGGCGGTACTCTGGTTGACATCAAAGTTGTATTAAGCCTGTACAACTGCGATGACAGAATTACTGTATGTCTTGATGCAGAAGGCAAGGATACAGTTAATATTCACTTCCAATCTTTCGGTGCAGCAGTATATGAGCTTACCTTCCCATTAACAGGCGAGTCAGAGAGTGGCAGTTTTGATGTTCTTGACTTCCCGGGAGCAAGAAGCCGTAAGGCTGAAGATCTTAAGATCTGGAAGACAGATGACGGCAGGGGCGGTGCTAAAGATCATGAAGGTGCCGAGTTCTTCCGTCGTGGTAAGGTTGGCTATCTCATTGATAAATACTGTATTGATCATGAGATCGATGTGCTTTTATGCTGTATCGGTATGAATGCTCAGCAGGAAGTAAGCCTGACTCAGTATTTTACAGACTGGATTAGACTTAACGTTGGTAAAGATCCTGCTGACAGAGCCAAGAATGAAAAGAGTCCATTCGTGGGTGTATTCACCAGATCTGATTCCTGTGTGGTTCGCGGTATGGGTGCACAGGCAAGTGCCAAGAGTGATATCGGTGAATCAGTAGGAAGAGCTTTAGAGCGTTTTGGTGTTGACTGGATGGAACACTGGACTGAGACAGAGCCATTCAAGCAGTTCTTCTTTGTAAGAAGACCTAATATTGAGCCTTCAAAATTACTTTATAAAGTAGACGATAAATGTACTGAGCTTGAGCTTTCAGATGCTGGTAAGGCTCAGGCCGATCTCTTCTTGAACGAGATCATCAAAGATGAAAAGATGAGACACGTCTACAAGTTTGAAGAAACTCAGAACAAGAAAGACACTCCTACCATCAATGAGCTGCTAAAGCCTAATGATGGTGGTGTAGGCTATCTTGCAAAGTTCCTTAAGGATGAGTTTACCTCTTTCCATCAGATTAAAGATCGCTCTTTAGGTATCATAAGTGATCAGGTTGCTGAAATTGAGAATGTTCTTGGTATGTTCTGTCAGAAGGAAGGTGCCTCTGCTGCAGCTGCTGCTCAGAGTAAGGCCCATCAGGCTGCAATTGAACTTATGCAGTGCGAAAAGGTCGGTGATACCATGAGCTACATCAGACGCTATCAGGAAATTGATCAGCGTGAGGCTGAAGATGACTATCTGTCAAATTCAACATCAGGTTCTGCTCACAGTGCCTTCCGCTTTGCTCAGGAACTGACAAAGATGCATCAGAGAAAACTTAATGACATCAAGGAAGGTGCCTGCTTTGAGCGTATGGCTGCAGTTCTTTGCCGCAGCTGGCTCAACGGTGAGCTTCCTAAGGTTGAACCATATAATGAGGAGCTTCGCAAAAAGGAATATTCCTTCTTCTTAAATCCTGACGGTACAGTAATCAAATCAGAAAAAGAATTAAAAGAGAAATTCAAAAATCTGATTAACTATTATGTAACTGAGCTTGAAAAGGCCTATAGCGCTTTCAGAATTGAAGAACGCATCAAGAATGAGCTTGAAAAGTATGAAAACGGCACCTCAGATGTAGATTCCATCTATATGCATCAGGTTGAATGTGCTCTGCAGATTATTTCTGACTTCAATACCTATCTGCTCTCAGATACTCTGCTTGAAGAACAGTGCAACGGCACTGCTGAAAATACAATTGCCCGTGTATTCAACTCAGGTTTAAACTTTGACAACAATCCTGTATATCGTGAGCGTATTGAAGAACATATCAATCATATGCCTAACGTTACCAGTCACTTTATTGATAATCTTGAGAAGTGTTACTTAAGCGATTTCTTCAGTGTATTTGAAAATGTCTGTGCAACCTACAACCTGACAGCCAAGAGCAGATTTAACATTACTCCTGAAGAGAATGTGAAGCTCTTTGAACTGTTAGAGGCAATGAAAAAACACTCAAAGGTTAATGCTTAGATTTGTTAAAGGGGCCTTAAACGCCTCTTTAACACTATAGGATGAACAATTATGGCAAATGTAGCTATTTTTAAAAAGAATACAGATAAATCGTTAAGTCTCTTTCTTAATGACAATGGTTCAACATTCTCATCTGATGTTATTTCTCATGGTCTTGAGATTTCTGTTTTAAGTAAAAACTCCCTGAAAGGTGAACTTACCAAATTCACCGTAAGGGAGATTGATCCTGGTTCTGACGGTATTACAGTTACTGTACCAGATTGCAATATCAATGATCTTGCAGGATCCTATGCAGCAGAACACGGACAGTATATTCTCAAGGTATTTGAAGTTGATCTTTCTACCAACATGACTGTAGGCAATGAAATTCTGTTTGACGCCAAATCTGCAGAAGTTATTGATTTCATATCTTTAGGTAAGGCGCAAACCGGTTCAAGATTTGTTTCCCAGGAGAAAACTGCAGAAAAAATTGAGAGTTCTGCTGTAACTGAAGAGCCATCAGTAAAAACTGAATCTCCTGTCCAGAAGCCACAGACGACTTCTAATCCACCAGGAGGTCAGTCATCTTCAGGGGGAAGTGCTATCGGCAAAATCATAGGCTTGATTGTTCTACTGCTCCTGCTGTTACTTGGCGGCTGGTTCCTTTTAAGAATGTTAGGTGGTCTTGGTATGGGGGCATCAGCTCCTGCTGAGCAGAATCAGCCTGTAGCTGAAGAGCCTGTTGCAGAGGAAACTCCAGCTGAAGAACCAGTAGCAGAGGAGCCTGTTGCAGAGGAGCCTGTTGCAGAGGAGCCTGTTGCAGAAGATAACTCAGCAGATGTCTTAGTTTCTGAACAGAGCAATTTAGATGGTGCTGACAGTTTACAGGCAGATAACCTATGTGTGCTAAAACCAGATTCTACCTCAGCAATTATCGGAGCATGTCTTAAGACAAATCCTGATAAAGCAACCATGTTAAAACTTGCCAAAGATGCCTTTGCCTCAGACAAGTGCGATATCGGTAAGAGAATTTTCTTAGGCTATGCACTTAAGGATGCTGATTTTGCCAAGAACTACGCATCACTTTTTGATCCAAATTCTTCTGAAAGTGACAAATGTATCGAAAAGAACAAGGATGAGGCAATCCGCTGGTACAAAAAAGCATCTGCACTGTCAGGCGATACTGATGAAGCTGTTAAAGATGCCTTATCAAAATTAGAATAATCAGGGAGTTACACTATGAACTTAAAAAAATTCATAACTGCAGCCACCTTTACTTTTGCAGCAGGAGCTTTTTGCTCAGGAGCTTTTGCTGATGATGTAAAACCAATCTTACAGCATGGTAAAAAGAATCTGTATGAAAAGATTCTGACTACTCCTGGCTGTAAGCTTTATGCTGACGAAAATGCTGCAGATGGTTCAGCACTGCCTGCATTTACCAGATTCTATGTTTATCAGAACAAGGGCAAGCGCTGGCAGGTAGGTCCTGATGACAAGGGAAACAATCTTGGTTTTATTGATGAATCATGTCAGGTGCCTTGGAAAATGCAGATGGCAATGGTGTTTACAAACTCAGCAGGCCGTGATCGCACTCTTATCTTCAAGAAGAAATCTGCTCTTGAAGATCTGATTGATGATCCTGATATTGATACTCTGGCTTCAAAGTTAAATGAGTCCTTAAAGAAGGGAGAAACCCCTGAGGGTGTAATTTCAGCAGAGCCAGAGAATTTCATTGACTATACCAAGCATTTTTATCTGATGCCGGTACTCGATTACAAGGAGACAGCATTTGCCGCAGACTCAAATAATGATCTGATGCTGCAGATTGCTTCTGTTTCAGATGGTAACGGCAAGGCCGAGTATCAGGATGATGAGCGTGAGTTAAAGGAATTTAAGGCTGCCGTTGTTTTCGTTATCGATACTACCATTTCAATGCAGCCGTACATCGACCGTACCAAGGAGACCATCAGAAAGGTGGTTAAAAGCGTCTGCGATGAAGATCTTGAAGAGAGTGTGCATTTTGGTCTGGTATCTTTCAGATCCGATCTTAAAACCGCTCCAAAACTTGAGTATACCACCAGGGTTTATGTAAAGCCTGGTGAGGCTACCTCTGTAAAATCATTCGAGCAGAAACTGGGGGACTTAAAACAGGCTACAGCATCTTCTGCCAAGTTTGATGAAGATGCCTATGCAGGTATTTCTGATGCACTTGAAAAGATTGACTGGAGCGATTACGGTGGAAGATATGTGGTGCTTATTACCGATGCTGGCGCCATCAAGGGTGATGATCCGCTCTCTTCAACCAAACTTGATGCGGAAATCTTAAGAAAGCAGGCAAGAGACAAGGGTGTTGCCATTTATGCACTTCACCTTTTAACCGATTCTGGTGCCCGTAACGGCAACCATGACAAGGCTAAGGCTCAGTATAAGACTCTGACCTTTAATGACATTGTAAACAAGTCTCTTTACTATCAGGTTCAGGCAGGTAATGTTGAATCATTTGGTAGAACCATTGACAAGTTTGCTCTTGATATTACCTCTCAGGTAAAGTCTGCAGCATTTGGAGAAGAAGCCGTAGGTTCAGCTGAATCAACAGCACAGGCAGCCCAAACAGACTCTGACAAGACTATGGAAGAGGATACTGTCCTTTTAGGCAACGCCATGAAGCTTGCCTATTTAGGATCAAAGCAGGGGCAGTCAGCTCCTCCATTCTTTGAGGGCTGGCTTTCAAGCCGTGATTTAACCAAACGCACCAAGGCATCAGTGGTGCCTGTGGTGATGCTTACTAAAAATGAGCTTGCAACTTTAGCCCAGATCACTCAGGAGACTCTTGAGGCTGAAAGTACCGGTGTGCTTGATTCTGAGGGCATGTTTGTGCAGCTTCAGGATATTGCATCAAAGTTAGGCCGTGATCCTAACCAGCTTGCATCTGCAGCAACTCAGAACCGCACCCCTTCTTCAGAAGGAGTGATCGGAGAGTATTTAGATGGTCTTCCTTACAAGAGTGAGGTAGCTGAGCTTACAAGAGAAAGCTGGGAGAGTATGGGGCCTGATGAGCAGTCACGTATGATAGAAAGACTCGAAGAGAAGCTTCTTTACTATAAGAAGTGTAATGAGAATAACGATCTGTGGGTTAAGCTCAATCCTCAGGATGACGATGCTCAGGCTGTATTCCCTGTTAACCTGGACGCTCTTCCTTAATATGAGTGCTGTACTTAGTATTAAAAATCTGTCCTATACCTACAAGGCCTGCCAGGGTGAGTCTGACTATACAGTAAGACTTGCAGGCCTTGACTTAAACGCAGGTGAGGTGGTCGCAGTACTTGGTGTATCAGGCTGCGGAAAATCTACATTGCTTGAGTGTATGGGGTTTATCCGTGAGGGTTTCTCCTGTGAGAGCTATAACCTAAGTGGCTATGCTCTTGAGAAAATGTCTGAAAAAGAGCGTCTCTTTATCAGATCATCAATGATGGGCTTTATGCCTCAGTCAAGCGCCCTTATAAACTACCTTGATGTTGAGGATAACTTAAAGCTGCAGATTGAGACAGCTGCAGCTTCAAGATACAGGCTTTTAAAACAGCGTACTGATACAAAGAAACAGCTCAAAAAGGCCAAAGAATCATTAGAAGAGTTTCATCTGATTGAATTTTTAAAGCGTAAACCTTCAAGTCTTTCTACAGGTCAGCGTCAGCGCGTGGCTTTCTTTAAAAGTATCTGTCATGAACCTGTTTTAAGTCTGATTGATGAACCTACCTCAGCATTGGATCCTGAACATGGTCAGATGCTCTTTGAGAATATGATTGATGCATGCCGCGTAAGTGGAGTTTGTGCGGTTGTGGTTACCCACGATTTGTCTTTAGTTGAAAAAAACAGCCTGCCTTCGTTAAATTACAGAGCAGTCTGTCAGGGTACGGGGGAGTTTGCCTGATCATTATGACCAATTTAAAACTTGCCAGTGCTTCGATTTTTGCTGAAAAGCTTATCAACATTTCTCTGATGCTGGTGCTTGCTGCGGTAATCACCCCAATCATGCTGCTTTTTTCTATTCGCTATGGTGTAGTCTCTGAGCTTGTAAAGGAATTAAAAACCAATCCAAATACCCTGCAGCTGCATATTCTCGGGTTTACCAATGAGCTTAAAAGTGACTTTTTTGAAACCTTAAATAAAGATCCTGCAATTTCCTTCGTGGTACCGGCAATTCGTTCAACCAGTGCACTTGTCACCATCAAAACAAGAGATGCTGTGATGGACATGATTGAGGTTATGCCAACAGCCAGTGGCGATCCGCTCTTAAAGATGAGTAAGCTTGATGATAACCTTGATGACAGCCAGATGTTTATCTCTCAGTCGGTTGCAGATAAGTTCAAAGTAAGGGCAGGTGATGAACTGCGTCTTTTAATCAGCCGTAAAAAAAATGAAGTGATGGAGGCAAAATCCCTTTATCTTAAGGTCAAAGGAGTGCTTCCAAGAAATCTTCTGCCAAAAAATGCGCTGATGGTGAATTTAAAACTGCTCTTTGCCATTGAGGATTATCGTGACGGCTATGAGCCTTTGCTGATTTCAGATGGCTCTTCAGCTAAAGAGGTGCACCGTTTCTATTCAGCCAGGATCTATGTTTCAGATCTGGATGACGTAGAACCGATGACCAGGCTCATCACCTCCCGTTTTGGTCTTGAAATATCAAGTGCCATCACCAGCATCAAACAGTTTAAGGATATTACCGATGTCCTTAATGTGATCTTTTTGGTGCTGACAGTAATTTCATGTATTGGTGGAATATTAGCTTTTGGCGGTATCATTTATAACAATCTTTTCAGAGCCAGGGCAAGTTATGCCATGCTCCTTTTGACTGGCTTTTCGCGCCTGAGACTTTTGTGGATTGTGACCTTGCAGAATCTAATGATAAGTTTCAGCGCCTATTTCCTGTCTGTGGTACTGCTCTTTTCCGGTCAGTATTATCTTAATAACAATTTTGCAGGAAAATTCCACTACAGTGCTTTGGATAAGTCCATAAGTGTTATCGATACCTATCATCTTGTGTTTGCCGGTATCTGCATTGCCTTTATGGCATTTAGTGTTTCAGTTCTGGTCTGGTATGTTGTCGTAGCCAGATTAAAGATTGCCCAGACCTTAAGACAGGATTAAAAATGAAGATAAAATCTGCTCTTTTACCGTTGGCTTTAATGTGTATCTTTTCTTTTGGCTCTGCAGAGGCTGCAAAACTGACAGCAGAAAAGCTATACAACTTCAAACCGGACAGTGGTGACGTGATAGTCCCAATGCCTTGTAACGGCATAATGGCCTTTCGCAAGGTTTATACCTCAAAAAGAGAGAGCAGAATTGATGATAAAACCTTTATGTCTGGTTTGACCGGAACCTCATCTCCTATTTCTGAAAACCAGTCAAAGCGCTTTGTTCAGGGTGCTTTTCATGACAAGGGCGGATGGTATTTTCTGATTGCAAAATATGAGCTGATGCAGGGACAGTATGATTCGCTGTTCTCTGATGGCAAGTGCAGGGAGCTTTCTGCAAAAGATCGCATGCCTGCTGTAAATATCAGCTATTCAGATGCTTTAAAGGCTGCAGAAAATTTCTCGGTGTTCCTGTTTTCAGATAAGGGCAATATCGTACAGGATGGAGCCAAAGCTTTTGCAAGACTGCCATCTGATGAGGAGTGGGAGTTTGCAGCTCGCGGAGGTTTAGCGGTATCTCAGGCTGAATTTGAAGCAAAACTTCCTCCAATGGAAAGTGAGATTAACGATTATGCCTGGCTTAAGGGGGCTGGCAGTTCAAACGGTAAATTAAGTGCTGCAGGTCTTAAAAAGCCAAATCCTTTAGGTCTTTATGACATGTTTGGCAATGCTTCAGAAATGGTGTTGGAACCATACAAGGCTGTAAGAGGTCAGAGACTGTTTGGTCAGGTTGGCGGCATCTGTGTGCGTGGTGGCAGCTTCAGAACATCAGATGAGGACAATATAAGTTCAGCCACAAGAGCAGAACGACCTTTTTACGGATCAAAGGGGCCTACTAAAGACGGTGACATGTCCACCCGTTTTGTTTTAGGTCTTCAGGTTATCAACTCAATAAAAGAGCAGAAGGATTTAAAACAGGCTCTTGATAACCTTGTAGAGACACCATCTTCAGACGATGCAGATCAGCTTTCAAAGGCAAATGAGAAGCTTGCCTCCATGCAGAAAGAGCAGGAAATAAAAAACGCTGACATGAAAAAAGAGCAGGAAGAGCTTGCCGCAATGCAGAAAAAGCTTAAAGAGCAGCTTGAAGAAAAAGATCATGAGTTGACAGAAATTACTAAGTCTCAGAACGATATGATTAAGACCCTGACTGCAAACAATGCAAAACTCAAAAAGGCTCAGGAAGAACTGCAAAGCCAGGTAAATTCCATTGGCGATGAGCTTAAGAGTGCACAGATTGAAGTTAAGGATAAATTAAATGCTCTGGCTGTGCAGAACTTAAGAACCGGTGCCGTAGTCTGTGCGCAGATAAGCCAGAAACAGCAGATGCTGGGGATCTTCGGAAAGATACTGGACTCTGCTAAGGCCCGTTATGATGAAAAGCCTGATGATGAGCGAGTTAAAAAGAGATATGAAGGCATAAAGCATAATTACGATTCTATTGAAAAGGATGTAAATCTTCTTTCTTCATTCTATGGTGATTTCATAAGCTCAGCTGCTTTGAGCTTTCCGCAGAAACTGATTGAGGATAACTTTGATGAGGCGGTAACCTCTTTTGGCAGCACAGAAAATGCCAGAGCTATGGTAAATTATGATGAGTATATGGAAATCTATACAGCTCATCTTAAAAAGTACCGTGCAAATCACAGTGATCTTAAAAAAGAGCAGAAGATCTGGATTGAACAGTGCACTGTGAATGCAGCCAGGGCAAGATAATCCTGGAGATATCTATGTTAAGAATTTATAGAGCCAAGTTATCAGAAGTTGATACTCAGGTATTACGTTTTGAGAAAACGTCCCCATTATGGGAACAGGAGCTTTTAACTCAGCTAGGAGATGAGTGTGCTGAGCTTCTTGCTATACCTAAGATTGACGGAGAGTATGTAAACTTCCTGACATACCGCACCGGTGATTTTGTTCTGATAAATGAAAACAATCAGGAAAAATATCAGGATGTTACTGCAAAAGCAGACAGACTTCGTGAAAAGCTCCACTCTTTCTTAACTTCAGACATAAAACTTGTAAATAAAGATCTGGAATCTGAAAGACAAAAATATGATGACCTTATCTGCAAGGCTGAGAAAACCGTGGTTTTCTCACCTGATGTGCCGGTCATTATTCCTGTAAAATGCACCCGCAAAACTGCAGCTAAAGATCCTCTGCAGGGTAAGGTAGTACCTCCTGTGGCTAATAAAAAATCAGGGCGAGGCTGCCTTGTACCTTCATTACTGCTCTTAATTCTTATTCTGCTCTCCCTTTTATGGTGGCTTTATCTTTATCCATGGCCAATGGGAGAAATGGGTTATAAGCTAAGGGAACAGGAAGCATTAAAAAATGCTCAGATGATTGATGAGCTTAATGACAGGAATGAAAAAGACAGACTTGAGAATGACAGAAAGCTAAAAGAGCTCTCTGATGAGAATGACAAGCTTAAGGACTCTCTCAATCTTAAAGATGCTGAAGCTTTAGATGGAAGCAACAAAGTTCATGAGCTTGAAGATCAGCTTGAACAGGAAAAGGCTGATGCTGATGCAAAACTTAATGCCGCAGAAGAGGCAAGATTAAAAGCTGAGGAAGAGGCTAAATTAAATGCAGAGCTTGAGGCTAAGGCTCAGGAAGAGATAGAAGAGCTTAAAAAGCAGCTTGAAGAAGCAAGACGCAAGTCAGAGGAGGCTCAGGCAAAGGCTGATGCTGAACTCAGGGCAAGAGAACTTGCAGAAGCTAAAGCAAAAGCAGAGGCTGAAGCTAAAGCAAAGGCAAAAGCTGAAGCAGAAGCAAAAGCTAAAGCTGAAGCTGAGGCTAAAGCAAAAGAGCAGCAGAAACCTTCACAGGCATCAAAGCCTGAGGAAAAGAAAGTTCCAAAGTGCAGAGTTCTTGAGAAAGAAGGAAAGATGCCAAAGATGGCTATTGCCTTTGACGGTTCTCCTTCTATGCTGCAGAACTACGGTGGTGCCACCAGACTTGATGCTGCTAAAAATGCAGCCACAACTCTGGTTAACAAAATTGATAAGAAGGTAAGTATCGGTCTTGTGGAAATCAATGGCTGTTCAGCTTCAAAGAACCGCGGTTTCTTTGCCCCATCAGGCAGAGGTAATCTTGTAGGAGCCATCAACGGCATTGATCCTGGCAATTATCCTCAGGGTGGTACCCCTCTGGTTCACGGTATGACTCAGCTTGCATCCATGTTAGGCGGTGAGGGGGATTCAGTGGGTATTTTAATAACTGATGGTGAGGATACCTGTCCTTTAACCTCGAATGTAAACATATGCTCGGTAGCTTCAAAAATTCATAAGAAATATCCTAATCTGAAAATACACACTATTTTAATTGGTGACGATATTGATAAGGCAGCCTGCATTGCCAAAATTACAGGCGGCAAGTCATTTAAGCCAAAGAATGCCGCTCAGATTAATGATGTTCTGAAAAAAGCCGGTTCATCAATGGTTAAGGTCTGTGAAGATTAGCGTATCCGATAAGGTTTAGATCCAATCTGAATTTTTAAGTTTCTTGGGAAAATATATGTCTTCAATCGAACTTTGCAGTGGAAATCTGATGGACTATGATCCGGTCCAGATAGAAGGAAAGATGGTGTTTCGTGCGGCTGAGGCTTTTTTAACCTCAGTTAGAAATTCCAGAACTCTTGGCAGGGCATGTTCAGAAATCTTTGCCCTTCCAAGAATTTCTGCTGATGAACAAAGAGCAGACTGGTACGTTCCTTTTGATTCAAGTAAAGCTGATGGCAGCTATGAGATTATTCCTTTTAATGAACTGTCTACATTAAAAAAGAAGCAGGTCAAGGCAAAAATTGATGCAGTGCTGGACAAAATGTGGACAGAAGGTCAGTTAGGTGCAGGATCAAGCGGTATCTATGCTCACTTTTTAAGTGGCGATAATGGTGATATTGAAACTTCAGCCATGACTTATCCTGACGAGAGCTGTATCTATCTTGTTGATAACCGTCCTGTGATTACATTCTGGGGGTTTAAAAGCAGAACTGACAGACTGAATACTGCATCTGTAACCATCTCAAGAGGGAGTGAGCAAAAGGGAGAAGAAATAAAAATCTCAGGCGCAGAAACAAAGGCAGGTGCAGCCTCTGCTTTTGCAAAAGATGCAAATACTGAGTCTTTAGACGGTCAGAGCAAGAGCAGCTTTACAGGTGGAAAAGACAAAAGTGATGTTCATATTCAGAATGATCCATGGGTTTATGATGAAAAAGTAGCAAAAGAGCATCAAAAGAAAGAAGAAACTTTAGTTCAGGAAAGTAACAGCTCTGTCGCATCAGAAAGTACTAAGACTTCTAAAGAAGAATTTTCTGCAGGGACTTCTTCTTTACAAAGCGTTGCAGGTTCTGCTGTCAGTGGCGGTGCAGGATACGCCGGTGCAGGTGCAGGTTCTGGTGCCGGTGGTAGTGAAGGTGGGGGCTCGTTTTTTAAAAACTTATTAAAGATAGCTGGCAGCATCGGATTACTTATTCTGCTTGCACTGCTTGCTTTTATGCTGTTAAGAAACTGTTCATTTAATGGTGGTTCTACAGCTGCTCCTGCTCAAGCTCATGCTCCTGCAGCAGAAGAGCAAAAGAGTGATGATGAGGCTATCACTGATGAAAACTCTGATCCTTTAAACGAAGATGTTTCTGAAGCAGAGGATGATAATGAAAAGAGTACTGATGAGTCTTTATTGAACGGGGATAGTGTATCTTCAGAAAATACAGTTGCAAAAAGTATGAATAGATCTGCTCCTGTAAAGGCAGCAAACCCAGATCCATGTATTGTAAAAAGAGACTCTACAGAAAGCATCATTTATGACTGCCTGAAGACAAATCCAAAAGATTCAACCATGATGAAACTTGCCGATGATGCCTTTGTTCTTGAAAAGTGCCGCATCGGTAAGAGAGTTTATGTGGCTTATGGTTTAAAAAAAGCTGATTTTGCCAAAAAATTTGCTTCAATGTACGATCCTGGTTCTGGCAATGACATAAAGTGCGTGGAAAAGGATAAGACTGAAGCCATACGTTTTTACAGCAAGGTTAAAGAAATTTCAGGCAAAACTGATCCTGAAGTTGAAAAAGCGCTTGATAGGCTAAGATAAATCTAATTTTTGCTGTATATATTTTATTATGTAAAGCCTTAAATTTTGACAAAGATTAAAAATTGTATGGCGCCAACACGATCTGATCTTAATCACAAACGTGTTTGGAGCCGGTTTTAATAAGTTTTAGCAGAGTTTTCTGCATGTAAATTTAGGCTGATTTT
>ONCB01000065.1 GCA_900316175.1 uncultured Succinatimonas sp.
TGAATGGATCTTCAATGTGGCAAGACCAAAGAGGACCTTTACACCTGCTGCGGTAAGACGGGAAGCCCAGCGGACATTGTTTTCCTCGTCAAATCTTGCTTTAAGCTCAACTACTACGGTTACGCTCTTACCGTTATTTGCAGCATCAATCAAAGAATTGATAACTCGGCTGTTGGAGGCTACACGATAGATATTGATCTTGATGGAGCTTACCTTTGGATCATAGGAAGCCTGACGCAGGAACTCGGTAAAGTAACCAAAAGAGTAGTATGGATAGTATAGTAATACCGCTTTCTTTGAAATGGCGTCAAAAGGTGTTAATTCGGTTTCAAACTGGGTTGACTTAATCTCTGAGAGATTAGGATTTTCCATCTTGTCATCACCAAAGCTTGGGAATGAGAGGAAGTCCTTAAAGTTATGATAGCGATTGCCAGGCATCATGGAGTCAATGGCTGTCATTTTCAGCTCTTTGGCCATAAAATCAACCATGGACTTAGGCATCTTGTCATCATAACTGAAGCGTACTGGCATTGCATTTAAACGCTGTTTTAAAGCTTCAGACATATTCTCAAGTACTGATCTTTCGATATTGCCCAAAAGATCATACTCTGCATCTCGGTTCATCTTGATAGAGTAGGCTTCGATCTTGTCATACTCAAAAAGTCCTTTGAAGATCATATCAATACCGACACGGATCACGTCATCTAAGAACATAAAGGTGGTGGTGTTATCTTCTGATGGCATACGGATAAAACGAGGTGTCTTATCTGTTGGGATCTCAATTAAGGCGTGATTTACAACTTCCTTGTCTGAATCAGTCATTCTTACTAAAAGGTAGGTGAACTGATCTTTTAAGAATGAAACCAGATCTGTTTCAGAATCGATAATTACAGGATTGATGTGCTTGAGGACGTGGAGCTTGAAATAATTTGCAACCCATTCTTTCTGAGTCTTGGAAATAGAATCCTGATCTCTTAAAAAGATATTGTGCTGTTCTAACTCTAACAGCAACTGTTTGTAAAGGTTGTTTAAGGTTCTCTGGTATTTATTGGCTTCATTCTGAACCTGACGGAGCAGATTTACCGCTGCCTCATTTTCACTTTCCTGAGCCTTATTGATAATGACCTGACGTTTCAACTCTGCAACACGAACCTTAAAGAACTCGTCCTGATTGCTAGAGTAAATGCCCAAAAATCTTACCCTTTCAATCAGAGGCACTGAAGGATCAGCTGCTTCCTGCAGAACTCTAGCATTAAAAGACAGCCAGGACAGTTCCTTTGGAATGATATTGTCAGTCATAATTACCTCGTGATTCTGTTTTCTATAGAATAAATACCTATTTTTCAAGTATAAACGAGGAATTAGAATTTAATGTAAAATTAATGTGAAATTAATATATATATTGTTAAAAGTTTGATGTTCTTCGATAAGTATATTTTATTTTTCACTTTTCATCGGTAGCCATTTCATGTTTTTTCTGATATTCGGTAAAAACATTGTTTGGCTGGATGTACTGTTCGAGCATTTCTGTGGAGTTTGGATTACCAAGTTTTGTTGCTTCTCCCAAAAGCTCTGCAGCAATAGCCCTGGTTTCCTTATACTTTATAAATTCTCTTGCCGCAACAAAGTAGGCCCTGTTGCGTCCTGAAAGGTTTTCAAGTCGTCTTAACCAGAAAGCTCCTTCTTTATGGTTACCTTCTCTGTAGAAATGGCAGGAAAGTCTTGCCAGAGTTCTAGGTTTGGTTACGTAAAGAAAAGCAAATTCCTTTCTGCCGTCGTTGATTGCCTTCTGCATGCATCGCTCATATTCAGAGTTTAAATGCTCTGTCTGATAGAAGTAATTATCAAGCTCAGGATCTTTTTTAATTATGTAAGTATTGTGTTTTTCAAAGTCGTCAGCCCTTAATGTGGAGTTATAGGTTGTAATGACTTCATCTGCGTTGTCGGCATTGCCAGTCACGCACTTACGACACATTTCGTTGAAGGCTTTGATTTTTTCATTGTCGGTTTCCTGAGTGTATTTTAATGGCACAATGAAATTTTCATCTTCAGGAATTTCTTCGTGAATGCAAGAACATAAAAACAGCGCTGATATCAGCACTGTTTTTGAAAGGAGTTTTCCGTTACGTACAGTCATGAGAATGGTTATTCTGGAAGCTCAAAATCGTCTTTTGACTGAACGGTAGATGATGGAGCATTGCCAAAGGTGGTAGGCTTTTCAAAGTCACCGCTCATATCGACAAGAATGTTGTCGCTAAAGAGCAGCACCATACTCTTAATCTCTGGGTTTGACCAGCCTTCACGCTTGAACTTTACATAGTACCAGCGACTGGTATCGTATGGATCGATAACCATTGGAGTGCCAAGGACGTAGCGAACCTGTTCTCTGGTCATACCATAGGTAAGAGTGTTCACCTGGTCCTGATCAAAGTAGTTACCCTGGTTTAAATCAGCTCTGTATGCACATGAAGTTACAAACAGCGGTAATGCTGCCATGGAAGCTACTGATAACATTTTTAAAAGTTTCATAGATGTATGTCCTTATATCCTATAAGTACTGATTTTATCAAATAACTAATTGCTCTAAGTATAAAAATAGAAATTTTTTGTAAAAAGTTAGAGAAAAGTCTTGAAATGCCTTTTGACAGTCCCCACTTACCTAAACAGACGAGGTTTTAACAACAAAAATTGAGTCTACTTAAATTTAAATTTGTTAAAACAATTTTTGAAAAGATTAAGAGATTATAAATGCAGACAGAAGAAACTCAGATGCAGGAGGCCATGAAGAAGGCCCAGAAACAGGCTCAGTCAGTAGAGACCGAGGAGACTTCAGCTCATGAGCATGAAGTTGCACAGGACAATGCTCAGACAGAGACTGAAACCAAAGAGTTCGATGCCAATGCTTTAATTGAAGAGAACGAGGCTTTAAAGGCAAAGCTTGCTGATTTGGAAGCCTCTTCAAAGAGCAAGATTGATTCTCTGGTTAGAGCTGTAGCTGAAACTGAAAATCAGAAAAAGCGCATTGAAGCTGATGTTGAAAGAGAACGCAAGTATGGCAATGAGAAGATCTTAAAGGCTTTAATTCCTGTAGTTGATTCTTTAGAGCTGGCTTTAATTCATTCAAATGCAGAAGATCCTGCTGTAAAGCCTGTATACGAAGGTGTACAGAATACTGTAACTCTTTTATTAAAGGAACTTGGAAATTTCGGTGTGAAGGCTGTTGATCCATTAAATCAGGAATTTGATCCTAACCTTCATCAGGCAATTTCAATGGCTCCATCAGCAGAAGTTCCTGCAAACCATGTATTAAATGTTATGCAGAAGGGTTACACCTTAAATGAAAGAGTAGTTCGTCCTGCCATGGTTATCGTTTCAACCGGTGCTCCAGCAGGTGCTGCAGCTGCATCTTCAGGTGAAGAGAAAAAAAATTCAATAAATATTGAAGCCTAGTCTTGAAATTACAAGATAAGACTCCATATAGATAAACAGAAAGATTTAAATAACAAAAACTGACAAGTTTTTAAGAGGATATAAAAATGGGCAAGATTATTGGTATTGACTTAGGTACTACTAATTCATGTGTTGCAGTTTTAGATGGTGACAAGGTTCGCGTATTAGAGAACTCAGAAGGTCGCCGTACCACTCCATCTATCGTAGCTTACGCTAAAGATGGTGAAATCATTGTTGGTGATGCTGCAAAGCGTCAGGCTGTAACCAATCCAAAGAACACTTTATTTGCAATCAAGCGTTTAATCGGTCGTCGTTATGAGGACTCTGAGGTTCAGCGTGATGTAGGCATTATGCCATTTAAGATCACCAAGGCTGACAACGGTGACGCATGGGTAGAGGTTGACGACAAGAAGCTGGCTCCTCCACAGATTTCAGCAGAAGTTTTAAAGAAGATGAAGAAGACTGCTGAGGATATCTTAGGTGAGGAAGTAACCGATGCTGTTATTACCTGCCCTGCATACTTCAACGATTCACAGCGTCAGGCAACCAAGGATGCCGGCCGTATTGCAGGCTTAAACGTAAAGCGTATCATCAACGAGCCTACCGCTGCAGCTATTGCTTACGGTGAGGACAAGGCCAAGGGTGAGCAGAAGGTTGCTGTTTATGACTTAGGTGGTGGTACCTTCGATATCTCTATTATTGATATTGATGAGTTAGACGGCGAGAAGACCTTCGAAGTATTAGCAACCAACGGTGATACTCACTTAGGTGGTGAGGACTTCGATAACCGTATCGTTGACTACTTAATCGACGAGTTCAAGAATGAGCAGGGTGTTGACCTCCGTGCTGATCCATTAGCACTGCAGCGTTTAAAGGAAGCTGCTGAGAAGGCTAAGATTGAGCTTTCTTCATCACAGCAGACCGACGTAAACTTACCTTACATCACTGCTGATGCTACTGGTCCTAAGCACATGAACATCAAGATCACCCGTGCTAAGCTCGAGTCATTAGTTGAAGATCTGGTTAACAGAACCTTAGATCCAGTAAAAACCGCTTTAGCAGATGCTGGTCTGTCAGCTTCAGATGTTAACGATGTAATCTTAGTTGGCGGTCAGTCACGTATGCCTATGGTTCAGAAGCTGGTTGCAGACTTCTTTGGTAAGGAGCCACGCAAGGATGTAAACCCAGATGAGGCTGTTGCTATCGGTGCTGCAATTCAGGGCGGTGTTTTAACCGGTGACAAGAAGGACGTATTATTACTCGACGTTACCCCATTATCATTAGGTATCGAGACCTTAGGCGGTGTTATGACCACCTTAATCGAGAAGAATACCACTATCCCAACTAAGAAGTCACAGGTATTCTCAACTGCTGAGGACAATCAGAACGCTGTAACCATCCACGTTCTGCAGGGTGAACGTAAGAGAGCATCTGACAACAAGTCATTAGGTCAGTTCAACTTAGAGGGTATTGATCCTGCTCCACGCGGCATGCCACAGATTGAAGTTTCATTCGACATCGACGCAGACGGCTTAATTCACGTATCAGCAAAGGATAAGAAGACTGGCAAAGAGCAGAAGATCACCATCAAGTCATCTTCAGGTCTGTCAGACGAGGATATCAAGCGTATGGTACGCGAGGCTGAAGAGCACTCAGCAGAAGATAAGAAGTTTGAGGAATTAGCCTCAGCTCGTAATCGTGCTGATGCAACCGCACACCAGGTTAAGAAGCAGTTATCAGACTTAGGTGACAAGGTATCAGACGCAGACAAGACCAAGATCAACAAGGCTTTAGCTGATCTTGAGTTAGCTTCACGCGGCGATGACAAGGAGAAGATTGAGCAGGCTGAGAAGGCTGTTATGGAAGCTGCTGGTGCCTTAATGCAGGCAAGCCAGGCTCAGGCACAGGCTCAGCAGCAGTCTTCACAGTCGCAGCAGTCATCATCTTCAAAGGAAGACGATGTAGTAGATGCTGAGTTCGAAGAAGTTAAAGAAGACAAGTAATCATTAAAATCTGATTACAGTACAAGGTGGGTGGATTTGAATCTACCTGCCTTTTGTTAGTTTTAAACGGGGTTTAAAATGGCTTCCAAGCGTGATTATTACGAAGTCTTAGGTGTTGCAAAGGACGCTGACGACGCAACCATCAAGAGAGCTTTCAAGAAGCTTGCCATCAAGTATCATCCAGATCGCTGCAAGGATGCTGATGCAGGCGAGAAGTTCCGTGAAATTAATGAGGCCTATCAGGTTTTATCTGATCCTCAGAAGCGTCAGGCTTATGATCAGTTCGGCTTTGAAGGTATGGATGGCTCACAGGCCGGTGGCGGAAATCCATTTGGTGGAGGTAATCCATTCGGCGGCGGTGACTTTGGTGATATCTTCGGCGACATTTTCGGCGATATGTTTGGTGGCGGTCGCAGAAGAGGCGGCAGAGCTGAACCTCAGGAAGTTCGTGGCAGAAATGTACAGATTAAGCTTGAGATGAGCCTTGAAGAGGCTGTTCGCGGAGCTAAGAAGAAGGTTAAGGTAAAGACCTATGTCAAGTGCGAAACCTGTGGTGGTTCAGGACTTGGCAAGGACGGCAAGAAAGAGCGCTGCGCCCACTGTCATGGTGAAGGCCAGATCTTAATGCGTCAGGGATTTATGCAGATATCTCAGACCTGTCCTTACTGTCAGGGTACCGGTTATACCATTACCAACGGCTGTAAGAAATGCTCAGGCACAGGCAGAACCGTATCAACCAAGACTGTAGAAGTTGAAATTCCAGCTGGTGTTTCAACTGGTGACAGAATTCGTCTTGCAGGACAGGGCGAAGCAGGTATGAACGGCGCAGGTTCAGGCGATCTGTTTGTTATTGTTGATGTTCGTGATCATGAGATTTTCGAGCGTGATGGTAATGATCTGCGCTGTGAACTGCCAATCAGCTTTGCAACTGCAGCTTTAGGCGGCAAGGTTGAGGTTCCAACTTTAGAAGGACCTGTTTCCATCTCAATCAGACCAGAAACTCAGACTGGCCAGATTATGCGAATCCCTGGCAAGGGCGTAAGATCTTACGGTTCTCATGTTAAGGGCAATCTTTACTGCAAGATTGTAGTAGAGACTCCTGTAAATCTGACAGAGCATCAGAAAGATCTTTTAAAACAGTTTGAAGCTTCAATCAACGGTGAAGAGGAAGTTGAGAGCAAATCAAAGGATGATGACTCAGCATCAGCAAAATCCAAAGAGAAGAAACAGACTGTAAAGACAAGTCACAAGCCAAAGGCAGACAAGTTCTTTGATGGTGTGAAAAAGTTCTTCAAGGATTTATCTGAACCGGAGAAAAAGTAGACCTAATCTGCATTTTGGGCTGACGCTTATTGCAAGCATTGGCTTAATAGGATATAGTCTATACATAGATAGAGCGCCTAATGTTAAAAAGTTAGGCGTTATTTTTTACACTTTTTTTTATGGTAAAGCACCAGGGGTAAACCCCGTAAAAAGGCTTTACACCAATTGTTATCATGAGAGGTAAGTTAAGATGGAACAGACCCCTATGACTCCACGTGGCGAGGAACTGCTGCGTCAGGAACTTTTAAGAATGAAGACAGTTGAAAGACCTCGTATCGTAGCTGCAATTGCTGAGGCAAGAAGCCACGGTGATCTTTCAGAAAACGCTGAATATGATGCTGCAAAAGAAGAGCAGGGCATGTGTGAGGCCAGAATCAAGGATATCGAAGCAAAGTTATCTTCAGCAAATATCATTGATGTAACCAAGTTAAAACCAGCTAATTCATCAGAAAAGCTCAAGATTATCTTCGGCTGCACTGTAACCTTAGTTGATATCGATACTGACAAGGAAGTTGTTTACAAGATTGTAGGTGAGGATGAGGCTGATATTTCAAAGAACCTTATCTCTTACAAGACTCCGATTGCTAAAGGCCTTTTAGGCAAGCACGAGGGTGATGAGATTGATATCAAGATCCCTAAGGGCACCATCAGCTACGACGTAGTAAAGGTTGAATATATCTAACAGATATAATGACGTAAAAAAGGCGTTCGCAGCAGTTGCAGCAGAACGCCTTTTTTATCAGAAAAGTGAATTAACGAGGGAGAATGAAACGGCTGTCATCCTTGCGCTGTCTGAATAATACAGCTACGCGGCCAACAACAGAAACAAGCTCTGCTTTCACAGCTGATGCTGCTTCTAAGGCCTGATCTTTACGACCGTCGCCAGCGTTTAATTTAACCTTGATAAGCTCATGATGTTCAATGGTGCTGTCAATTTCCTTGATAACGGCTTCTGAAAGACCATCGTTACCTAACATAACCAGTGGTTTTAAAGAATGAGCCTGTGCCTTAAGGAACTGACGCTGATGTGAATTTAATGCCATATGAAACCTTTGTGAGAAAAAAACATATTTATGCACAGACAGTATGATTTGTCTTCGCATAATCGCTCTGTAAATTGTATAATATTCAAGAAACTTTTAAAACATTATTTTTATAGGATCTTCTAATGCCAGGAAAGAAAAGAACCGCCAGCCAGAGTCGCTGGCTTCAGGAACACTTTTCAGACCCGTTTGTAAAGCAGGCTCACAAGCTTGGTCTGCGTTCCAGAGCTTCCTTTAAGCTTGAAGAGCTTCAGCAAAAAGATCATCTGATCCGTCATGGCAACATCGTAGTTGACCTGGGTGCTGCCCCTGGTGGCTGGTCTGAGTATGCCATTAAATGTATTGGAGAGCAGGGAAGAGTAATTGCCTGTGATATTCTGCCTATAAGACCTATCAGAAATGTACAGTTTCTGCAGGGTGACTTCAGAGAAGATGAAGTATTTAAACAGCTCTATTCAATGATTGGTGTTGGTGCTCATGTGGTGCTATCCGATATGGCTCCAAACATGTCTGGCAACGTGGCTATCGATCAGCCTCGTGCCATGCTTTTATCCGAGCTTGCCCTTGATATGGCAAGACGAGTTTTGAGAATTGGTGGAACCTTCGTTGTAAAAGTATTCCAGGGGGTAGGCTCACAGGAGTATTTAAAAGAACTTCACCAGGATTTTGAAACTGTTAAGGTTCGCAAGCCAGAAGCTTCACGAGATCGCTCAAGAGAAGTTTATATGGTTGCAACAGGATTTAAGGGTCATCCATTAAATGGTGTAGCTCCAGGAGAAGAAGACTATTCAGATCCTGTTACCCAAGATGAGATGGAATAAGGAGAAAATATGACAAAAAACCTCATTCTGTGGTTTATTATTGCAGTCATCCTGATGGCTTTATTTGAGTCATTCTCAGGCTCTGACAGTAATTCCCGTATGCAGGATTACACTACTTTTGTAAGAGAAGTTCAGTCAGAACAGATCCAGGAAGTCGTGTTTGACCGCAATGTGATTAACGGTGTGAAGAGAACCGGTGAACGTTTTGTAACCGTAATGCCGATCGCTGATCCTGCCATTATTGACTCTCTTTTAAGTCATAATGTGAAAGCCTCTGGTACTATGCCAGAAGAGCACAGTGCTCTGCTTTCAATTTTCATTTCCTGGTTCCCAATGCTGCTTTTAATTGCAGTATGGATTTATTTCTCTCGCCAGATGCAGGGTGGTGGCAAGGGCAATCCTTTATCATTTGGAAAGAGCAAGGCCAAGCTTTTGTCTGAAAATCAGATTAAGACCACATTCGCTGATGTTGCAGGCTGTGACGAAGCTAAAGAAGATGTAGTTGAGCTTGTTGATTTCTTAAAAGATCCAACCAAATACTCAAAGCTTGGTGGTCGTATTCCTCGCGGTGTGCTGATGGTAGGTCCTCCAGGTACAGGTAAGACTCTTCTTGCCAGAGCAATTGCAGGTGAAGCCAAAGTACCTTTCTTCTCTATTTCAGGTTCTGATTTCGTTGAGATGTTCGTTGGTGTTGGTGCATCCCGTGTAAGAGACATGTTTGCAACTGCAAAGAAGAATGCTCCTTGCATTATCTTTATTGACGAAATCGATGCTGTAGGCCGCAAGCGAGGCGTAGGCATGGGTGGCGGTCATGATGAGCGTGAACAGACCTTAAATCAGCTGTTAGTTGAGATGGATGGTTTTGAAGGTTTTGAAGCTGTAATCATTATTGCTGCTACCAACCGTCCTGATGTACTTGATCCTGCTCTGCTCCGTCCTGGTCGTTTTGACCGTCAGGTAGTGGTAGGTCTTCCAGACGTACGCGGTCGTGAGCAGATTTTAAATGTTCATGTAAAGAAGGTTCCATTAGGAAGCGACGTGGATACTGCAACCTTAGCTCGCGGTACTCCTGGTTTCTCCGGCGCTGAACTTGCAAACCTCGTAAACGAAGCTGCCTTAGGTGCTGCCCGTCATAACAAGAGAGTTGTTACCATGGCAGAGTTTGAAGAGGCAAAGGACAAGCTTCTGATGGGTGCAGAGCGTCGTTCAATGGCTATGAATGAGCATGAGAAGATCAATACTGCATATCATGAGGCAGGCCATGCCATCGTAGGCAAGCTCGTTCCAGAGCATGATCCTGTTTACAAGGTATCCATTATTCCTCGCGGCAGAGCTTTAGGTGTAACCATGTATCTGCCAGAGCAGGATAAGGTATCTCAGTCAAGACGCGGTCTGTTATCAAATATCTCAACTCTCTTTGCTGGTAGAATTGCTGAAGAGATGATGTTTGGTACTGATGCTGTAACCACCGGTGCATCAAATGATATTGAAAGAGCAACCATGATTGCCCGCAATATGATCACCCGCTGGGGCTTCTCAAAGAAACTTGCTCCTATGCAGTATGAGAAGGACAATGAAGGTTCAGCCTATTTAGGTGGCTCATCAACAACTATGGTATCAATGTCTGACAAGACTGCAGCCATCATTGATGAGGAAGTAACTGAAATCATCAACAGCTGCTATGCCAAGGCTAAAGAGCTTCTTGAAGCGAATAAGGATGTCCTTGAGAACATGAAGGATGCACTGTTAAAGTACGAGACCATTGATGCTGATCAGATTGATGATCTGATGAACAGAAGAGAAGTTCGTGCACCTTCAAAACCATCTAAGGATGAAAAAAAGAAGGACGATGAGAAGTCATCTTCTGATAATAAAGAAGACAATTCTGAGAAATCAAAGAGCGTTGATGCTGAAGTAAAGGATGCTGAAAAGAGCAATGATACTGCTTCAGATAAAGAGCCAGCATCTCCTCAGGATGTTTCTTCAGATAATGACGGCTCAAATAAGGATGACAAAGAGTAGTCCTGATTAAAAGTATCCAAATTGTGAAAAGGTATGTCCTGTAACCTGACATACCTTTTTTTATGCTCAAAAGGTTTATTACGTTTCAGTTTAATTGCTAAATACCTTCGTTTGCTGCGTAAGTTAACAATATGGATTTTTATTTTGTATCATAATGTCTCTATATGGGTGTTTAGTGCTGCATTATCAGATTGGAGATAAAATGAAAACTGTTCGATACTTTTTAGTCTTATGCCTTCTTTTTACATTACCTCTGCATTCAGCCTGTTCTGAGAATATGATTAAATTTGACAGTGAAGAAATAAGAGTCGATAAAGTCTATTTTGATAAGTTTAATGTATCATCTGACAATACATTTTTGCATATTATCGTTAAGACCAATCCTACAACCGGTTTTAACTGGTATGTAAAGGATTTTGATGAAGGCGCTCTTGCTGTACATGAAACAAAATATGTAAAGCTGGACAAGGATGAAGCAAAGCTTGCAGGAGCACCAAGTCTTGCTGATATTAAAATTGAAGCTCTAAAGCAGGGAATGTTCTCCTTTTGCCTAAGCTATATGAGAAACTGGGAAGGTGGTGAGGTTATAGAAACCTACAGATTTGATGTGGAATCTGACGGAGACAGAAAAATCTGCGTTAAGAATGTTAAGAAGATTTTAAATAACTGAAAAAATCTAAATTTAGAAGAAAACGTATTCTGTCAAAAATGAATAAAGATCTTTCAGAAAATATTCTGAAAGATTTATTTGGGGTTAGTTACAGTTGCGTTAAATGTATAAATTGTTTATAATACCTCATAATATTTATGAGGTATTGTTGACGTTTATGAATAAAATCATTTCAATTGG
>ONCB01000066.1 GCA_900316175.1 uncultured Succinatimonas sp.
AGTTACAATTTTTTAAAACTTAAATAATTTTTTATCAACATAAAGAAAACCGTATCTTAATAGCCATAAAAAATTATGTTTTATCCCAATATAAGTTATAATATGCGTATTGTTATCAGGAGAAAACCATGTCAAATTCAATTACTGTAGACTACAACACTAAATCAACTAAAGCTTTACTTTTAGGTTCTGGTGAACTTGGCAAAGAAGTAGCTATTGAATTAATTCGCTACGGCATCGATGTTACCGCATGTGACCGTTATGACAATGCTCCAGCCATGCAGGTTGCTCAGCACAGAGCTGTAATTGATATGCGTGATCCAGTAGCTCTGCAGAACCTTATTGAATCAATTGCTCCTGACTATATCATTCCTGAGATTGAAGCTATTTCAACTGAGACTTTAGTTGCTTTAGAGGGAAAAGGTTACAATGTTGTTCCATCTGCAAATGCTGCAAATGTAACCATGAACCGCGAGTCAATCAGAACATTAGCTGCTGAAGAGTTATCTCTTCCAACCTCTCCTTACTTTTTTGCTTCAACCTTAGAAGAAATCAAAGAGAACATCTCAAAAGTTGGTTTCCCTTGCATTATGAAGCCAATTATGAGTTCATCAGGCAAAGGTCAGTCAGTATTGAAGTCTGAGGCCGACATTGAAAACTCATTCAAGCTTGCCTGCGAAAACGGTCGTGGTCATATCGCCAGAGTTATTGTTGAAGGCTTCATCAAGTTTGACAGAGAAATCACTCTGCTTACTGTAAACGCAGTTGACGGCATTCACTTCTGTGAAGCTATCGGTCATCACCAGGTTGACGGTGACTATCGTGAGTCATGGCAGCCAGAACCATTATCAGAGGATGTACTCCTTGAATCTAAGCGCATTGCATCATCAGTTGTAAGTGCTTTAGGCGGTTATGGTATCTTCGGTGTTGAACTCTTTATCTGCGGTAACACTGTAATCTTCTCTGAGCTCTCTCCTCGTCCTCATGATACCGGTATGGTTACTATGATTTCACAGGATCAGTCAGAATTTGCTCTGCATGTACGTGCACTGTTAGGTTTACCTGTAGGCAAGATTTCATTCTTTGGACCATCTGCATCAGCTGCTGTTTTAATCAAGGGCAAGGGTTCAAACATTATGTACAAGAATCTTGATAAGGCACTCTCTGCTGCACCAGTTTCACAGCTTAGGATCTTCGGAAAGCCGGAAGTTGACGGAGAAAGAAGAATGGCTGTGTGCCTGTCACGAGGCAACAGCATAGAAGAGGCTGTTTCAAATGCCAAGAAGATGCGTTCTGAAATGACATTTGACGTAGAGTAAGATTTATTAAAAGCCTTCGCAAGAAGGCTTTTTAACAGCTAGAAGGTAACGACTATGATGTCCTTAGAAAGATTTAAAACCATGGATCCATTTATTCTTCTGTCTGCTGTAAACATGCAGCTGCGTGATGAATACTCCTCACTTGAAGATCTGTGCAAAGCTCATGATATTGATGAAAAAGAGCTTGTTGAAAAGTTAAAGGCTGCAGGTTTTGAGTATGTAAAAGAGACCAACCAGTTTAAATAAACAAAAAATAGAAGATCTACCTTAACAAACAAAAACAACATGTCAGATAACTTAAACCGTCAGTACCTTTTTGTGCTTCCACTTCCAATGTCAGCACCAGGCCTTCACGGATCATTATATGGACTTGCCTATGTAGTGACCGATCGCTACTTTAACATAATAGGCAATAAAGAGCTTATAACCTGCAAAGGTGTAGATTACAGACTTCCAAGTCCAAGTTATCTTTTCTCCTTAGGTCTTGATCCATATCAGATTAAAAAGGGGCTTAATGAGTGTGAATTTTTAGATAAGGTATCGGTCCTTTTGTGTAATCCAAACGTTGATATCTTTACCTGGTCTTCAAGAAATCTGACTATCCTTGAGAGCATATGCTTAAGAAACATTCATCCAAACAATATCTTTAAGAACATACACTGTCTTATTGATATCAACCGTGTTTTAAAGATGCATGAAATCTTTACCTATGGACAGATATTCAAATCTGATGCGCTTTTAACCTGCGCCAAAAAATACGGTCTTAATATCAATACCAATACTTCAGTATCCGTATTTGACAGACTCGATGCCCTTGTGTACATGGTAAAAACCATGTGTCAGCAGAACATGCAGATGATTAACTTCATGTTAAAAAGCCAGAGTGAAAAACTAAATCTGATTGAAAACGCCATCAATCAGGGCAAGTATCTTGTTGACTACAACGTTAAAGAGCACTGTATTGAAGTATTAAAGCCTTTAAGACTGTTTGATGATTACCTTGAAGCACTCTACTTTGACGGAGCAAATGTTCTTAAAAAGAACTATCTTATAAATGAATTTCATGTATTCTCACCTGCCGGTGTATTAACACCGGACAGGCAGTCTTTAACCGGTATCAATCTTAATGAAGTTTTAATGGCGATAAGTGCCAGAGAGCACAGTGCTTTTGAAGAAGACAAGGTTAATATTCCACTGTCACAGTCATTCTTTAAAAACTTTACTCAAACTGATTTAAAAACCTACGATGAGTATATGACTGTTCAGAAAGAAGCTCTTGGTATGGCACCTCTATCCTGCTCACTTAATTTTAGAAACCTTGTATTCATGTTAAGAGGCAGCAACTACAGAAATACCATGCTTGATAATGAACTTCAGCTTTACTATAAGAAATGCACCTCTGCTATTCAGGCTCAACTGCCGTTATACGCAGGTGAACTTAAGGCTGTATTAGGCAGAGTAAATGAAAACAGCGAAGATGAGTTAAAACTTGTTGAAAAGATAAGAACCTATCCAGAGAACATCTAGCTTTTAAGATTTAAAAAGGCTCATATTTTTTAATATGAGCCTTTATTATATGCAGTTAATCTTTCTTTAAACAGTGATCTTCTTAACCTGAGCAAGCAGAGTATCGAGCTGACGTACAGAAGCTGAAATCTCCTGATGAGATGTATCAACTTCAACGTTAAAGCCTTCGATAATATCCTTAATCTGATTGATGTTATCAGAAATCTCAGAAGTAGCTGAAGTCTGCTCATTTGCAGCAGTAGCAATCTGAGTGATCTGCTCGGCTGCAGAACCTACATGCTCCTGAATAGTCTGCAGATGTGATTCAACGTCAGCTGCAGCACCTGCTAATTCATTCATTCTTACTAAAGAACGCTGCAAAGTTGCATTAGCTGAGTTTGCATCAGACTGGATCTGCTTTACCATAGAGGTAATTTCTGAGGTTGACTTTGAAGTACGTGAAGCCAGAGCACGAACCTCATCTGCTACCACAGCGAAGCCTTTACCGTAAGTACCGGCACGGGCTGCCTCAATTGCGGCATTTAATGCAAGAAGGTTAGTCTGGTTTGCAATATCTTCAATAGTGTTAACGATATTGCCAATCTTCTGAACCTGCTCTACCAGAGCACGAACAAGTTCAGCATCATCCTTAGACTTGTTAACCTGATCCTGAATACCGTTAATGGTCTGAGAAATCTGAGCTACTGATGAATTGGTAATATCACTTGCTACAGAGGCTGACTCTGAAGCCTGAGCACAGTTTCTTGCAATATCAGTTGTGTTGTTAACCATCTGATTTGCAGCTGCTGATACTGACATTGAACGACTCTGAGCAACACCGGCACCTTCGGTAACCTTGTCAGTAATCATACTAACAGATCTTACATTGCCCTCAACTGAGTAGATTGTTGACTGCATGTTCTTAACAAGGGCCTGCCAGCGTCTGCGCATCATATCAAGTGAGCTCAGGAGCTCACCTAACTCGTTGTCGTAGTTGCCTTCAATCTCCTCTGTTAAATCACCACGTGCAATAGCATTTGCTGCCTTTGTGGCAATTCTTAAGGTATGCTGAATTGAAGATGAAATCTGAGCTGAAATATATAATGCAAAGATTACAGTTAATACTGCAAGAACATAGGCAAGATATACAGTACCACGACCAGAAATCTGCTCTACTGCCTCTGAACAGTGAGAAACCATTGAAGCGTTAATCTTAACTAAACCGGTGGTTACCACAATACGCTGATTAACCATATTGTCTGCATAGAATTTTGCAGCTGCTGTATCGCCGTTCTTTGCAAAATCGGCAATCTTTGAAACACCTGAAACATATTCATTTGCAGCGGCAGTGATCCTTGCCACATCATCTTTGTACTCTTTAAAGCTGAAGTTATTCATTGCGCTCTTAAAGTCAGTTACAAGCATTGAAAGTGAATCAGCTTTTGCCTTATTTGAAACTGGATCTGTAGCACATGCAGATACTGCACCATCAAGCTCACTCATGGTCTGCTGCACATTTGAAACAACCACAAGATTTTTAGCTAAAGTAGTCTTTGTATCAAATACAGCGTTAATATTTGATGAAAGATTTGAGGCGCACATAAATGCAACCACAAAAGTGACAGCTGCCATGAAAAGGAATGCAAAATATAGTTTTTGCTTAATGGTTAATTTTGATAAGTGCATAAGATTACCATACTGTTTTATGAATATTGTTTATGTACAAAAACAAAACCTTTGTACAATTATTCTAAAGATAATATAAATTTCTTGATAAATCTTAGATCTAATGCAAAAAAAATAATCTTGAGACTCAAATATCTCAAGATTATTATCGGAAATTTTTTAAATAATTTTATTATCTAAAGTTGATTAAGCTCAAAAAAGCTACTTCTCTTTAGTCCTCGAAGCTGTTGTACTCTTCTTTGCAGTAGTCTTTTTTGCACTTGCCTTTGAAGAAGATCTGGTGCTCTTTTTAGAAGTACTCTTGCTTTGAGCAGCCTCCTGCGCTTCCCATTCATGAGTCTCCTCATTATAGAAAGCAACAAAGCTGGTCTGCTTTTCATCTTTTACAGAAACGATGTACTGTTTCTTCATCTTGCGTGAGAAGCGAACCTCAGTCTCATTACCATCAGGATCAGTTTCAGGTGCATCAGCCAAATAATAGAACTTTGGTGAAATCAAATCACGATAGCGCTTTAACTCGCTAATCTTTGGTGCTCTGGTTTCACGAACCTTAGGGAAATTGTGAGCTGCCAGGAACACGCCTGCTGCACCGTCACGAAGTACGTAATGAGAGCCTTCAGTCTTGCACAGTAAATCAGGCAGATCTACAGCATCCTCTCTTGGAGGAGCTACCTGACCATTCTTTAAAATCTTTCTGGTGTTACCGCATTCTTTGTTGGTGCAGGCCATATATTTACCAAAACGACCTTCCTTTAAGATCATGGTCTGACCGCACTTGTCACAAGGAATTTCCGGACCCTTTTCAATTTCAGAGTCAAATTTGCCCTCTTCAAGAAGATGTCCTTTGCAGTTTGGAGTTGAACAAAGATGAAGCTTATGAGTTTCATCAATAATATAACTGTCCATAACAGAATGACATACAGGGCAGCGAGGACGGGAACGGAGGAAGTTTGCCTCCTCCTCTTCTGAAATCTTCTGAGAACTTAATGCTGTAAGATCAAGAGCTCTTAAATTTAAAGTCTTGTGGCATCTGTCAGCACTCTTAACATCTTTGTCATAGTAGCCAAGACAGGTTAAGAATAAACCGGTCTTTCCAGACTGTACCGCCATATTATACTTGCCACAGTCAGGACATTTGAAGTTTTCAAGCTCAAGAGGTGAATTCTCTGGCATACCGCCATCAGAAGCAGGTTTGTTGGCTTTATCAAGTTCAACAGCAAAATCCTTATAGAATGAATCAAGACTTTCAATCCAGTCCTTGTTGCCAGATGCAATCTCATCTAATGAGTCTTCCATGGAAGCAGTAAAGTTCTTGTCCATCAGATCTTTAAAGCTAAAGCGCAGACGATCGGTTACTACTTCCCCCATTCTCTCGGCATAGAATCGTCCAGAGTTAATCTTTACATAACCTCTGTCCTGAATGGTTGAAATAATTGAGGCATAGGTAGAAGGTCTACCGATACCGTCCTTTTCAAGCTCCTTTACAAGACTTGCTTCAGAGAAACGTGCAGGTGGCTGAGTAAAGTGCTGAGAAGGAATAATCTCAAGTACATTTAATACATCGCCAACGTTTAATTCAGGAAGCAGGACTTCTTCATTTTTATTGAAATTATAAATTCTCTTAAAGCCGTCAAAAGTAATGTGCTTGCCTGAAGTCTTTAAGGTATATTCACCTGCTGCCACACTTACAGATGTGGTCTCATACTCCTGAGGTACCATCTGGGAGGCTAAATATCTTGCCTTGATAAGTTCAAAAAGTCTCTGACCATCTCTGTCAACTGATGATGGAAGAGGATCAAAAGGATGAGAAGGACGAATAGCCTCGTGAGCTTCCTGTGCTGATTCTTTTGATTTGTAGTAATTTGGCTTCTCTGGCAGATATCTGTCTGAGAGCATATTCTTAACAATGGTTCTGGCTGCAGCAATAGCCTCTTCTGAGAGGTTAACACTGTCAGTACGCATATAGGTAATAAGACCCATTTCATACAGATGCTGAGCTACAGTCATGGTCTTTCTTACTGAAAAACCAAGTCTCTGATTGGCAACCTGCTGCAGAGTTGAGGTGGTAAATGGAGGCAGAGGGCTCTGAGAACCTTTTTTAAGGTCAATTTTTTCAACAGTAAAGTTTTCACCCTTTAATGCGTTTAAAACGCTGTCAGCTTCAGCCTTGTTGTGAATTTCAAGTTTTTTGCCCTTAAAATTCTGTAAGGAGAGTTTAAATTGCTCACCTTTTTTATTTGATACATTAGCATCAACATTCCAGTATTCAACCGGAATAAAAGCTTTAATCTCTCGCTCTTTATCAACAATAAGTTCTACAGCTACAGACTGCACTCGTCCTGCTGACAGTCCACGGGCCACCTTCTTCCATAAAAGAGGTGATACCATAAAGCCTACAACTCTGTCTAAAAAGCGTCTGGTCTGCTGAGCATTTACAAGATCCATATTAATACGGCCTGGATTTTTAAAGGCCTTATCAATAGCATCTTTGGTAATTTCAGGATATTTAACTCTTAAGTACTTCTCATCCTTTCCGCCTAAGACTTCTCTTAAATGCCAGGCAATAGCTTCTCCTTCACGATCCAAGTCGGTTGCCAGATAAACTTTATCAGCATCTTTTGATAATTTCTTAAGCTCTGCGACTACCTTATGCTTATCATCCATGATTGCATAATTAGCCTTCCAGTGGTTATTAGGATCTACACCCATGGATAAAGCCAGTGCCTCATCCTTAGTGAGTTTTGCCTTCTTTTCCTTACCGTTTTTATCAACAACTTTAGGAGCATCACCTGAGGACAGATCACGAATGTGTCCAACGCTGGCACGAACTACATAATCTTCGCCTAGATAGCGATTAATAATGCTGGCCTTAGAAGGAGACTCCACGATAACCAGAGATTTACCCATGTTAAATTCCTTAATTCTAGATGTGATACTGCTCGTTTACGCTGCTGTTTTTAAGCTCATCAGATACAGCCTTAGTCCAGCTTTCAGCCTTGAAGAATTTTTTAACTATTTGAGCAATACCCTTTTTTTCAAGTTTTTCTATTTTTATCTTTATAGCACAAAGTTCTGTAATTTCTAGGCAATTTTGTAAATATCCGTCAAAAGTGTTGATTTCGTCAATAAGATTGAGCTCTTTTGCGTCACTTGCAAGCCAGAATTCACCGGTAGAAACCTTATCAATATCAATGGATTGACGATAACGTTTTACAATTTCCTTAAATCTTGTGTGGATTTTTAATAAATCCTCTTTAAATTTCTCTCTGCCTTCCTCTGTATTTTCACCAAACATGGTTAAAGTGCGCTTGTACTCACCTGCAGTGACCATCTCATAGTCAACATCATATTTTTTAAGGACTTTGTTAAAGTTTGGAAGTGAAGCAACCACGCCAATTGAACCAATATATGAGAATGGTGCAGCCACAATCTTATCTGCAATACAGGCCATTAGGTAACCGCCAGAGGCTGCAACCTCATCAACACAGACAGTTAAATGAATATTCTTTGCTCTTACTCTTTCAAGCTGTGAGGATAACAGACCATACCCATTTACCACACCGCCAGGAGAAGTTAATTTGATGATTACCTCATCCTCAGCTGTTGCTGCTGATAAAACGTAGTTAAGTTTTTTTACAAATTCTTCTGTGTCACTTGCCTTAGGATCACCGTCAAATTCAATTACAAAGACTCTTTTTGGACAGAACTTTCCTTCTTTTCTTAAATCTGCAATTCTCTGTTTCTTTTCTTCCTTTAAAGCAGACTCTTGCTTGTCCTTTTCTTTGCTGTTAGCCTTAACCTTTTTATCTTTTTCCTTTGCAGATAAAGAAACATCAAAGTCTAATAAAGCTGCATCAATCTTCTCTTTTCTTTCTTTTGCTTCATTTATGAGATCTACAAAAGTTACTTTATCTTTAGACTTTTCATCCTTAGCTATAGATTTGATTGAGGATATAACCAACAAAAGAACAATAAGAACTACTGATACAGTTGCAAACTTGGCCGCAAACAGACCGTATTCATATAAAAATTCCATTTTTATCTCACTTTAAGGTATCAAAAAAACATCACAGCCTTGGTAATTCTTGTTTTTAAAGATAGTTTTTCATCTTTAAAAACAAGTGATTATGCTGTGATATTTATTTACTTGAAATCAGTTGCTATTTTTCTTTTTTTGAAGAGGTTTTTGTAAGATACTCAGTACCAGCTTCAGTCAAAGCAATACCATCATCTTTAATCTCAATCAGACGGTTTTTGTAAAGATTGCCTATAGACTTTTTAAACTTGCCTTTTGACATATGCAGATAATCCTCAATATCCTGAGGATCTGATTTGTCATTGAACGGCAGGAATCCGTCAGATGTCTTTAATACTCTTAAAAGCATGGCTGCAGCATGCTCAATTCCACTTATACCAGGTTCTGAGAAGGATACATCAAGTCTTCCGTCTTCTCTAATCTGAGTGATATAGGCATCATATCTTTTACCGATTCTGATTTCGCCTTTAACTTCACTCTTGTAAATGAGTCCCCAGACCTTGTCATTTACAACAACTCTAAAGCCAAGTGGAGTGTGAGAAACAGCAACAGCAGTTACTCTCTGACCCTTTTTAAACACACCTTTACCAGAGGCTTCACGTATATATTTGTTGTAACGCTGAGTACCAAACAGTCTTCCCTGATCATCTAACTGAACCAGGATTAAAACAGAAGCTCCAACCTCAAAGGATGAACGCTGTTCAGATACCGGAACAATAAGCTCCTTAGGAATACCTAAATCCATATAAACAGTACCGCAGTCAATGGAAGTAACAGTAAGTCTGCCTACCATTCCTGCCTCTAAGTATGGATGACGGGCGGTTGCAAGCACTCTGCCTGAGTCCTTGTAAAGGAATACTCTTAACATGTCGCCAATCTCAAGCTCTCTTGGAAGCTGAGAGTTAGGGACAAATAAGGCACCAAATTCACCACCATCAACAAAAGCGCCCTGTTCAGTGATATCCACAACCTTACGCTCTGTCATGTGACCAAGTACTGGAGTCTGTTCCATTTAAAACCTTTAAATTAAATAAGGAAAATAGCTTAACTATTTATATAGGATATATCATTCAAAGAAAATAAAAAAGCCATTCTATTCAGAATGGCTCTTATTGTCAGTATGAGACTGATTATACACGCATGAAATCGATGTGTAAGATACGCTCTGATACTGGGTGACGCTGAATGTCTACTGGCTTAACATTGATTGACTCGCCGTTTACCTTTAACTCAACGCCAGTGAAGAACTCATCCTTTAATGCAGCTGCAATTAACTTCTTCTCATCTAAAGTAACTGAGATTGCATCTTTGCCCTGACCGATTACGATTGCAGGGATCTTGAACTCACGACGAAGGCGGCGGCTCGCACCTCTTCCTAAGTCAGCACGTGAAGTAGCTTCTAAAACAATAGCCATTTTCATGTTTTCCTATAAAATTAAAAAAAATTACGCTGTGTAATGCGACCATAAACACAGCGCAGGTATTATAACAGTTTCTTTGTTTCTGTAAAGACTTTTAAGCTTAAAAACCTTGAGAGTCTATTTATTACAGGTTAACAATTTTTGGCCACATGCATTCTGGTCTTGAATCTACTTTGTCAGGATCAAAATTACGTCTTTCGTTGCGGTTCATGTCAGAGATGGTATCAATATCTGTGTTTGAAAGCTCAAAATCATAAAGCTGCGAGTTTTCAAGCAGTCTTTCAGGTCTTACAGACTTTGGAATTGCGACAATACCGCGCTGAATATTCCAGCGTAATAAAACCTGTGATGCAGTAGCCTTATAAAATTCACGCATACAGATTAAACGAGGATCATCAATAATAAGTCTGCCCTCACCGCCAAGTGGTGAAGTAGCTTCAACAATAATCTTGTTAGAACGGCAGTAGCCGATTAAATGCTCCTCAGTATTCATTGGATGAATCTCTGTCTGATTAACCTGAGGAATAACCGAAGCTCCAGCCTCTTTTAACTTTTCTAAATGATGAATTTTAAAATTGGATACTCCAATTGAACGGCATAAGCCTTCCTTCTGAAGCTTTTCAAGTTCAAGATATGCCTTTTCATATCCCTTAAAAGGCCAGTTGATTAAAAACAGATCAACATAATCAAGACCTAAGGCAATTAAGGATTCTATTAAAGCTTTTTTGGGATTTTCAAAACCGGTTTTCCAAAGTTTTGTAGTCACAAAAATTTCATCTCTTGGTACCGCACTGTCATTTATGGCCTGACCAACACTCTTTTCGTTACCGTAGATTCTGGCTGTATCGATTAGTCTGTAACCATATTCTAAAGCTGTCCTAACCACATTTCTGGTATTGTCACCTGCAGGAATATTGTAAACACCAATACCTAGCAGAGGCATCTTTACACCATTGTTAAGGGCAATTGTAGATTTAATGTTAAGTTTCATTTGTATTCTCTAAAACTTAAAGTTTAAAATTTCCTTAAAACCTTTAATTAAGCTCATACCTATATATTAGCTCATTGAGAATTATTTCCTCAATGTATAAATATAAGAGTGTGATCATCAAAAAGAATGTGCACTCTTTTTGTATCAGGTCTTTATAAAGCAAATTCTTTATGCGTTTTTCATTGCCTCATAGGCT
>ONCB01000130.1:0-5354 GCA_900316175.1 uncultured Succinatimonas sp.
TATCGTTTCTCATAAATTACTCCTTACTGAAGTTTCTCAACGGGAGTAATTATGCAAGATTTTGAAAAAGGTCTCATCTAGGTGATGGGGAGCTTACACAGTACCTCTATATAACAAGTGCTCATATATTTAGATATATTATAAAATGGTTACTCGTTAAAATAAAATAACGTGAATTTCTTCACGTAATAACAGGATTCTCCCTATATTTTCAACAAAATTCGATAATAAAATCGTCCTAAAAAGGAGAAAAATCGGTTAGCGAGTGTTCATGAGCCTACTTTCAGGTTTTCAATTAAGTCACAAGCTGAATGCTTCATTTTTTTTTTGCTGAGTTTCTTTTTTTTTGTGATGGCTGATCCTTACTTCTGTATTTTGGCTTTTCCAACTCTTTATTTTTTTTTCCTGTGCTAAAATCTTAGACAGAAACAGTAACGAGGCGATTATGAAGAAAGATGTTTTGTTTTTAACTGGTATTGAAAATTTTTCAACCATAATTGAAAAGGATGCATATTACGTTGATAAAACATCATATTTAAAAGAACTTTTCATGAGTAGCTCCGAAGTCATGAATGCTCTTTTTATTCGTCCCCGCAGATTCGGTAAAACACTTAACATGAATATGATTAAGTCATTCTGTGAGCTTAACTATCAGAATCCTGGAGATAAATCAGATCAGAAGAAACTCTTTGTAGATAACGGCCGAAATCTGGCTGTTGCAGGAGATGACTACAAAGAATTCCGAGAAAAGATTATGGGAGAATTCCCTGTTATCAGTATCTCTTTTAGAGGTGTTGAAGGGAATACTTTCCAATCTGCTGTATCAGGCCTATTAGGAATAATAGCAGAACTCTACGAGCGTTTCTTGTTTCTGCGAGAAAGTGTTAAGCTCTCAGAAGAGAGAATAAAACAGTTCAATGAGATATATTCTTTCTGTACCACCAAATATAAAAAACTTTCAGATCCTGATAATTTGAATGAAGCTATTGTTATATGTGGTTCATTCCTTGCAACCTTAGCTGAGATGCTTTACAGAGAATATGGAAGAAAGATCCTTGTCATAATTGATGAATATGACGTTCCTCTACAGAAGGCTGTAATTGCAGAAGAGCCATATTACAACAAGATACTTGAAATCATCAGAAAAATCAGCGTGACCACCTTCAAGCAAAATCCAGATCCATGGCTTTACAAAGGAATCGTCTCAGGTTGTCTGCGTGTAGCTCATCAGAGTGTGTTTACTGATGCCAATAACTTTACAACTTTTGGAATGAATGCTGAACCATATACCGGTTTCTTTGGCTTCACAGAGGAAGAAACTCATAAACTCTTAGCTGACTGTGGACTTTCTGAGAAAGAGAATGAAGTAAAAGAATGGTATGACGGCTACAGATTCGGAGATAAACACATCTACTGTCCATGGAGCTTAATCAGCTACTGCTATGCTGCAACTCAGAAAGATATCTATGCTCCTCAGCAGTTCTGGGTTAACACCAGTGGCAATGACATTGTTTCCATGTTTGCAAAGAATAGTATTGAGGCTCATGATTCAGGTAATGTCGACAGATTACAGCAGTTTTCAGACAGAAATATCATTGAGATTTCGTTAAAGGAATTTACCACATATCCTGATATCAACAATAACATGGATTTTGATATCTTTATGACCTTAATGCTGCATACAGGCTATGCAACTTACGCAGAAGAAACAAACTCTTGTGACAAGGTAAAAATCAGAATTCCAAATAATGAGGTTGCTCTCTGTTTTAAGAGTAAGTTTGAAAACTTCTACACCAAGAATAATCATCATTGGTTTAATCAGACTCTAAGTCTGGTGGATTTACTCATGGAGAATAAGACTGAAGAAGCTCAGCCTCTAATCAGTACCATGCTAAAAGAGTTCTTAAGTATCAGAAACAGCGGTGATGAGCTCTATTATCATGGATTTATGACAGGTATTCTTGGAATAGCTGCTTCAACTAAAGGTCTTGAGTACCATGAGGAAATTGAGACAGGAACAGGATTCTCTGATATTGTCTTAACTAACTATGATACTAAAACCGCCTGTATCATAGAGATGAAGAAAGCCCAAGAACTGGATGACTGTTATGATGTAGCTCTTGATGCAACAAAACAGATAATCCAAAAAGATTATGCCTCAAAATTTATTTCCAAAAGATATAAGAATGTCTACGGAATAGGTATTGGCTTTGCTAAAAAGAGTTGTGAGATGGTTTCTCTCGGTAACCTTACTCATAGCTCTGTTTCAGTATAGTGTAAATTGTCTGTGTTTATGTCGTATCTGAGATATCACGATGGAACTTTCTGTGTCTAGGTAATACAGGTTCAGTTTGGATTGCATGAATACGTTTATAGTCTTTACTATTCATTTATTTTTTTTAGTAGTTCTCTTTGGTTTTTAGTTCCAGTTTTCTCAAAAATTCTGGAAATACGGTATTTCACTGTTCTCTCCGTTATGTCCAGTTCTACAGCCATATCTTTAATTGATTTTAACTGTAAGATTTCCTTAAGAATATCAGATTCCTTTGATGTTAGGTCATAAGCCGAAATAAAGTCTTTAAGATCATTCTGCAGAGATTCATTTTGACTTTGTGTTTTGTTTTCCTTTTTTCCTTGCTTATTTTTGTGAGAATTTATTAAAAGTCTGTTGGTTATAGATACTCTTTTATAAGATTCTGGGGATATTCCTTTACTGAAATCCTTTGCTTTACTGTTATTAACATCTTCAACTGCAGTTGGTCGTGACTTTTCTAGTTCTTTATTTAGTCTCATGCTCAGAGTACGATACTGTTTTTCTATCTGATAATTCATTGAGCCGTGATACAGCATAAAAATCAGTACGCACAAAAGAATCATGAAAATAAACTGTGATGTTGCAGTAAGATTTTGCTCTAGAAGCCACACAGAGATAACAGATCCAATCGAGTTCAATGCAAACTGAATGATTCTTCCAAGATTACACCACATCCATGGTTTATCAGTGACGGCTGAGGCTTCAGCAAATATGTTCATGATAAAGACAAGTATAAAACCGGAACAGATACTATCCAGGTAATGAACCACATTGAAGTACTCTGTGTTGTACAGCTGAAAGGCCAGAATCAGAAGACCTGTTGCAAGAATAGCAAGAAGCATCTGATAGTACTTGAACTTATCATAAAGTATGGCTGCAGTAATCAGACTTAAGACATAGAAAAGACGATAGTATTCGTGGACAACATCAACTTCACTGTTCTTGAAGATAAAGTAATCCACACCATCTGTCATTCCATGTAGAAAACTCAGGACCGAAACCATAATGATGCCGTTCTTAAGATAACGCCTCATTCCTGGAGAAATGCGAACTTTTCTTTCTGTAATCTCTAATTGCTGGCCTTCAATTTTTATTCTGAAGAATAAGATAATCAGTACCTGACAGACAATTCCCAGATAGAAGTTGCTGCTAACTGGGGTTAATGGCAGTCTTCCAATAATCATTGTCAATAGCACTGCAAAGGCAAGAGAAAAACCGATATATCTTGCAAATCTGTTTCTAGGAGTAAGTTTTAGACCTCTATAAAAGGCAAAGGCTGAGATATATCCTAAATCAAGAGCGTAAAGGACAATAAGCAGGGTATTGATAATTGTCAGATCGTTTAACTTGTTATAAATGCAGAGCCAGATAAGAATTCTTACGACACAGAGACTGGTTACAAAGATAGGAAGCCTTTTGTTAGAAACATAACGGTTAGTGAAGGCAAAAGATAGCATTCCAACAGATAAAAGACAGCAGAAGATTGATATGGTTATGAGTTTACTGTCGAGAGTGAAGAATGTCTCTGATATCGAGGTACTAAAAAACAGACCAAATCCGGTCAGATTTTCGGTAAAACAAATGGCATAAATCAGTATTGGAAACAATACCAGAATATTATTCTGTTTAGCTGTACTATCACTAAGAATCTTCATATTTTTTCATTAAGTAAGACACTGTACTTCAGTACAGTTTACTCTAAAAATACATGATTTTTTGTGAGGAATTTTTTAAATCAGTTCATCATTTATTCAATCTGACAGATTTATTCACAAAAATAAAAAACGGTGATGGTCTAAATTTGTCTGAGGTTATGATGATGAAAAGAAAAATAAGACATTTGGATGCGATAAAACATGGGAGTTCTCTTTACTCATTAAATAGTATGAGTATAAAACCACTTTCGATTGCTGTTTGTTCTGTGCTTGCAGGGATGCCTCTTTTATCAGATGCTACTAGTTTTGACCCTGAAAACATTGGAGAGTCTGTAACAATTTCTGGGACATTGACTTTAACTCGACCATATAGTGATGTTTATGGCAATCCTGCCACATTCACAATTACTTCTACCGGCGTTGTAAATTATCCGCTTGTCGGTGGTTTCTTATATTGTTTTAATAATAATTTCTCAACAACTCAAGAAGCCGACACTAATAACAATAATACCATTATCAACTATGGAACTATTAATGGTTCGACTGTGATTCCTGGCCAACTTGCTGGTGGTTTTATACATCAGGGATTGAGTGTAGATTATGGTTCAAGAATTAAAGCAAATAACAATACGGTATCTCTTAGGTCTGGCAGTACAACCTCAAAAGTTATTGTATATGGAGGATATGTTTATGACTCATCAACTCGAACTATCCCTGGGTTGGAAGTTTCAGGAAATACAGTCTTTATTGAAGATGGAAGTAACGTTGAGAAAGTAAATGTATATGGTGGATATGCTGAAACAGAGAATTCAGCCTCAAGTGGAGACGTTACAGTTACAAACAACAAAGTAATAATAGGCTCAGGAACTTATACAGGTACAATATTTGGAGGCAGTGCAATTTCTACAGCAGGAAGTCAAGTTCTAAAAGTTCAGGACAATACAGTATATCTTTACGGGAATGCTGACTTAAGTGGTGCTGGTATAAAAGGTGGTGAAGCAGAAGGTGCTGGAACTAAAACAGTGTCCGGCAACACGTTGGTCTTTGGTTACAATGATATCCCTTGGTCACCTTCGTCTTATACCATCGGAAATGTACAGAACTTCTCAACCATCCGTTTTGACAATGCTACCTGGGGCAAAACTATTACCGTTAACTATTTTGCCAATCAGTCAACAGATTCAACTGTAACTAAGGTCGATGCCACAAATGTAGCCTTTTCAGGAGTGGACTCTCTATCAAGTGGCGATAGCTACAATATGTTGACTATAAGTGAGCTTGACAGTGGCTCTTTAGAGCTGACTTCAGAAAACTCCACCTACACCATCGGTACAACCCTTGAGGGTACAGGAAAGGTAAGCCTGTCTGATGATGGTAAAACTGTA
>ONCB01000130.1:5379-6603 GCA_900316175.1 uncultured Succinatimonas sp.
TACAGTGGATTCAGCTTCTGAACAAGCATCTTCTCAATCTACAGTGGATTCAGCTTCTGAACAAGCATCTTCTCAATCCACAGTGGATTCAGCTTCTGAACAAGCATCTTCTCAATCCACAGTGGATTCAGCTTCTGAACAAGCATCTTCTCAATCTACAGTGGATTCAGCTTCTGAACAAGCATCTTCTCAATCCCTGAGTATAGGGTCAAAGGAGCAGAAAGTGGATTCAGCTTCTGTACACGCATCTTCTCAATCCCATGCTGCTGCTATGACTATGTCAGCAGGTACAGTTGCATTAACTCAGGGTGCAGATACAACTTCTGCTGCAGGATTTAATCTGGCAAATTCTGGGATAACTGGCGTTCAGTCTTTCTCTTCAGTAGGTGGAGGAGCATCACGAGTTGAAACAGGATCATTTGTAAGTCTGAAGACATTGAATTTCTCAGTTGGTATAGGTAACAATGTTCAGAATGACTATGGACTGCTTTCAATAGGTGGTGCTTTTGAAGCTGGCTACGGCAAGTTTAAGAATCACTTTGATGCAGGTGCTGCAGATCCATATATCAAAAAGACCGGTCATGTTTCCTATTATGGTCTTGCTCTTCTGAGTAACTTTACCTTTGAGAATTTGTGGCATGTAAACGGGGCTGTTAGAGTCGGTCGTATGAAATCTACCCAGAATAACGCTCTGTATAATGCTGCAACAGGCGAAACATACGATATTAACATTGGAACAAATTACTACGGTCTGGAGTTAGGCGGAGGAAAACTCATTAAAATTGATGACACTAACAGTCTAGATATCTATGGAAAGTATTTCTACCTCTATCAGGCTAGTGATTCCTTCAATGCTGGCGGTAAATATAAGCTTTCAGCCGTAAATTCTCATCGTCTGCGTGTTGCAGGAAGATACAGTCACGATTTTACTCCTGTAACTTCATTATACGGTGGTTTAGGCCTAGAGCATGAATTTGACGGTAAATCAAAGCTGAAGGTAGATGATAAAGCATGGGCTAAGTCTTCTAAGACAAAAGGTACACGTGCTTTTGGTGAGATTGGTGTAGCAGTTAAGCCTGCATCCAATACAGGCCTTATCCTGGATTTCAGTGTCAAGGGACTGTATGGCGATAACTTCAGAGGTGCATGGGCAAGTGCCGATATCAAGTATATGTTCTAAAAGCTGAATATAAAGTCCATCATTTTAGGGATCTCAGATGAAAA
>ONCB01000070.1 GCA_900316175.1 uncultured Succinatimonas sp.
AGCGAGATCGATTGTTAATTAAAGATCTGCCATTACTTTTGTGGCAGATCGTGAACCAACCAGGCTTTAAAAGAAAAATCTCTTAAGGACCTGGGTATGCAAAAAAATAAAAAAAAGTTAGGAAATATACGATGAGTTCGTTATCAGCTTTCTTAGAGAGAAAGAATATTGAAATCTCTCTGCATCGTTATGGTATAGATGCATTGGGCGCTATGGCTCAGGGCCTTTTCTGTTCACTTCTCATTGGTACCATCATGTCTACTCTTGGTAGACAGCTTGGTATTGAAATTCTTGTAACCATCGGCGGCTATGCCTTTTCAATGTCTGGTCCTGCCATGGCAATTGCTATCGGTTACGCTATTAAATGTCCAAGAATGGTTCTGTTCTCACTTACTGTTGTAGGAGCTGCTGCCAATGGTTTAGGCGGAGCAGGCGGTCCTCTTGCAGTTTTAATAATTGCAATTGCTGCAGCTGAATGCGGTAAGGCTGTATCCAAAGAGACCAAAGTTGATCTGCTGGTTACTCCATTTGTGACTATTTTTGTCGGTGTTGCTCTGGCAATTGCTATTGCACCTCCAATTGGTAAAGCTGCAAGCTCATTAGGTCAGCTGATTATGATGTCTACAGAACTTCAGCCATTCCTAATGGGTATTCTGGTAAGTGTACTGGTAGGTATTGCCTTAACTCTTCCTATTTCCTCAGCTGCTATCTGTGCCGCATTAGGTCTGACAGGCCTCGCCGGAGGTGCTGCAGTTGCAGGCTGCTGTGCTCAGATGGTGGGCTTTGCGGTGATGTCATACAGGGAGAATGGAGTAGGCGGTCTGGTTTCCCAGGGTATCGGTACCTCAATGCTTCAGCTTAGCAACATTGTAAAGAATCCAAAGATCTGGATTGCTCCTATTCTAACCTCTGCTATTACAGGTCCTATTGCTACCTGCTTCTTTGGTCTGCAGATGAATGGCACAGCGGTTTCCTCAGGTATGGGAACCTGTGGTTTTGTAGGTCAGCTTGGCGTATACAGTGGCTGGGTAAATGATGTTGCCTCAGGCACAAAGGAAGCCATTACTTCCTTTGACTGGCTGGGACTAATCATGGTTTCTTTTGTAATGCCAGCTGTTATCTGTCCACTAATCAATATGGTCTTAAAGAAGATAGGCTGGGTTCGTGAAGGCGATATGAAGCTATCAAGAGCTTAAGCACAGAAAAAAAGCAGTAGTCATATATCAGGCTACTGCTTGTTCAAATCTTATATTCTGTCTGATTCTACTTCTGAAGAGTTACATCCTCTCCGTATACTGTAGCAAAATCATTCTTCATGGAAATGGTATAGAAACCATGATCATCACAGTATTTCTTCAGCTTCTGAACCTTGTCTTCGCTGCCGTGCTCTCTTAGTGAATCATCACCTAAAAGAATATATGCACGTGATTCGTACTTCTTGTTGTTGGTGATGTACTGAGACATAGACAGATCACCTGAACTGTTACCAAAGGATAGAACAGGAACCTTGCCGATTTCTCTTGCAATAATAGGTACCTTGTTCATCTTTACGTTCTTGGTGATTAACTCTCCAGTGTAAATAAGCTTGTCATCTGGCTGATATACATAATCAAGTCCATCCTTGTTTCCCTGACCTGTAGCCTTGATTACACCATCAGAGCCGATAATTCTGTCTGAAGGAACATCAAGCACATTCTCAAGAAGAACTCTTACAATATTTCTTTCAGTACCACTGACGATATATACGGTGAAGTCCTTCTTCTCAAGGAATTTAACCAGTGAAATCATAGGACGGAAATAAGCATCGCCGCGCTTGAGGTTGTTAAAGCCCTTGGCATCTGTCTTCATGAATTCACGTGCATAGGCCTGCACTTCATCAATAGTCATACCCTTAAAGGACTCAAAGGAGTATTTAGCATGAATCTTCTCGGCATCCTTTGGAAGCTTTCCGCTCTTCCAGCCTTCCTCCAGCTGATTTGCAAATTTCTTCATATAGGCTGGAGCCTTGTAGTTAGGATCACGCAGAACCTTATGTGTAAACATCACCCAGTCAAAGTAGGATGGGTAGGTTTCTCCAACCAGAGTTCCATCCATATCGAAGACTGCGATACGATCTTCCTTTGGAATGAATTTTTCTGATTTAGGATCGGTTACTTCATTTACATAGCTGACAAAGTCCTTTGCTACCTGTGACTGAGGAGTCCAGTAGCTAAGATTCTGATCCGGTGTGGTACTTTGACATCCTGCTAAGGCCAGAGAAAGAGAAACTCCAACTATACAGGTTACCTGTTTTAAAGAGCCAAACATATAAAATCTCCAATCAAATAAAATGACAGCCCGATTTGATTGTAGATTCTGAGATTAAAACAGCTAGCAGAAAATTACTAACTTAAAATAAAGGTCACAAAAAAATTGTCAAAGGAGTGAGTGAACACAGAATAAAAGAGGTCAGAGCTATAGGAAAGTTCGCTCTGACCTGTTTTTTTTCTTAACTTCTCAGAGTTGCAGCCTTCATGCTTCTTACATACTCTTCAAGCTTTGAGAACATCAGTGGCAGACCATGAAGATTCTCCTCAATGATCTTCACACAGGCAGAACCCGCAATTGCGCCTTCTGCTCCGATTTCAATAGCTTTTCTGACATGCTCAGGAGTTGAGATGCCAAAGCCAAGTACAGGAGCAGCACCGCCCAGCTCCTTAATCTTCTCAATCACTCTTACAGGTTTTCCGAAGGTGTTCTCTGTACCGGTAATACCATAGCGTGATAATACATAGGTATAGCCCTTAGAATGTCTTGAGATGGTCTCAAGGATTTCATCTGATGCATTTGGAGGCGCAATCAGGACGGTATTGATACCGGCATCCTGTGCTGCCTGTTCAAAGTCTCCTGAGGTATGAAGCATGTTGCTTGGAATATCAGGAATCAGTACCGCATCAATACCTGCTGCAGCAGCATCCTCAAAGAACTTTCTGATACCGCGGGCAACTACAACATTTGCGTAGACAAGAATACTGATAGGGATTTCATCATCCACACGGCGGAAGTCTTTTATAACTTCAAAGAAATCGTCTGTGGTTGCCCCTGAATTTAAGGCTCGCTTATCTGCATTCTGGATAATAGGACCATCAGCACAAGGGTCTGAGAATGGGAAGCCAAGCTCTAAGGCATCAGCTCCACCCTTTAAAAGGCTCTTTAAAATCTCAAGAGAGGTTGCCTTGTCTGGATCACACAGAGTAACAAAAGGCATGAAGGCGCCTTCATTACGTTCCTTAAGCTTTGCAAATCTCTTTTCAAAACGGTTGTTCATAGTTTCTCCTTATTTTGTAACCTTCAGTGGGGCAGTAGAGATTCCGCTTGAGGATATACAGTCTTTCTGTTCCAGAATGTTTGATACGTTGAAGATGTCCTTATCACCGCGACCTGAGATATTAACCACCAGAGTCTGCTCCTTATCAGGATTCTGTCTCATAAGTCTTAAGGCAAAAGCCAGTGCATGAGATGACTCTAAGGCAGGGATAATACCCTCCTTCTGTGAAAGCTCTACGAATGCATCCAGAGCGTCATCGTCGGTGGCACCAACGTAGGTAACACGTCCGGTTTCACTGAGATATGCATGCTGAGGTCCTACAGATGGGAAATCAAGACCGGCTGAGATTGAATAGGACTCGTTAATCTGACCATCCTTGGTCTGAAGATTCTTTGAGTAAGCTCCAAAGAAGATACCGTCATCACCGCGGGCCAGGGTACCGCCGTGCTTAGGTGTTTCAATTCCAAGACCATAAGGCTCAACACCGTATAGAGGAACATCGGTATCTAAAAAGTCGGTAAAGACACCGATAGCGTTTGAGCCGCCGCCTACACAGGCGATACAGGCATCAGGAAGCTTGCCGGTTTCCTCGATAATCTGCTTGTGGATCTCCTCGCCGATAATCTTCTGGAACTCACGGACGATGGTTGGGAATGGATGAGGACCTGCCGCTGTACCAATCATATAGTGGGTGTTCTCAAAGTTTGCCGCATAGTCACGAAGAGCCTCGTTGCAGGCCTCCTTCAAAGTTGCTGCACCTACTGATACAGGTACAACCTCAGCGCCCATAAGCTTCATACGAAATACGTTAGGTTTCTGTCTTTCGGTATCTACAGCACCCATATAGATTCGGCACTTGAAACCTAAAAGAGCACAGATAAGAGCGGTTGCTACACCGTGCTGTCCTGCACCGGTCTCAGCGATGATTCTGGTTTTGCCCATACGCTTTGCTAAAAGAGCCTGACCTAATACCTGATTGGTCTTATGGGCACCGCCGTGAAGCAGATCCTCACGCTTTAGAAAGATTTTTGTCTTTGTACCTTTGGTAAGGTTTCTGCACAGAGTAAGTGGGGTAGGACGACCTGCATATTTTTTCAGAAGATCAGATAATTCCTGACGAAACTCAGGATCCTCTCTGCATTCTACAAAGGTCTTCTCAAGCTCGTCTAAAGCTGGGATTAAAACCTCTGGAACATACTGTCCACCGTATTTTCCAAAAAATGGATTTAAAATAGTCATTTATTACTCCGTATTTATTCTTCTATATTTTTAGTATTCGTTGATGGTCTTAAAGATTTCGTTAATGAGCTCTGTATCCTTAATACCTTTAACCTTTTCCAGCTTAGAATTCAAATCCAGACCTAAAAAGCCTTGTTTTAGGGCAAGCTCTACATTGTCAGGACCAATACCGCCGGATAAGAGAATCTTTTCATGATTTACTGATTTTGGAATTGAGTTCCAGTCAAAGCTTGAACCAGAGCCTGGTGATGCTGAATCCAGAATAAAGAGATCACACAGTCCATCGTACTTCTCAATATTGGCAAAATCCTCTGCACTCTTTACATTGATGGCTTTGATAATCTTGATATCAGGAAGTGCCTTATGAAGCTTTTCTATTAACTCTGTGCTTTCATGTCCGTGCAGCTGAATGTAGGATAGACCTACCTCCTTTGCTGTCTTTACCATTACCTCAAGCTCTTCATCCACAAAGACACCTGCAAACTTTAAGTCGCCTTTATAGTCGGCTGTTATCTCCTTTGCCTTATCAAGGGTTACATAGCGAGGTGATTTTTTAGCAAAGATAAGACCGCCGATGCTTACATTGTTCTTTGCACAGCTCTCAACCGCTTCCTTTGTGGTAAGACCGCAGACCTTGTTTAAACCGTAGAGCATGGATTTTGCCTTAAACTCTACATCTGAATCTCCTGTTAGAGCTGAGCCGATAAGAAAATTGCTGATTGGCTTTAGGGAGGTTAAATCACTGTGCTTATTGATACCTGATTCAGATACCACTCTTACATCCTTATCAAACAGGGTAGAAAGCTCTCTTGCATTGCTGAGATCGATTTTAAGTGTTCTTAAATCGCGGTTATTGATACCTACAATCTCAATTTTATGTTCTCTGCAGTAAAGTGCATCTGCTCTGCTGTCAACCTCGGTTAAAACATCAAGTCCAAGCTCATGGGCATACTCGTATAGGTCCTCATAGGTCTCCTTTGAAAGTACGCTCAGCATTAAAAGTACGGCATCGGCACCTGCTACGTAAGCCTCATCAAGCTGTTCACGGCAGATGATAAAGTCCTTGCAAAGAACGGGAAGAGAAGTTCTCTCCTTTACAAACTTAAGATATTCTAAAGAGCCTTTGAAGAAATGCTTTTCACACAGAACAGAAATCGCACTGGCATGTTTTTCATAGCAGTTTATAAGCTTATCAAGATCAAAATCCCTGCAGAAATCACCTAAGGTAGGGGATGACTGCTTGCATTCTAGGATAAAGTTTCTGCCGTCAGCACTTAAGGCATCCTTAAATGATACCCGTGGTAGAGTACGCTTTCCTGTAACTCTTATCTCCTTAACATCCTCAACCTTGCGGTTAATGATGGTTGCAAGTACGGTACCCTCAATTTCACTGTAGTTAAGACCAGGATATGCTTTAGCCTGACTTGTCAGTGGTTCTGTGTGTAGCATCTTTTATCCTTAATTATGAGTTTGAAAGTTTGGTAATGGTTTCCAGCTTCTCAATGGCACGACCTGAACGGATTGTGTCATATGCCATTTCATAGCCGTCTTTGAAGTTGTTTACCTTCTCGGCAAGATAAAGCATTGCTGATACGTTGGCTGCAACTACTGCGTTGTGAGCATCAGTGCCTTTGCCTTCCAGAACAGCACGGGCTGAGCGCGCATTTTCCTCTGGTGTGCCACCTACAAGGTCTTCCTGTCTGAAGTTACCCTTGATACCGAAATCGTCATTGGTCAGAACATAGTTCTTAATAGAGCCGTCCTTTTTAAGCTCTGATACATGAGTCTCACCGAAGATTGAAATCTCATCCATGCCGTTGCCGTTGATTACCATTGCTCTCTGAACACCGGTAAGCTTCAGACTTCTTGCAAGAGTTTCCAGAAGATTTACGTCATAGCAGCCTAAAAGCTCATAGTTGACACGTGCAGGATTGGTCAGAGGTCCTAGGATATTGAAGATGGTTGATGTTCCTAATGCCTTGCGGACTGGAGCTGCGTATTTCATGCCGGTGTGGTATTTCTGTGCAAAGAAGAATGCAAAGCCTTCCTCTTCAAGGCATTTTCTGGTGATATCTGCTTCGGCACGGATGTTATAGCCAAGCTCAGTTAGAACATCTGAAGCACCTGATTTTGATGAAACTGCGGTATTACCATGCTTTGCCACATGCAGTCCTAAGGTGGCACATACAAAGGCAGAAATGGTTGAAATGTTGATTGTCTTTAAGCGGTCACCGCCGGTACCAACGATTTCGCCTGTATCAATACTGCGTTCACGCTCGAATGGAAGTGCAGAATCAATCATTGCTGTTGCAGCTCCTCCGATTTCGTCAGCTGTATAGCCGTTCATCTTCAGAGAGGTTAGTAGAGAACCGAATACAATCGGATCAATTTTACCTGCGAAGATATCCTTGAAGATTAAGTTAGTCTCGGTAAAAGAAAGATCTTCCTTTGCATATAGCTTTTCTAGTAATGAGTTCATAGTAAGACTCCTAATGTGAATTTCAAACTGTATATACGAAAAAACCCGCAATTTTACTTGCGGGTTTTTCATCTAAATCTTTTGTAAGTACAAACACAAAATCCCCGCTATGTTGCGAGGTGCCACCATGATGCCTTAAATGTAATCTGTACTGAATGTGTCATTTTTATCTCTTCCAAAAACACTCTATGTTTTTATATTAAACAATTTTTAATAAAAGTAAATGTGAATTTTATAATAATCATAAAATTTTTTGATTTGCACTAAAAAATTGCAGATATTCTCTTTTTTAGTGCGAAGAAAATGAAATGGTCTGTATGTTTTATATCTGTGAAGGATTATCTTTTGAAAGAATTATAATGGGGTAAAGCTTATGAATAGGGAGATACGGAATGAAACTGACGGTTCTTTGTGACAACAATACCTACATCGATCAGTACTATCTGGGAGAGCCGGCTCTTTGTTTTTACATTGAGGATGATAACAGAAGAATTCTGCTTGATACCGGTTATTCGGATGTATTTATGAATAATGCCTCCCTGATGAATATCGATCTCAGTCAGTTAACCGATATTGTTATCTCCCATGGCCATAATGATCATACAAGAGGACTTAAGTTTCTTTTACCAGTATTAAAAAAGGAAATGCTACTTACATGCCATCCTCAATGCTTTAATCAAAAATATGATGGAAATGAATATATCGGAGCTCCTTTTTCAAAAGATCAGCTCTCATCCTTTGTAAATTACAGAGAAACTGTACAGCCTGTTGATATAACATCAAGACTTGTATACCTAGGTCAGATCCCAAGAAAGACCGATTTTGAGGCAAAAAATCCTATAGGCAGTGAAGTGGTTGATGGGGTGCCCCAACCAGATTATCTTCTGGATGACTCTGCTCTGGTTTATAAATCAGAGAAAGGTTTATTTGTTATTACTGGCTGCTCTCACAGTGGTATCTGCAACATCATAGAATATGCCAAAAGCGTCTGTGATGACGACAGAATTATAGGCTGTATAGGCGGTTTTCATATCTTTGATGATGAGGTGCAGATTCAGAAGACTCTTGATTATTTCTGCCGCAATAACATTCAGAAGCTGTATCCATGTCATTGTGTATCACTCAAAGCAAAATGTGAGTTTATGAAGAGTCTGAATGTTGAAGAGGTTGGTGTAGGCTTGAAGATAGAGGTTCTTTAGCTGAGTTCAACTAATATGGTAGTGAACTAGCGCAGCTCACTACCTTGTAGCTTAAGTCTTAATCTACTATTCTCCATTGTGCAACAGCTTTGTCTTCGGCATTGATAACTACAGCCATTCTGTTAAGTTCTTTTAGAGGAAGAATTTCTCCGTAGCGTTTATCTTTTGCCTGTTCGATTGCTTTATCAAGAAGCTCTTTTTCCGTATCTCTTGATTTTGCAAGCTTGAACTCAAAGACAAATCTTTTTGCAGAAAGTTCTACAACAATGTCTGCTCTGCCGTCAGAACTTATAGCTTCTCTTTGCGCGTTGATACCTGATAGGCTTAGTGTGTAGTAAATAATGTCTCTGCAGTAATGCTCTGTTTTAAATGCTTCCTTGTCATCATAACCAAAAGTGTTTAATGCTGCACTGAAGGTTTTGATTAAAGACTCAAAGTCAGCTTTCTTAAAATTAGTTATTAAAGCTGATGAGAAGTCATGGAAGATATCATCATCCAGAGGATTGTCTCTAACTTCTCTGTAATATAGCTGTATTAGAGAAGACTGTACTTCCAGATTAGGAGGAACCATAAAGAGACTCTCTCCTCCTAATTCATTCTTCTCAGATCTTACTGATAGATATCCAGTCTGATAAAGAAGACTTATTGGTGTGACATCAAAGTAATCATAGAATTCACTCAGTGTTTGAGGCCCACATTTTGTCTTCTGAAGTGTTTGTAATGGGGTATTCTGAATATTCTTTACGTATTTTGCTATCAGTGTAGGATAGGAACCGCCTGTTTCATACCAGAAGTTTTTGAATCCCTGTTCTGGGGTGTAAAGAAAGTTCAGAACTGACCATGGATTATGCAGCATAGTGTCATTATCAACATGGAATCTGTATCCGTCATAATGAGCCTTTATTTGGGCATAACACTCATCTTTATCGATATTAAGTGTATTGGCTGCATTCTCAACATATTCATCAAAGTACTGGTGCATGTCATCGTCTGTATAGCCAAGTAATGGGGCAAATTTACTTTCAAGACTGAGGTCTCTTAGACTGTTCATCTGCGAAAAGACAGAAGTCTTTGCAAACCTTCCGACGCCAGTGATGAAAATGAATCTCATGTCACCAGTTACACCTTTGATGGCTCCAAATAATCCCTGTAAATACTGACGATATGATTCAAATAATTCCTTATTACCTAAAGAATGTGTTAGTGGACAGTCATATTCGTCAATTAAAAGAACATATTCGGATGGAGCGGATTCAACGAGAGTCTTTAAGTTTAGACCGGCAGAACGGTGCTCCTTTCTGTCTGATAAGGTAACTCCATTTTTTTCTGCAACTTCAAATAAGATTTCATTTATTTCAGAGTCTAATTCGTTTTTATTCTCAAATGAAAGGGTAGAAAAATCTAATTGAATAACTTTGTATGTTTTTCCTTTCTCTGCTTCATTCCACAATCTTTCAATTTTAAGTCCTTTGAAATACTCTGTTCCATGAGAAAACAGTGATTCTAGCGTAGATATAAGCAGGGATTTTCCGAAGCGGCGAGGTCTTGATAGAAAATTAGGTCCATCCAGATAAGCAAATTCATAGATCAGATCTGTGTGATCTACATAAATCTGATTTTTTTTTCGAATATCTTCAAAACTGTTATTTGCTCGAGGAAGTCTTCTAATATCTACCATGTTATATATTCTATATTAAGTGTTTCCGACTGCTATATTTTACTATAGAAGGGATGTATTGTTTCATGCTGTAACTCTATTATTGCACCAAGATATAAATATAAACCATGATTTATTCAAAAAAGTAGCTAATTATGATTATTCACTTGAACTCTTTCGTTTATATCCGAATGTTTATTTAGTAAAAAGGACAAATGCCAGAAACCATATACCTAGAGTGAGTGGAAGAGTACAAACAAATATAATTATAGCTATCTTGTTTAGGGGAGCTTTTAGTGACTCAATCTTGTGATCAATCAGTTTTTCCAGTTCTTCTCTAATATTAGCTGTTACAAAAGGTACTCACCATTTATGGTGGTTGGGCCTATGGTCAGACTCAAGTAAACATCTCCAATAATACAGTTTATCTGTATGGAGATGCTAATGTAAGTGCTGCAGGTATATTTGGAGGTGAAACTAATTCGTATATTAACGCAGTAACCTTGACCGGAAACACTTTGGTATTCGGTTATAACAATACCCCTTGGACTCCATCCTCCTATACCATCGGAAATGTACAAAACTTCTCAACCATCCGTTTTGACAATGCTACCTGGGGCAAAACTATTACCGTTCACTACTTTGCCAATCAGTCAACAGATTCAACTGTAACTAAGGTCGATGCCACAAATGTAGCCTTTTCAGGAGTGGACTCTCTATCAAGTGGCGATAGCTACGATATGCTGACTATTGATGAGGAGCTTGCCAGCGGCTCTTTAGAGCTGACTTCAGAAAACTCCACCTACACCATCGGTACAACCCTTGAGGGTACAGGAAAGGTAAGCCTGTCTGATGATGGTAAAACTGTA
>ONCB01000011.1 GCA_900316175.1 uncultured Succinatimonas sp.
ATAAAACGAGAGGCGACGATTCACATGAAGCCTGCTATACATTTTTTGATGATATCAAGAAAAAGTTTGAAATAATCAATCTGTATGAACTTATTGATTTTGCAAGTATGAAAAATGAATAAGGAAGTAAAAATTTTTTATACCTCTGACTGGCACTTTGGTCATAAAAATATAATCAGGTACTGCAATCGTCCGTTTGATTTGTCTGATGAAGGTGTGGCTCAATGTACAGACTTTATAAAAAAAGAGTACTGCAGTGTAGTAGGACCTGATGATTTTGTCTTTTTTCTTGGTGATGCCTTCTTTGGTGGTTCCAAGAAAAAATATGCCTTCAGAGATCTGGTGCAGTCGATGACAGGAAAAAAATCATGATTAGAGGTAATCATGATTATGAGTCTGACAGTTTTTATTTAAGCTGCGGTTTTCTTGAAATAGAGAATTATATAAGCTTTGGTAAATACTTTATCTGCCATTTTGATCTGACAGAAAAAACTGACGACGAAGAACATCACTGCAGTGAAGAGGATGTTTTAAGAGAAGTTTTCAAAAAGAGCGGCTGTGAATTTATAATTCATGGTCATACTCATACATTGTCTCCTGTCTCTGATGACTGTGTCAGATACAATGTGTGCATTGACAATCCTAAAAACAGCTTCAGACCAGTAAGAATAAAAGGCTCTGAGGCTGATGCTGTAGCGTATTTAAAAGCACGTCATTTTCTTTAACAGCAGTTTCACTTTTTAATAATCCACAAATATAAGCTGTATTTGCATACTTATCATAATATGGAAATACAGTTTTTTATTCTGTTCCTGCTTACTATACATTTACAGAAAATGCTGTAAACTCATTACAAAGAAAAAAATTATGATTATTAGGATGATTTTTTTATGCAAAGTAAAGGTAAAGTCAGAATAACTGTTGTAGACAGACTTGGAAAGTGCGGCTGTCATCGCGGTATGAGACCTGGAATGACTTTTGACTGGGAATCAGAGCGCGGAAAAATGTGTCCTATGGCAAGTCATATTGCTTTTCCTTATGTGGACATTCTAAGGTATGGTGGTAATTTTGGTGGAGATAATCCTTACGAGACCACATTCTGCTGTTCTGATCCAAAAACTATCATAGTCTATAAGATTGAACTTGTAAAAGAAGAAAACAATTGATCCAGATCCACGCATTGAGTATCTGAATCTATATAGAACAGTGATATTTTGATAAAATATAGATAATTATCTTCTACAGCAAAAAGAATTTATACCAGAGAGGATTAAGTGTCAGATAACACTTTGCAGAAACCGATTAAAACTGCAGTCATTGTATCTAAGGTTTACAAAAGAAACGTATCAGGTGCATTAAGAGAAATTGCAGGCAAATTAGAGTCATTAGGTGTTAAGGTTTTCCTTGATGCTAATACTTCTGTTGGTTTTAACATTCCTGAAATTGAATCTGTATCTATAAGGCAGATGCGTGATCTTGATTTAATCATCGTTGTAGGTGGTGATGGTTCAGTACTTGGTGCTGCTAGAAATCTGGTGGATCTCAAGGTGCCGGTACTTGGTGTAAATCGTGGTCATTTAGGCCTGTTAACTGATGTTACTCCGGAAACTCTTGATAAGAGTCTTGAGAAGATCGTTCAGGGTCGATATAAACTGATACAGAAGATGGTATTATCGGTCAGTCACTTGCAATGAATGAGACTGTAATTCACTCTGGCACCATGGCACACATGAAGGTGTTTAAAGTATTTATTGATGATAAATACATGTACACCATTCGTTGTGACGGTATTATTGTAAATACTCCAACCGGTTCTACAGCCTATTCATTATCAGCAGGTGGCCCAATTATTGAGCCTAAGCTTGATTTACTTGCATTAGTGCCAATGTTCCCTCAGTCATTGAACTGCTCGCCAATTATCATCAATGGCAAGTCAACAGTAAGAATCGAATTTGACTGTGCGGATGATTATTCAGAGCCTATCGCTATCAACTGTGACGGTCAGGTAACTATGAACGCTGATACCAAGAGCACAGTAATTATCCGTCAGCATCACATTCCATTGACCTTAATTCACCCTGAAGGTTATGACTATTATGGTGTGCTGCGTCAGAAATTAAGCTGGGGCCAGAATATTGTTTAGGAGAGGCCATGCTTGAGACTTTAATTGTTAAAGATTTTGCTTTAAGTGAACATAATACTCTTGAATTTAATCATGGTATGAGTGCTATCACCGGTGAAACCGGTGCGGGTAAATCACTGACTGTTGATGCACTGTCTGTTCTTACTGGTTCAAGAGCAGATGCCAATATGGTAAGAAGCGGTGCTAAAAATGCAGAATTAAGCGCAGTCTTTTCATTTGAGAATAATCAGAAGGTAAAAGACTTTTTAGACAATCTTTCGATCCTCACAGAGGATAATCAGCTGCTTTTAAGACGTGTTATCAGCGCTGAAGGTAAAAGCAAAGCCTATATCAACAATACTCCATGTACTGTTTCTCAGTTAAAGGAGTTAGGTTCATGTATTCTTGCAATTCATGGTCAGCATGCATCTGTAAAGCTCATAGAAAACTCAAATCAGATGAACCTGTTAGACAGCTTCGGCCATATAAAAGATCAGCTTAATAAGACTGATGAAGTGTTTAACCGCTACAATCAGTTGCGTTCACGTCTTCAAAAACTTTCTGAAGAGCAGATCTCTGGTGCAGCTCAGTACAAAACTCTGCGCTTTGAGCTTGATGCATTAGAAAAGCTTGATTTACATGAAGGAGACTATGAGCGCATCAGTGTTGATTATGATGCTTTAGAACACCAGTCAAAGGCACAGGATGCCATAGCCCTGGCACAGGCAGTGCTTGAAAACGATGAGCATAATATCCTTGACATTATCAGTGCCAGGATCAGCGATTTAAGTGCTGTAAGTGTCTATGCAAAAGAAAGCATTGAACCTATCATCAAGGACTTTGCTGATGCTGCATCCTTACTTGATGAGGCAAGAGAAAAACTTGATTCTCTGTCTTTAAAGGCAAATCCTGCGCTAGCAGAAGAATTAAGCGAAAAGCTTTCAAAATGCCACGAGCTGGGGCGACGCTTCAATGTTCAGCCAAATGAGCTCTACAAGGTTAAAGAACGCCTTGAAAAAGATCTTGAGCACTTTTTGTCTTTAAAAGATGAAATCACTACTCTGACATCAGAGGTTAAAAAACTTCGTGATGAATATGAAAATGAAGCAAAGCTCTTATCAGGATTAAGAGCTGATGCCGCTTTAAAGATGAGCGCTGAGGTTACAGCAAAGATTAAAGATCTCGCTATGGAAAACGGTATCTTTAAGGTTATGGTAACTCGTGATGAAGAGTGCCGTCCACGCAAAGGCGGAAGAGACAATATTGAATTTTTGTTTACTGCAAATGTAGGTGAAGAGCCAAAGCCTTTAGGTACAGTTGCATCAGGCGGTGAGTTATCAAGACTTGCTCTTGCCATTGAGGTTTTAACCTCCTCTGAAAACTCAACTGAGACCTTAATTTTCGATGAGGTTGATACTGGTATTTCAGGTCGCACCGCTTCATCTGTTGGAGCTCTGTTACGTCAGTTAGGCTCACATGTTCAGGTAATTACTGTAACTCATTTGCCTCAGGTTGCAGCCTCAGCTCATCAGCAGTTCCTTGTAAACAAGGAGCAGGGCAGTGAATATGCCCACTCTCATGTATTTAAACTAGATGAGGAAGGCCGTGTTGAGGAGCTTTCAAGAATGATGGGCGGTAATGTGATTACCGAGGCAACCAAAGAGAGTGCCCGTGCTCTTTTAAAAGAGAGTGGAGTGTAGTGTGGCAGATAAGATTTTCGTCAAAAACAACGTATCTTTTTCTCTGCGCTGGGCCAAAGTTACAGATGCTGACACTATTGCCAGGCTTGAGCTAAGTTCTGCACATTTTGAGCATCGAGCCCATCCTTTTACTTTCACTCACCCTCAGTTTTCAAAACTCTGGGAGAACAGAATCAAGGGAAATGAACTTAAAACCATGCTAGCTTGTGGGGCAAAATCGGTTTATGGTTTTTTAACCTTTAAAAATGAAATAAAATTAGGTCAGATCCTGGCATTATACATTGATCCACTGTATATGAAGCACGGCATCGGTACAGTGCTGATGCAGACTGCTGAACATATGGTAAGGCAGAAGGGAGGCAATGCCATGATGGTAGATGTAGAAGTTTTAAATGATGGTGGCATCGCTTTTTATGAGAAGCTTGGGTTTGTTAAAACTGTAAGAAAGCTTGACCATCTGATTGTTATGAAAAAGGAGATTGTAAATGATTAAGGTATGTATCGTAGGTATCGGCGGACGCATGGGACATGCGTTATGGGACTGCTGCTTAGGTACAGATGGCGCTAAGGTAGTAAGCTGCATTGATAAGAATACAGACACTTTACCTAACGGCTGCAATGTTGAGGTTGTTGATGTTCCACAGAAGCTTTCATCAGCTCCAGATTTATTCATCGATTTCTCACGTCCAGAGTGCTCTTTAAACGTTTTAGAGTACGCAAAGGAGCATGGCTGCCGCGTGGTATTGGGTACTACCGGTTTTGATTATGAGCAGCGCGATAAGATTAAGGAATACTCAAAGGTAGTTCCTATCGTATTTGCCGCTAACTATTCTGTTGGTGTTAATATTCTTTTAAATCTGGTTAAGAAGACTGCAGAGATTATGTCAGATGCTGACATTGAAATCGTTGAGGCTCATCACCGCTATAAGGTTGACTCACCATCAGGTACTGCACTGGCTATCGGTGAGGCTGCAGCTTCTGGCCGCCATGTAAACTTAAAGGATGTTATGGTTTCAGGCCGTGACGGTATTACCGGTGAGCGTATGTATGGTTCAATCGGTTTCTCTTCAATCCGTGGAGGTGACATTGTTGGTGAGCACACTGCAATGTTCTGTTCAGAAGGTGAGCGCGTTGAGTTAGGTCACGTTGCAACTTCACGTCAGACCTTTGCCCGTGGAGCTTTCCGTGCCGCATTATGGCTCGGTGACAAGAAGCCTGGCTTATACGGCATGAACGAAGTATTAGGCCTTAAATAATCTAATCTTATAAATCAAGGAACCTGGCTTATGGTGTAGTAGGCCAGGTTTTTTTTGGTCTGTACTTTTGAAAGCACAAAAAATTTATACATCTTTTGTATTTTTTGAAGTGACATTAAGTATTCACTTTAAAAGGTCCTATTCTTACAGAAGATCATATTGTTAAAGAGGATATAAACGATGCTGGAAGTTGGCTCTAAAGCTCCAGATTTTGCTCTGCCAGATCAGAACGGCAAGATCCATTCACTAAGTGATTATGCAGGTAAAAAGGTAATTTTGTATTTTTATCCAAAAGATAATACAGCAGGCTGCACCAAACAGGCCTGCGGTTATTCTAAGAATGCTCCTGCCTTTACAGAAAAAGGCGTAGTGATATTAGGTGTAAGCAAGGATAGTGTTGCATCTCACAAGAAGTTTGAGGACAAGCAGGCTCTGACAATTACTCTGCTTTCTGATCCTGAGCGCAAGGTTATTGAAGAGTATGATGTCTGGAAAGAGAAGAAAATGTGCGGCAAGGTCTCAATGGGCGTGGTCAGAACCACCTATCTTATTGATGAAAAAGGCATAATCATTAAGGCTAATGACAAGGTTAAGGCAGCAGATGATCCAGACAATATGCTAAAGGAATTAGCCTGATGAGGATCATTCTGTCTCCTGCTAAAAAGATGAATATGGATACTGATGGCCTTGAGCCATCTGCTCTTCCAGTGTTTCTTGACAGGACAGAACAGATTCTGTCCTATTTAAGATCAAAAACTCCACAAGAGCTTCAGACTCTGTGGTGCTGCAATGACAAAATTGCCAGGCAGAATCTTGAGCGTCTTGAAAGGATGGATCTCAATAATAAGCTTACACCTGCAATTCTTTCATATGAAGGCATTGCTTATCAGTATATGGCGCCATCAGTATTTGAATATGACCATTTTGATTATGTTCAGGAGCACCTTAGAATTCTCTCAGCCTTCTATGGTGTCTTAAAGCCAATGGATGGAGTAACTCCATACAGACTTGAAATGCAGTCTAAGGCAAAGATAAAAGGCTGTGCTGATCTGTATGACTTCTGGAAGGACTCTCTTTATAAGGAGGTTAGAGATGAAAGTGGCATCATTATCAATCTGGCCTCAAAAGAGTACTCAAAGTGTATTGAAAAATATCTTGAGAAGGATGACATCTATATAACCGTAAACTTCTGTGAAAAATCAGGAGAGAGGCTTGTAACCAAAGGTACTTACGCAAAGATGGCAAGAGGAGAAATGGTTCGATTCATGGCCGAAAACAGTATTTATGATCCTGAAGAGATTAAGAAGTTTGACCGTTTGAACTATGTGTTCAGGCAAGATCTTTCTAATGACAGAGAATATGTTTTTGAAAAAAGGCATCTATCATAGTTAAGATAATTAAGATATGAAAAAGGTCCTCAAATGAGGACCTTTTCATTAGTGTTTAATCTAAGGTATAGATTACATTACACCCTGAGCAATCATTGCATCAGCAACCTTACGGAAGCCAGCGATGTTAGCACCTAATACTAAGTTGCCCTCAACACCGAACTCACGAGCGGTATCAGCAGCATTCTTGTAAAGGTTGGTCATGATGGTGTGTAACTTAGCATCAACCTCTTCGAAGGTCCATGAAGTCATACCAGCGTTCTGCTCCATCTCTAACTGAGAAGTAGCAACACCACCAGCGTTAGCAGCCTTTGCAGGACCGTAAGCGATCTTAGCGTCTAAGAACTGCTTGATAGCGCCTAAGGTTGAAGGCATGTTAGCACCCTCAGCTACAACCTTACAGCCGTTAGCTAATAATGCCTTTGCGTCTTCCTCGTTTAACTCGTTCTGAGTTGCACATGGGAATGCACAGTCTACCTTGTAAGCCCAAACCTGGTGTCTGCCTGCTGGATACTGCTCAACTGGAGTGTAAACAGCTGACTTACGCTGCTCTGCGTAACGGGTTAAACGTGCACGCTCAACTTCCTTAACCTGCTTTAATAATGCTACGTCGATGCCTTCTGGATCGTAGATGGTACCGGTTGAATCTGAAACGGTAACTGGCTTAGCACCTAACTGGATTAACTTCTCACAGCAGTAGATTGCTACGTTGCCTGAACCTGAAACTGCGCAAACCTTACCAGCTAAGGTATCGCCACGATCCTTAACCATTGCGTCAGTGAAGTAAACGGTACCGTAACCAGTAGCCTCAGTACGTGCTAAAGAACCACCGAAGTTTAAGCCCTTACCGGTTAAAACACCTTCGTAACGGGTGGTTAAGCGCTTGTAAGCACCGTACATATAACCAATTTCACGGCCGCCAGTACCGATATCACCTGCTGGAACGTCAACTAAAGCGCCAATGTAGCGGTGTAACTGGATCATGAAAGCCTGGCAGAAACGCATGATTTCGTTGTCTGACTTGCCCTTAGGATCGAAGTCTGAACCACCCTTAGCACCACCGATAGGAGTACCGGTTAATGAGTTCTTTAAAATCTGCTCTAAACCTAAGAACTTTAATACGCCCTCATTTACGGTTGGGTGTAAACGGATACCACCCTTGTATGGGCCGATTGCTGAATTGAACTGTACACGCCAGCCGCGGTTAACCTGGATTTCACCCTTGTCGTCAACCCACTCAACGCGGAAGTTGAAGGTTCTCTCTGGCTCAGTCATACGCTCTAAGATCTTGTTCTGCTCGTACTTAGGCTCTTTGTCTAAGCATGGCTGTAAGGTGGTTAAAATCTCTTCTGCAGCCTGTAAGAATTCTGGCTGGTGAGGATACTTGGCCTTTAAGTTATCTAAAACTTTCTGTGAGTATGACATTTTGTGTCTCCTAAAATTTACCTGTTGATTGAATTTATTTTCGATTGATTCGGTGGATTAAATTTACAAGCCTTAATTATTGCTTGCAACACTTAATTGCAAAATCACAAAAATGGTGCAAATAATGTGTTGTAACGGTGCATTGTATTTGAAAATATAAAGAAAAGTGTGATGTAACTCACTCTAACTTCTTATAAATTCAATACTTTTTTGAAGTTTTTGAAAGCGCTGTTTTTGTGATCAATTACTCAAAAAATGATTAGTTATGATGCATAATCGCCTTTAAATGGCTTTAGTTAACTAATTGTTTGATATGAAAAATAGGCTAATATTGAGAATTTTTACAACTAATTATTAGTGCGGTAATAATATATTTAATGCACTAAAAGAGTGATTCAATTTTCTTTAGTAAAGTAAAAAAAGCCTTCTGCTTTGTTTGCAGAAGGCAACTACCAACAGGCAAATTTGGTTGTATAACCTGAAAATTATTTGTTCAGGTAATCGTTTACTGCTTGAGCACAGGCTCTTCCTTCAGCGATTGCGTAAACCACTAATGACTGACCTTTACGTCCGTCACCTGCAGCAAATACCTTGTCGCAAGAAGTCATGTAGGCATTCTTACCTTCAGTTGCAGCTAAAATATTGCCGCGCTTATCGGTTGCAAGGTTGAATTCCTTAACAAGAGACTGGCTTGGATGTGAATAACCCATAGCAATTAAAACAACATCGGCATCAATTGAGCTTTCTGTGCCTTCAATACCGCTAAACTGTCTGCCCTGACCCCATTTTACTTTCTGGGTCTTGACGCTCTTTAACACACCATCACCTTCAAATGCGGTGGTGTTAGTAGAGAACAGTCTGGTGCAGCCTTCCTCGTGAGAGGTGGAAGTACGCTTTATCTTTCTCCAGTCTGGCCATGCCATAGTTAAATCAACGCTCTCTGGAAGCTCATCATGGTAGTCTAACTGGGTTACTGACTTGGCACCTTTACGGATTGATACACCGATACAGTCTGAAGCGGTTTCACCACCACCGATAACAATAACGTTCTTATCCTTTACGTCGATTGGATTTGCAAAATCGCCATTGTTTTCACGGTTCTGTGCAATGAGGAAATCAAGCGCAAAGTAAATGCCCTTGAGTTCACGACCTGGCAGCTTTAAGTCACGTGGAGTTTCTGAACCCGGAGCTAAAACTACTGCATCAAAGCTGTCTAAAAGCTCTGATCCGCGTACTTCAGATACTGAATCATTGTGAACACCAGATTCAAGATCTTTAATCTTGCCAACGATAGTTGAAGTCTTGAAGGTAATGCCTTCAAGCTCTAACTGAGCTAAACGTCTGTCAAGTACGTCCTTTGGCAGCTTAAAGTCAGGAATACCGTAGCGTAAAAGACCTCCGATGCGGTTGTTCTTTTCAAATACGGTCACATCGTGACCGAATCTGTTTAACTGCTGTGCTGCAGCTAATGCTGCAGGACCTGAACCTACAACTGCTACCTTCTTGCCTGAACGCTTGGTGATAATTGGCTTAACTAAACCATTTTCAAATGCGTATTCAGCAATCTTGCGCTCGATTGACTTGATACCAACAGGATCACGGTGAATACCTAAGGTACAGCCTTCTTCACATAAAGCAGGGCAGATACGACCTGTGATCTCTGGGAAGTTGTTGCTAGATGAGATAACGCTGTAAGCTTTCTTCATCTCACCTTCGGTAACAAACTCGTTAAAATCAGGTGAATCGTTGTGCAGTGGACACTCGTGCATACAGAATGGAATACCACAGTCCATGCAGCGACCAGCCTGGATTTTTGCCTGATCATCAGATAAGGTGCCGTAAATTTCGCAGAAACTTTTTACACGCTCTTCAACGCTTACGTGGCTCTGCTCGACACGCTCAAACTCAATAAAACCTCTTAATAAGCCCATCTTACTTTGCCTCCTTTAAAGCATTGAGTGCGTTGTAGTACTCAACAGGGAATACCTTGACGAAATTTGACAGTTCTACTTCAAAGTTCTCTAATAACTTCTTGGCAATGCCACTGCCAGTCTGATTCATGTGCTTGGTTAAGAGCTCACGAATTACCTCTTCGTCTGACATACCCTTGTGCAGAGGAGCTGCAGGATCAGCGTTCTTGGCCTTTACTACGTTTGATACATAGAACTCACCCTTGCTCAGTTTTGATCTGAATGTGTTGTCGCAATCGTAGATGTAAGCCATACCACCTGACATACCTGCAGCAAAGTTTCTGCCGGTCTGACCTAATACCATTACGGTACCGCCGGTCATATATTCACATCCATGGTCGCCACAGCCTTCACAAACTGCATCAGCACCTGAGTTTCTTACGGCAAAACGCTCGCCGCAGACACCTGAGAAGAAGGCTTCACCGGTAGTTGCACCGTATAAGCAGGTGTTACCACCAATGATGTTCTGCTGAGGATCACCATCAAAGTTGTCTGACTTAGCTACAGAGATGATACCGCCAGACATACCCTTACCAACGTAGTCGTTAGCAAGACCCTTTAAGTGCAGAGTTACGCCCTTCTCTAAGAAGGCACCGAATGACTGACCTGCTGTACCTGTCAGATTGATGGTTACAAAGTTGTCTGGAAGCTCAGCTTTCATTGCTGAGATTACACCAGAGATGTAGGTACCAACTGAACGGTTTACGTTAACAACAGGAGTTGTAAACTCAACAGGCTTGTTCTTTTCAATAGCTTTTACAACATCTGCTTCAAACTGCTTGTCTAAAGCCTTATCGATGTCGTGCTGCTGAGAAATTGCATGGTGAACAACTTCATCAGCGAGGGTTGGATCCTTAAAGAAGATCTTTTCAAAGCTTAAGTTTCTTGCCTTGGCAAACTGGCTCTCTTCTACCTTCTCTAAAAGTTCTGGGTGACCGATTAAGTCCTCAAATCTTCTAAATCCAAGCTCAGCCATGATTTCACGTACTTCACGAGCTACGTAGTGGAAGTAGTTTTCAAGCTGCTCTGGAGTACCTAAGAACTGCTTGCGAAGCTCTGGATCCTGGGTTGCAATACCGGTAGGACAGGTATTCTTCTGGCACTTACGCATGATGGTACAACCCATACATACTAATGGAGCGGTACCAAAGCCGAACTCATCAGCACCTAAGAGTGCACCGATGATTACGTCTCGGCCGGTCTTAATCTGACCGTCAACCTGTAACTTCACGCGTGAACGGAGCTTGTTCATTACCAGAGTCTGCTGAACATCAGCAAGACCGATTTCCCATGCAGAACCTGCGTGCTTTACAGATGAAGCTGGAGCTGCACCGGTACCACCGTCATGGCCTGAAATTACGATATGGTCTGCCTTACACTTTGCAACACCTGCTGCAACTGTACCGATACCAACCTCTGATACGAGTTTTACAGAGATATCTGCTTTGGTATTAGCAAGCTTTAAGTCAAAGATTAACTGAGCCAGATCTTCGATAGAGTAAATATCGTGATGTGGTGGAGGTGAAATCAGACCGATACCTGGCAGAGAGTGACGCAGTTTACCAATGTATTTTGAAACCTTGTGACCTGGCAGCTGACCGCCTTCACCTGGTTTTGCACCCTGAGCAAGCTTAATCTGAATCATGTCAGCAGTAGAGAGGTAGTCGGTGGTTACACCGAAACGGCCTGAAGCTACCTGCTTGGTGCGTGATCTTAATGAATCGCCCTTGTGCAGAGGAATATCAACTACTACATCCTCACCTAAGATTTCCTTGGTTGAGGTTTCTCTGTCAATAACAGTATCACGGCGTGGATCTTCACCGCCTTCACCGCAGTTACTCATTGCGCCCATACGGTTCATGGCAATTGCCATAGTGGTGTGAGCTTCAGTTGAGATAGCACCCATTGACATAGCAGAGCAGGCAAAGCGGTGGATAATGCTCTCTTCGCTTTCTACTTCTGAAATATCGATTGGGTTGGTCTTCTTGAAGTTGAATAAACCACGGATAGTCATCAGTCTTCTTGACTGATCGTTAATAATCTTTGCGTACTTCTTATACTCTTCATAAGAGCCAGAACGTACAGAACGCTGCAGGAATACAACAGCATCAGGAGTCCACATGTGTTCTTCGCCGTCGTGTCTCCAGTTAAGATCACCACCCATAGCAAGAGTAGGATCCTGGAGTGATAATTTGGCAAATGCTTTCTTGTGGGTATCAACAGCTTCCTGAGCAATATCGAACAGGCCTACACCTTCAATTGGGCTTGAGGTGTTGGTGAAGTACTTGTCAACAAATTCCTGAGATAAGCCTACAGCCTCAAAGATCTGAGCACCGATGTATGACATATAGGTACAGATACCCATCTTTGCCATGGTCTTGTAAAGACCCTTATCGATAGCGTGGATGTAGTTTTCCTGATATAAAGCAGCTTTCTTTGCATCAGGTGCTAACTCAGCTACAACTCTCAGGGCTACATATGGGTGAATTGCTTCAGCACCATAGCCACCTAAGAGAGCAAAGTGGTGAACAGTTCTTGCAGAACCTGTTTCAACTACCAGACCGGTGCTGGTACGCAGACCGTTTTCAACGAGGCACTGATGAATTGCTGATGTTGCAAGCAGAGCAGGAATTGCAAGACGGTCTTCGCTTACCTTTCTGTCTGAAACGATAAGGATATTGTGGCCGGTCTTAACAGCATCGATTGCAGCTGCTCTGATTGAAGCTAAACGTGCTTCAATACCGTCTTTACCCCATGATAATGGATAGGTGATATCAAGCTCTTTTGAACGGAACTTGTTACCGGTGTACTCGCTGATGTTACGAACCTTTTCCATCTCGGTAGAATTTAAGATTGGCTGATCAATCTCTAGACGTACAGGAGGATTGTTGTCCATGATGTTTAATAAGTCTGGACGTGGGCCAATGAAGGATACTAATGAAGTAACCATCTCCTCACGGATAGGATCGATAGCTGGGTTTGTAACCTGAGCAAAGAGCTGACGGAAGTAATCATACAAGCTCTTTGACTGACTTGAAAGCACAGCTAATGGAGCATCGTTACCCATTGACAGTACAGGCTCCTGACCTGCAACAGCCTTTGGCTTGATTAAGCGTTCAACGTCTTCACGGGTATAACCGAATACACCCATTAAGGCTTTGGTTGACAGGTTGTGTGAGCTTACTGAAGGCTCCTCGTTGATATCCGTTAATCTGATTCTTACCTTGTCAATCCACTCCTGATATGGGCGTGAAGTTGCGATTGATAATTTGATCTCGTGATCATCAATGATTCGACCCTGCTCAGTATCGATTAAGAGCATGCGACCTGGCTGTAATCTCCAGTGACGGGCAATACGGCTCTCTTCGATATTGATGGTGCCTTCTTCTGAGGCCAGGATCAGTAAGTCATCTTTGGTGATGATGTAACGGGCTGGACGCAGACCGTTTCTGTCTAAGGTTGCGCCAACCTGACGGCCATCAGTAAATGCAACAGCTGCAGGACCATCCCATGGTTCCATCATAGCTGCATAGTACTCATAGAAGGCCTTGAGCTTAGGATCCATTAAGTTGTCTTTTTCCCATGCTGATGGAATCATCATCATGGCAGCCTGTGCCAGTGAATAGCCTGACATGGTCAGCATCTCAAATACGTTGTCAAATGAAGCTGAATCAGACTGACCCTGGAAGATTAAAGGCCATAATTTTTCAAGATCATCACCGAAAACTGGTGATGAAATATTCTTCTCACGAGCTCTGATCCAGTTGAAGTTACCACGCAGAGTGTTGATTTCACCATTGTGAGCAATCATTCTGAATGGGTGTGCAAGAGACCACTGAGGGAAAGTGTTGGTTGAGAAGCGCTGATGAATAAGTGCAATGGCACTTACGCAGCGGCTGTCTTTTAAGTCTTTGAAATACTCGCCAACCTGATCTGCTAAAAGCTGACCCTTGTAAACAATGGTACGGGCAGAGAAGGATGGGATGTAAAATTCTTTACAGTGTTTTAATTTAAGGTTTGAAATAGCAATAGAGCATCTCTTTCTGATAATGTAGAGTTTACGCTCTAAAGCATCTGTTACCAGAATGTCTGGTGAATGACCAATAAAGATCTGTCTGATTACAGGTTCTTTTTCACGAACAACAGGAGACATTGGGATGTCCTTATTTACAGGAACATCTCTCCAGCCTAGGAACACCTGACCTTCAGCTAAAATAGCTCTTTCGATTTCTTCCTGGCAGGCGTGTCTTGAAGCTTCCTCGCGAGGAAGGAATACCATACCTACGCCATATTCGCCGTATGGTGGGAGCTTTACACCCTGACGCATCATATCATCACGGAAGATCTGATCTGGGATCTGAATGAGGATACCAGCGCCGTCACCCTGCAGAGGATCTGCTCCTACAGCACCACGGTGGGTCAGGTTCTTTAAAACCTCAAGACCCTGACTTACGATGCTGTGGCTCTTTTTACCTTTGATGTGAGCAATCAGGCCGACACCGCAGGCATCGTGCTCGTTCTCACTTCTGTATAAGCCAGAATTAGTCATTTAATTTACCTTTTTGCGTGTTGTGTAGATACAAAAAGGGCCCTATATTAGGGCCCTATTATAAATTTCTTCTTATTTTAGAAGGTATTACCCTAAACTAATTACAAATTAGAGGCTGTAGTACAGTTCGAACTCAGCAGGATGTGGAGTTGAACGTACGCGAGTATCTTCTGCTGCCTTTAACTCGATGTAGGCGTTGATCATATCCTCAGAGAATACGCCACCTTCGGTTAAGTAGTCGTGGTCAGCACGAAGTGCCTTTAAGGCCTCGTCTAATGAACCGCAAACCTGTGGAACGTTAGCTGCTTCCTCTGGAGGTAAGTCGTACAGGTTCTTATCCATTGCCTCACCTGGTTCAATCTTGTTCTTGATACCATCAAGACCAGCCATTAACATTGCAGCGAATGCTAAGTATGGGTTTGCCATACAATCTGGGAAGCGAACCTCAATGTGAGCTGTCTTAGGGTTAATAGCATATGGAATACGGATTGAAGCTGAACGGTTAGCAGCTGAGTAAGCTAACATTAAAGGAGCCTCGAAGCCAGGAACTAAACGCTTGTATGAGTTAGTTGATGGGTTGGTGAAGGCATTTAATGACTTAGCGTGCTTGATAATACCGCCAATGTACCATAAAGCTTCCTGTGATAAGCCGCCGTATAAGTTACCAGCGAAGATGTTCTTGCCTTCTTTACCGATTGACTGGTGGCAGTGCATACCTGAACCGTTGTCACCAAAGATTGGCTTTGGCATGAAGGTAGCAGTCTTACCGTACTGGTTTGCTACGTTCTGTACAACATACTTGTAAATCTGTACTTCGTCAGCTTTCTTGGTTAATGAGTTGAACTCGGTAGCGATTTCGTTCTGACCTGCAGTTGCAACTTCGTGGTGATGAGCCTCAATTACTAAGCCCATATCAGCCATAACCTTACACATTGCTGAACGGATGTCCTGTGAAGAATCTACTGGTGGAACTGGGAAGTAACCGCCCTTAACAGCTGGACGATAGCCCTTGTTACCGCCTTCGTACTCAGTAGCTGAGTTCCATGCTGCTTCGACATCGTCAATTGCTACCATTGAGCCAGAAATGTCTGACTTGAAGCGAACGTCATCAAATAAGAAGAACTCAGGTTCTGGACCGAAGAATGCAACGTCACCGATACCAGTTGACTTTAAGTACTCTTCTGCGCGCTTTGCAACAGAACGTGGATCACGATCATAACCGGTTAAGGTCTGTGGCTCTAAAATGTCGCAGCGAACGATGATGGTTGGATCAGCATAGAATGGATCTAACTGAACGGTTTCGATATCAGGCATTAAGATCATGTCTGACTTGTCAATACCACGCCAGCCTGCGATTGATGAACCGTCAAACATCTTGCCCTGCTCGAAGAACTTCTCGTCGATGCAAGAAATAGGTAAAGTGATATGCTGTTCTTTACCTTTAGTATCGGTAAATCTTAAATCAGCAAAAACTACGTCATTGTCTTTGATTAAAGAACTAACTGCGTTGAAATCCATTTAGACGCTCCTATTTGTCAAATGAAAGAGTACTCGGTACCCGTTGTTTGTGTCTGAGTAAATTTTCGTTTGAATAGTGCAAAGTGTCAAAGCATATTTTCTATAGCACTAAAACTACACACTAAAGTTTAATATACGTTTTATATTGGTGCAAAGTAATATAAATGTATATAAAACAAATATATATCAATTTATTTTCGCCGGTTACTTGTAAAAAAATTTGATGTATATCAAAAAAAAATTAAAGCTTATAAAAATAACTTACTGATATAAATAGGTAATTTATAAAATCTCAAAAATTGCGCAATATTTTTACTGCACTAATTTAGTGCTTCAAATTGCGCATATATGTTTATAAATGACTCTACTGCTGAGATTTTAACGACGAAAGATAAAACAAATCATATAAGCTTGAATAGTCTAAATAACCTAAAAATTCACTTATAGAGTTAAGTAAACTAAATATTACTTAACTCTATAATTATATAGTTTAAATTGACTAAAATCTGCATTAAAAAAGGGGATTTTGAAAAAAAAATTAATTAAGACGCTAAAGCATCTCTGATTTTGAAGCGGTATGAAAAAAAATAGGGAGAAGTAAATAAATACCTCTCCCAAAACAGCAAAAAACAAACCTTTAGTTGAGGGTGATAGCGTGTACTTCTTCATTAATATAGAAGTCACCCATATCCATACCCTTATCTCTAACCTTAACCATACCGTGTTTTTCGTAGAACTTTAAACCAGGATTATGTTTATTGATAATTAGTTCTACAGTGCATCTGCCAGGGTGTTCACTTTTTACATAGTCAAACACGGCATTAAGAAGCATTGTACCTACACCGATATTCCACTTGGTGCTGTCAATGAAGATCTTCTGCATTAAGAATAAATCTGGACCATGTTTGATAACTGACACATAGCCGCAGTCGAATCCTTCAACGGAGGCAATGAAATACACCATTCCTTCGTCTATTGCATCCTGCAATGCTTCCTGAGAATAATAACGGTCAAGCATGAAATCAACTTGAGAGGTATTTAATACACCTTTAAAAGAATCAGGCACAAGTGATTCGGCCAAATCTTTCAGGGCTTTAACATCTCCTCTGTCTGCTTTGCGGATTTCAATCATGATTTACTCCGTTATCAACCTAATTAAAGTATGATTAATGATCATAAAAAATACAATTTTTAGATGAAAAATTTGCTTGAATATGTGATAAGCATCACTTATTTGTGTAACTAAAAAATATGCTGTTTTAATGACATATTATCTTGTAACTTAGTAAGTTAATTGTTTTTTGATGGAATTATTATGGAGTTTACGCAGTTGGTTTTATTTAAAAATATTAATGCATGTTAGTGAATATTATTAAACTTATCTTAGTTCACAATTAATTTGATTAATGTATAACCTAAATCAAGATACATGTATTAATAGGTTGACAGATAACATTATTATATTCTCAGCTCTGTTTGTGACTGCTGAAAATAAAAACCCCCGTACTCTGACGGGGGTTTTAAGAACTCATACTTATAAATTAGTTCTTTTCAGCTACGAGCTGATGAAGCTCCTGCAGTGAATGAACTGATGCATACTCGTCTGCTTCTAAAGCTTCAGTACATGCAAAAGCCGCATTCATAGTTGTGGTGTATGCAATACCGTAGCGGAGGGTAGCCTTACGTAAAGAACGTGAGTCAAGTACTGACTGACGGCCTTCAGTGGTGTTGATTACCCAGCTGTATCTGCCTGACTTGATGTAGTCTAGCAGATTAGGTCTGCCTTCATATACCTTGTTTACATGAACAGCAGGGATACCCGCTGCAGTAAGCACTGCGTATGAACCCTTAGTAGCTTCAAGCTTGAATCCAGCATCTACTAGAAGTTTGCCAAGACGTGCTAATCTGTCCTGATCTGACTTCTTAACAGAGAGAAGTACAGTACCGGTTCTCTGAACAGGAGACTTGGCTGCCAGCTGTGATTTTGCATATGCCTCTGGGAAGGTGGTAGCTGTACCCATGGTCTCACCAGTTGATCTCATTTCAGGTCCTAATAAAGGATCTGAACCTGGGAACTTGGCAAATGGGAGAACTACTTCCTTAACTGAGTAGTATGGAGGGATAACCTCATGGGTAATACCCTGGCTCTGTAAGCTCTTGCCAGTCATTACACGGGCTGCGATCTTAGCAAGAGGAAGACCTGTTGCCTTAGATACGAATGGAACAGTACGTGCTGCACGTGGATTTACCTCAATTAAGTAAATCTTGTCTTCACGGATAGCCAGCTGAACGTTCATCAGACCCTTAACATTAAGAGCGATTGCTAATTCCTTGGAGATCTTGGTTAAGCGGTCAATCATATCCTGATTTAAGTGATATGGAGGGAGCACGCAGCTTGCGTCACCTGAGTGAACGCCACACTCTTCAATATGCTCCATAATACCGCCGATAACAACATCCTTGCCGTCTGCTACAGCGTCAACGTCAATTTCAGTTGCGTGATCTAAGAACTTGTCAAGAAGCACTGGTGACTTGTTTGAAACCTTAACAGCTTCAGCAAAGTAGTGTCTTAAATCGTCTTCATCGTAAACAACTTCCATTGCACGACCACCTAATACGTAAGATGGACGAACAACCAGAGGATAGCCGATGTCATTTGCAACTTCTACAGCCTGAGCTAATGAGGTTGCGGTGCCGTTACGAGGCTGCAGCAGCTGCAGTTTGTTTACAACTTCCTGGAACAGCTTTCTATCTTCTGCTCTGTCAATGTCGGTAGGAGAAGTACCAATAATAGGTACACCTTCCTGCTCTAACTTCTTAGCAAGCTTTAATGGAGTCTGACCACCGAACTGTACGATTACGCCTACAGGCTTTTCAACACGAACGATTTCAAGAACATCTTCTAAGGTTACAGGCTCAAAGTAAAGTCTGTCTGAGATGTCATAGTCGGTTGATACAGTCTCTGGGTTGCAGTTAACCATAATTGACTCGAAGCCGTCTTCGCGAAGTGCCATTGAAGCATGAACACAGCAGTAGTCGAATTCGATACCCTGACCAATACGGTTTGGACCGCCACCTAAAACGATAACCTTCTTGCGGTCTGTTGGGTTAGCTTCACATTCCTGCTCATAGGTAGAGTACATATAGGCAGTAGAGGTTGCAAACTCAGCAGCACAGGTATCAACACGCTTGTAGGTTGGGTATACATCAAATGCCCAGCGACGCTTTCTTACTTCATCTTCAGTACTGTTCAGTAAGGTTGCAAGACGGGCATCAGAGAAGCCACGGCTCTTTAAGTCCTTTAAGCTTTCAGCATCAAGTGACTTTAAGTTCTTGCCTTCAAGTGACTGCTCGATGTCGATGATTTCCTTGATCTGGTGTAAGAACCAAGGATCGATCTTGGTATACTCAAATACCTCATCGATGGTCATACCGATTCTGAATGCATCGCCTAAGTACCAGATACGGTGTGCGCCGGCATTTTCTAATTCATGTAAAAGTTTCTGACGGGCATCAGGCTTGTTCATATCTAAACGTGGGTCAAAACCGAGCTTACCGGTCTCAAGGCCACGCAGAGCCTTCTGCAGAGATTCCTCAAAGGTACGGCCGATAGCCATAACCTCACCTACAGACTTCATCTGAGTGGTCAGACGGTCATCTGAGTTAGGGAATTTCTCAAAGTTGAAACGAGGGATCTTGGTTACAACATAGTCAAGTGCTGGCTCGAATGATGCTGGAGTCTGGTTGCCGGTAATGTCGTTGCCAAGTTCATCTAAGGTATAACCTACAGCAAGCTTTGCAGCGATCTTGGCGATAGGGAAGCCGGTTGCCTTTGAAGCTAAAGCTGATGAACGTGATACACGAGGGTTCATCTCGATGATTACCATACGCCCGTTGTCTGGGTTGATACCGAACTGAACGTTAGAACCACCAGTCTCAACACCGATTTCACGTAATACTGCCATAGCAGCGTCACGCATAATCTGGTATTCCTTGTCAGTAAGAGTCTGAGCTGGTGCTACGGTAATAGAGTCACCGGTGTGAATACCCATTGGGTCAAGGTTTTCGATAGAGCAAACGATGATGCAGTTATCCTTGCGATCACGTACAACTTCCATCTCATACTCTTTCCAGCCGATAAGTGACTCGTCAATTAACAGCTCGTGAGTAGGTGAAAGTTCTAAACCCTTGCGGCAGATTTCATCGAAATCTTCAGGGTTATATGCAATACCGCCACCAGTACCACCCATGGTGAATGAAGGGCGGATAATACATGGGAAACCAACCTGTTTCTGAACTTCCCATGCCTCGTCCATACTGTGGGCAATGCCGGCACGTGGGCACTCAAGACCAATCTTTTTCATGGCCTTGTCAAAACGCTCACGGTTTTCTGCCTTATCAATTGCATCAGCCTTTGCACCAATCATCTCAACATTGTACTTTGCAAGTACGCCGTGCTTTTCAAGATCAAGTGCGCAGTTTAATGCAGTCTGACCGCCCATGGTTGGTAAAACAACATCTGGACGCTCTTTTGCGATGATGTTTTCTACTACCTTCCAGTGGATTGGCTCAATATAGGTTACATCTGCAACATCAGGATCAGTCATGATGGTTGCAGGGTTTGAGTTGACCAGGATAACCTCATAACCTTCTTCACGCAGTGCGCGGCAGGCCTGGGTACCTGAATAGTCGAACTCACATGCCTGTCCGATAACGATTGGACCTGCACCTAGAATTAAGATTTTTTTAATGTCTGTACGTTTTGGCATTTTCTATCCCCTAGGCCTTCTGACGATATTCACGCATCAGTTCGATAAAGTGCTCAAACAGAGCCATTGGATCGTGAGGACCTGGACTTGCCTCTGGATGACCCTGGAAGCTGAATGCACGTACGTCAGTACGCTCTACACCCTGCAGAGTGCCGTCGAACAGAGACTTGTGAGTTGCCTTGAGGTTTGCACCTAAGGTTGATTCATCAACGCAGAAACCGTGGTTCTGAGAAGTAATGTATACAACGCCACTTTCAAGATCGCGAACTGGATGGTTTGCACCATGGTGACCGCATTTCATCTTGATGGTCTTGGCACCTGATGCTAATGAAAGCAGCTGGTGACCCAAACAGATACCGAACAGAGGGATCTTGTGCTCAATAAATTCTTTAATAGCTTCCTGAGCGTAGGTACATGGTTCAGGATCGCCAGGACCGTTTGAAAGGAATACGCCATCAGGATTCATTTTGATAACTTCACTGGCAGGGGTCATTGCAGGAACTACGGTTACCTTGCATCCTAATGAAGCTAAAATTCTTAAAATGTTACGCTTGATACCAAAATCATAGGCAACTACATTGAATTCAGTACGGCTCTTGTTTACATAGCCCTGTCCTAATTCCCATGTGCCTTCAGTCCAGGTATACATCTGCTTGGTTGATACAACCTTGGCAAGATCCATACCCTTGATGCCTGGGAATTCACGTGCCTTGGCAACAGCCTCTTCTTCTGTCATCTTCGGATCAGTTGACAGACATGCATTCTGAGCACCTTTTTCGCGAAGAATTCTGGTTAACATTCTGGTATCGATTCCATAGATGCCAGGCTTGTTGTACTTTGCCAGGAAATCGCTTAAATTCTCTGTGTTACGGAAGTTTGATGCAACTAATGATAAATCTCTGATAATTAAACCCATTGCGAAAATGTCAACTGATTCAACATCTTCGTCATTAGTGCCGTAATTGCCGATGTGAGGATAGGTTAAAGTAACGAACTGACCTGCATATGAAGGATCGGTTAAGATTTCCTGATAGCCGGCCATTGAAGTATTAAATACAACCTCACCAACAGTAGTTGTGTTTTGTGCACCAAAGGCTTTACCTTTGAAAACAGTACCGTCAGCGAGAGCTAAGATTGCGGATGCGACCACAAAGCCCCCCAAAATTGTTATTGAGTACACCAGTGACGCAGATCACAACATACAGATTTGTTTCTGATTTAGCGATCTAAGTCTGAAATATTTTAGACTAATTACGTTTTTTTTCAAGTGAAAAAATAATATATAAATCAAAGTAATAAAAGCATTAAAAATCAAATAGATATAACTACATAAAAATCAAGTGTTTTCTGGCTGCTAATTTGCACAAACTGGCAGAAGATGTCTAATCCTCAATTTTTGTAAAAAAAATGAATAATTTGATCTGCGTCACTTTATGAAAAGGGTGTTTTCAAAATAATTTTTTTGTGTATTTGATATAATAATAATTTTATTGAGTTGAAGATTTTTACTGTTAATGCCTAATTTTTCTAAAGTCACAAGACAAATGCACAAGCTTTTCCTTATATGCTCGACAGGCATAGGGGTGTTTACGCTTTGCGGTTGTTCTGATGACAATCGACCGATTAAGATTCAGAAGGTCGATGATGAGGTAAAGATTAAGGTAAGCGGAATTGAAAACAGTTCAATTTCTGATAATGTGGATGCCTATCTTGGAAATTTACCATCCATTTCTGCAAAAAGAGCAGGTCTGTACCGCAGAGAAATCATTGAGCTTGTAGGTGAAGCCCTTAAGTCTTACGGTTACTACAAACCAAAGATTAACATTGAGTTTCCTGATGCTGATGCCAAAGAATCAAAAAGTAAGCTTTTTGCATCTCCTGTGGTTAAAGTAAATGTAGATCCAGGCAAGCCTATTTATATCCGTAACTGCGATATTGAGATTTTAGGTGAAGGCGCCTACTACAAATCCTTTGAAAACATCATTAAAAATTCATATTTAAAATCCTACACGGTTTTAAATCACGGGTACTATTCTGATCTTAAGCAGGCATTAAAAGAAAAAGCTATGGCTTTAGGCTTCTTTGATGCCAAGTTGATTATTTCAAAGATCCTTGTCTATGAAGATCAGAATGCAGCAGACATTGTTGTTGTATACGATACCGGAAAGCGATATTCAATCGGTGAGATTCTTACAGACGATGAGAGCAGGGAGCTTTTAAAGCCTTCTTTGTCATTGCTTGAGATTGCCAGCGGCAGTAACTATTCTTCAGAGAAAATTTCTGATACCTCTTCTGCTCTGTCTAAAACAAATTATTACCGTTCTGTGGATGTAACTCCGATCGTTGATAAAAGAGAGAATGGTCGTGTTCCTGTAAGGATTTCACTGGCAAAACAGGCCAATAATCTTTACAGAATAGGTATTGGCATATCTTCAGATGAAAAGCTCAGAGGTATTTTCTCCTGGGACAAACCTCTTATCAATGAATATGGTCACTCTTTCAGTTCATATTTTAGAGTATCAAAAATCAAGCAGGATGCTGTAACCATCTACAAGATCCCAAGAAAGAATCCTAATCTTGATTATTACTATTTCAAGCTGTCACAGAACTATACGGATTTTAATGATACAAGATCCAATCTTTCTCATGCTTCATTCCATTATGTTGCCAATATGACAGGTGTGTGGCGCAGAGATTATTATATTTCCTGTGAGTATGAAGATTTTAATCAGGGCGGTGAGATTGGATATAAATATAATGTAATGCCAGGACTACTGTTCAGCAGAAGAGTAAGTTCAGGCGGTATGTACCCTGCAGTCGGATATTCTTTCTCAATCGACTCCAAATTCGGCACCAGAATTATAGGAAGTCAGAACTTTTTCAGATCTGTTTTGACTTTTAAAGGTGTTTTTTCTCCAACCGAAGAAACCAGAGTGCTCTATAGACTCACTCAGGGCGCAATCTTAGGTCAGGATGCTCTTAGAGTGCCAGCCTCCATGCGCTTTTTTGTTGGTGGTGAAAATTCATTGCGTGGCTTCAGTTATATGTCAAAGTCTGACAAACAGACAAACGGTAAGCTCAAAGGCTCAAGATATATGACTTCAGGTTCAATTGAGTATATGTTTCCTATAGGAATTGCTGATGCAAAGGGCGCGGTTTTTGTTGATTCAGCAATCTGTACGGACTCATATTCAGATAATCACAGTATGTTTGTAGGTCCTGGTGTAGGCTTTAGATATATAACCAAGTATGGCGTAGCAAAAATAGATCTTGGCTACGGCATCGACAATAAAAATGACAGTCGCGGCTTCAAGCTGCACCTGTCCTTTGGTCCAGAGTTTTAAACATGCACAGATATGTAAAAAAGGGAATCAAGTACATGCTGTTGGCATTTTTTATGATGCTGATAGTGCTTTTTGCTGCCCTTTACTATCTTCTGTCAACAACAGGTGGTCTTAGATATCTTATTGATACGACCAATTCCCTATTGAAGGATACTGTTGAAATTACTGCAGACATCAAAGAGGGATCTGTACTTGATGGATTTCATACAGATTCTTTACTGAAGGTTGATGTTAAAGATGTAGTAATCATTAAAGCTGACAGATTTCATATTGATTACAAATTATTAGGATATCTGGTTACAGACATATTCAGGGTTGAAAAGCTTGAAGCTGACAAACTTGAAGTGATTCTGACATATGAATCTGAACCAGAGGATGAAAATGAAATTGATCCTGATCCATACGGTGATAATTTTGATCTTGCCATCAATTTCCCTGTGAAAATCAAGATAGAGGATCTATTCTTAAAGGATTTTGCTTATCTGTCAGATATTGTTGATGTCAGAGTCAAATCAGGTCATTTAAAGCTTGAGGCTTCAGGCGATACTGCAAAAATCGTCAGTGGCTATACTGATGATGTAGATGTACATCTTAAGTATGAGTCTGAGGAGGAGGATTCGCCTTTAAATGAAGTTAAAGGCTTTGATGACGGTAATGGCAAGATTGACAGACTGTATACTGTAAGACTGCCTCTTCATGCTGTTATTGACAATTTCTCCATCAACCGCGGTCGTTATCATATGGATGGATATGATACAGGTACTGTCTACGCTTTTGTGAGTGCAGACTGGTCAGATACCAAACTTACCGTAAATTCTGTAAGAGCAAGTCATAATCTTGGATCTGTTAGTGCAAAGGGAAGTATGGACTTTACCCGTTTCTACACTATGGATTTTGATATTCACGGCAATGGTCATCAGAATTATTACAATTTATCTCACTACGATGGAAGTCTGTACTCTCTGTCAGGAAACGGCACTTTAAAAGGTGATCTGGTTGATTTAAATCTCAAAGCACATCTGGATAGACCTTCTGAAGTAGACTTTGACATAAGACTCAATTCCCTTTCAGATCTGCTTCCGGTTTCATTGAATCTTTGTTCAGATAAAATCACATATCCTCTGAACGAGACGATGCTTTTGAGAAATCCTAAGCTCAATTTTAAGAATAATGACTTTAATACCTTCTATGAGTATTATGTGCAGGTTCAGAAGGAACTGTCTCCTGAAGTAAAGGAAGATCGATTCACCAGAAGCAGAAGTTCACTTTCAGATGTAAAGCTCAATCTTGAAGGTTACATCTTAGATAATATGAATGTGAATTTTTCTGCCATAGCAAACGGTCTTGGTTTTAAAAATCTGAGACTTAATCTTAATTCAGAAACATCTCTTACTAAGAGTACTATCAGCAGTCTGTCCATTAAGGGTATTACAGGAACCAGAGAAGTTAACGGAAACATCTCTGGTCTTATAACCTATGATGATGAATATTCATTCACTGGTCAGGCCACTCTGTGTGCTGGAGACATAGGCGGTATTTCTGAATATCTTGAAGGTGAATTTTCTTTTGATATACAGGGGGATGCTCATTACAGATCAGATAATGACAGTTTCTCTGTTCATGTAGAAGATCTGGATTCTACTTTCTCAATTCTTGACAGAAAGACATCCTTTGAAGCTAAAAATTTAAATATTGACTCAAACCGCACATTGAACTTCGACTTAATTTCCATAAGGCAGGCTGATAATTTCCTGTCACTTAAAGGAAATGCGCAAGAGGATGAAATCATAAGAGGAGAGTATGATTTTAAGGAATTAAAACTCCTGTATCCTGGTGTTGATGGTTCATTATCTGGACGACTTAATATTAAAGGAGATCTGTACTCACCTAAAATTTCACTGGTTGGAAAGTCAGATTTTCTGCGTTTCAAGGACGTTCTTTTATCAGATGTTGCTCTTGATCTTATTTATGACACACAAAAGCAGAGTTTTTCCAATGCTCTTATAGCTAAGACGGTAAGACTTCCTAAAATTCGTCGTAACTATTCAAACTGCTCTGTTGATCTGTCAGGTTCTGTGGAAAACCATGATGCTACTATTAACTGTGGTACCGATGAAGGATCATTTGCCTCAGCCCATGGATCATATGACAGAGAAAACTCCGTATATAAAGGAAAGGTGTCAAACCTTGTGATAGTAACCAAGATTATTGACACCATTTATCTTGAGAAACCGGTTGAATTTGATTATGAGATTAAAAGCAGAAGCGGAAGCTTTTCTGACATTTCTTTAAAGGGTGGCACCGCAAATCTTGTATTTACAGATGGCCAGATAAATCCAGGATCTTTTTCAAGCAGATTCAAAATTGATAATCTCAATTTGAACGTGGTTTCAAAGCTGCTGCCTGAAGGTTTTGATCTGACAGGTACTCTTGATGGTAGAGGTTCTTATCGCTACGCTGACGGATATTCTTTTATAGAATCAGATATGACTGCTTCAAGCGGTATCTTCAAGCATGATTCACTGGTACTGCCATATGAGAATGCAAAACTGGAATTAAGTACCAATCAGCATTCCATTGATTCACACTTTGATTTGAATTTTGCAAAGAGGTTAGGCTCATTAAAGCTTAATGCTTCAATATCGGATTATCTTTCATCAAGAAAGCTCTCAGGTGATATTGATCTGCGTGACTTCAACCTGATTTTACTTTCAAATGTAAATTCATCTGTTAATTCTGTGCTTGGCAAGGCCAACATAAAGGGAAATCTGGGAGGAACTCTTGAACATCCAATGCTCTTTGGCAATGCCAAGGTAGCAGGTGAAATTAATCCTACTGTCAATATTGGATATATTGATAAGTTTGAACTTAACTTAAATGCTAATGGCGATAATGGCAGTGTGGATGGTGTTGTTTCCTTAAATCAGAGTAATGCTTATATAAAGGGTGATTTAAACTGGAAGGACAAACTTTCAGGTCAGCTCAATCTCAATGCTGAGTCTCTGCCGGTCTTCTTAATGGGTAAGGGTGAGGCTTATACAGACATTACAGCAAAGGCAACCTTTGGAGACAACATTGCCTTTAATGGTGATGTTTTTGTAAAGAGTGCCAGAATCAAATTTAAAGATCTTGAAACAAAATCTGTATCCCCATCTTCAGATGTAATTTTTGTTAACGAAAAGTCAAATCTCTATACTGAAGCCAAGAAATCGCAGATTAACAGTGCCGCCTCAGTTGATGATGAAATCTCAATCAATGTAAAACTTTCTGATAATATAAAAGTTGATGCATTAGGAGTGAAGGGAAGACTTGAAGGTGGTGTATCGATTAACAAGGAAGCAGGAAAACGCAAACTAAGATCAAGCGGAAAGATATCTCTTGTAAACGGCAGAGCAGATCTTTATGGTCATAAGTTTGTAGTCAATAAAGCTGATAGTGTTTTTAAGGATGATATTGATAATCCGCTTTTATATGCTGAAGTTGTATGCGATCCTTCTTATGTAGAAAATGATGTGTTAGCCGGTGTAAAGATTACCGGCAGAGCCAAAGATCCTGCTATAACTCTGTTTTCAAATCCAGCCATGAGTCAGAATGAAATTCTCTCATATATTCTGTACGGACATGGACTTGAAAAGACATCTGATACCAATGCAGACAGGTCAAGTACTCAGTTCCTGACTTCAATTGGTCTTGGTACAACCTCAGGTCTTTTGAACTCTATAGTGGGTGTCTTTGGTATGGATGGAGTTCAGATTGGTTCTTCTGGTACCGGCAATGATTCACAGGTTGAACTTCAGACCTATATTACCAGTAAAATCAGACTGTCATATGGTTACGGCATTTTCAATTCTGTTCAGGAATTCAAGTTAAGATATGAGATTATGAACAGGCTTTATGCTGAAATAGCATCATCAGTAGGTGATAGTATTGATCTGATTTACAGCTTTGAATCTGACTGATTTTTTAATTTTTAAACAGAGGTAAATTTTGAAATTCGTATTTAATAATCCTGATACTGTAAAAGAAAGCAAAGAACCTGACTGCAGCGTAAATGGTAGCAATAGTACTGCTGTCAGTGCCGACACGGTTCTGGAAATTGAGTACAGTGATCTTTTAGCTGACTATGGCGATAAAAGCTTTCATGATACCTCTTCATTAAAGCCAAGATCTTTTGCTTCCATGCAGCTTAGAGCCAGAAATGCCATCAGAAGCCTTATCAGGAATCAGAATGCAAAGCTTCTTTTACTGTGTGGTTCATCCTCTGTTAACGTAATAGATATTGCTTTTGAGCTGGTAACAGAAATAACCGGTAAAGAGCCTGTTACAGCATATGCTCCAACCAAATATGAGTGCTTTGGAGACGATAAGAATGATGGTGTTTTTACATCTTCTAATATCGTTATCATGCCTTGCAATCACCTTATAGATCACCCTAAGTGGCTTGGTATGGTAAATGCCTGTCTTGCTCAGAATAATTCACTAAAACTGATTTTATGCGGTGATGCGACCGAATGTGCAGGTCTTTCTCTGTTATGGCCTGTTCTTGATAATGCAATTTCCTCTGATATTGTACAGGAGTTTTCTGCTAAAGGCGGTTTAAACCTGATTGGTTCACTTGTAAAGTCATATGAGAGCAGATACTCATTAAAACCTTTTTCTGTTGAGGCTGTAGATCTCTTATGTCTGTGGGCAAGTCGTCAGGCCGGAGACAGACGTTATCTGTGCATTTTAGAGCAGAAGCTTATAAACTTCTGTATTGAAGCATCTTTTTATGCAAAGGATAAGACTGTAAAAAGACATGATGTGTTAAAGGCCATTGGTGCTGACGATTTCAGACTTAACTATCTGTCTGAATCTGAGCTACGCAATCATCGTGATCATCAGATTTTCATTGCAACCAAAGGTGAAGTTATAGGTCAGATAAATGGACTTAGTGTAATTGAAACTACAGGTACCTCCTATGAATACGGTGAGCCTGTAAGAATTACAGCAACCTTAAGAGTTGGCGGTGAAGGTGATGTTATTGATATTGAAAGAAAGGCAGAGCTTGCAGGTCAGATCCATGCAAAGGCTATGATGATCATCAATGGTTTTTTAACCAAAGAGTTCGGTACCGAGCAGCCTCTGCCATTATCTGCAAGTCTGGTTTTTGAACAGTCATACAGTGAAATTGATGGTGACTCAGCTTCGCTGACTGGTCTGTGTGCGGTGATTTCTGCGCTGTCAGAGCTTCCTGTAAGACAGGATCTGGCGGTAACCGGCGCCGTAGATCAGTTTGGTGATGTTCAGCCGGTTGGCGGTGTTAATGAAAAGATTGAAGGCTTTTTTAGATTATGTCGTCTGCATGGTCTGACAGGAACACAGGGTGTTGTGATACCGGCTTCATGCATTCATCAGCTGGTGCTTCGGCCTGCAGTGTTAAAGGCTATTAAGGAAGGCAAATTCCATATTTATGCTGTTGGACATGTAACTGGTGCTGCCAAGGTACTTTTGAAGACTCCATGGGGGGATGAAGAGCAGGAAAACAGCATCTGTGCCAAGATCTCTGAGCGTATTGAGGAGATAAGTCCAATGCGTCAGGAGAAATCATGGTGGCAT